>NZ_JAQQGK010000002.1:381146-728635 GCF_028550695.1 Pseudomonas sp. BLCC-B112
GTGCATTTGTTGCCGCGCATTATAGGCCGTTAAATCTTTTTGTAAAGCACTTTTTCTAGTAACTTCAACAACTTACAGAAAAAGCCAGATTACAACGTACTAAGCAAATAATGGCGGAGAACGGGGGATTCGAACCCCCGACACCCTTTTGAGGTGTACTCCCTTAGCAGGGGAGCGCCTTCGGCCACTCGGCCAGCTCTCCGCAACACGGGGCGTATATTAACCAGCTTTCTCCCCGTTTGCAAACAAAAAAAACGATAAAAATTAATGGCTTGGTTCTTCGTCCTTCTCTTTCTTTATCCGCAGGTAAATTTCCTCACGGTGAACCGCCACTTCTTTGGGGGCGTTGACACCAATACGCACTTGATTACCTTTGACGCCGAGCACGGTCACAGTGATCTCGCCATCACCAATGATCAGGCTTTCTGCGCACCGACGAGTCAGAATCAGCATACCTATCTCCTCACGCATTACATTTTCAGGGACTACAGTCTGCAAAAAAAAGGGTGTCGGCCTACAACCTGGTCGGCTGCAGTCCTACACGCCTAAGTATTGACTAGCACGGGCAAAAGAACAGTTTTCTCCCGTGCCGATCAAAAACACAAAGGGCGCGGTCAGACCGCGCCCCTTTCAAACACTTATCACTCGCCCTGGCGGGCTGGAGCGTCAAGCTCGAACGCGGTGTGCAGCGCACGCACTGCCAGTTCCAGGTACTTCTCTTCGATCACTACCGAAACCTTGATTTCGGACGTGGAGATCATCTGGATGTTGATGCTTTCCTTGGCCAGGGCTTCAAACATGCGGCTGGCCACACCCGCGTGGGAGCGCATGCCGACACCCACGATCGAGACCTTGGCAATATTGGTATCACCGACCACTTCACGGGCACCGATCTCACGAGCGGTGTTTTCCAGCACCGTCTGAGCCGCCAGGTAGTCATTGCGGTGCACGGTGAAGGTGAAGTCGGTGGTGTTATCGTGCGAGACGTTCTGCACGATCATGTCGACTTCAATGTTCGCCGCACTGATTGGGCCGAGAATCTTGAAGGCCACGCCAGGATTGTCTGGCACGCCACGGATAGTCAGCTTGGCTTCATCGCGGTTAAAGGCGATGCCGGAAATGATCGGCTGTTCCATGGATTCCTCTTCATCAATAGTAATGAGGGTGCCCGGACCCTCCTGAAAGCTGTGCAACACGCGCAGCGGAACGTTGTACTTGCCAGCAAACTCGACCGCGCGGATCTGCAGCACCTTGGAACCGAGGCTGGCCATTTCCAGCATTTCTTCGAAGGTGATTTTGTCCAGACGCTGAGCCTTGGGTACCACACGTGGATCAGTGGTATAGACGCCATCTACGTCGGTATAGATCTGACACTCATCAGCCTTCAGGGCCGCTGCCAGCGCCACACCAGTAGTGTCGGAGCCGCCACGGCCCAGCGTGGTGATATTGCCGTGCTCGTCAACGCCCTGGAAACCGGCAACCACAACCACACGGCCGGCCTTCAGATCACCACGAATCTTCTGATCATCGATCTGCAGGATTCGCGCTTTGTTGTGAGCACTATCGGTAAGAATACGTACCTGGTTGCCGGTGTAGGACACCGCAGGAATACCACGCTTGATCAACGCCATGGCCAGCAACGCAATGGTCACTTGCTCGCCGGTGGAGACGATCACATCCAGCTCACGGGGAACCGGTTTAGCTTCGCCACTGATCTGCTTGGCCAGATCGATCAGGCGATTGGTTTCGCCACTCATCGCCGACAGCACAATCACCAGGTCATCGCCGGCTTCGCGGAACTTCTTCACCTTGTCGGCGACCTGCTCGATCCGCTCGACAGAGCCGACCGAAGTGCCTCCAAATTTCTGTACGATCAAAGCCATTTTCTAAGCCGCCTCAGCCCGTAAAGGGGCGCCCGTTAATCAATCAAACTGCACAGCGCATGGACCCGCCACTAGACGACGGGCCCGGCTCGGCGCCTTAAATACCCTGCTCGACAAATGGCACGGTCAGGGCCAGTGCCGCATCCAGCGCAGCAGCATCAACACCACCGCCTTGAGCCATGTCTGGACGACCACCACCCTTCCCGCCCACTGCCGCAGCGGCTTGTTTCATCAAATCACCGGCTTTGAGTTGGCCAGTCAGGTCCTTGGTTACACCTGCAACCAGTACGACCTTTTCCTCATGGACACTGCCGAGCAGGATCACTGCGCGGCCGAGTTTGTTTTTCAACTGATCCACCAGCGCCAACAGCGCCTTGCCGTCCTGGCCATCAAGACGCGCTGCCAGCACTTTCACGCCCTTGACGTCTGCCGCCTGGGCGGACAGATCGTCACCCGCAGCGCTGGCAGCCTTGGCCTGCAACTGCTCGATCTGCTTCTCCAGCAGACGATTGCGCTCCAGCACCGCCGACAGCTTGTCGATCAGGTTGTCGCGGCTGCCCTTGACCAGGGTCGCCGCTTCCTTGAGTTGTTCTTCCGCAGCGTTCAGGTACGCCAGGGCCGCAGCACCGGTGACCGCTTCAATACGCCGCACACCGGAAGCCACACCGCCTTCGCTGGTGATCTTCAGCAGGCCGATGTCGCCGGTACGGTTGGCGTGAATGCCACCGCACAGCTCCACCGAGAAATCACCGCCCATGCTCAGTACGCGCACGCTGTCGCCGTACTTCTCGCCGAACAGCGCCATGGCGCCCTTCTTCTTGGCGGTGTCGATGTCGGTTTCTTCGGTTTCCACCGCAGAGTTCTTGCGAATCTCGGCGTTTACGATGTCTTCTAGCGCCTTGATCTGCTCAGGCTTGATCGCTTCAAAGTGGCTGAAGTCGAAACGCAGACGCTGACTGTCCACCAGCGAGCCTTTCTGCTGTACGTGCTCGCCCAGTACCTGGCGCAGTGCAGCGTGCAGCAAGTGGGTGGCCGAATGGTTCAGCGAAGTGGCGTGACGCACGTCAGCATCGACCTGAGCATCAACCGCAGCCCCCACGATCAGACTGCCCGACGCCAGTACGCCGTGATGCAGGAACGCACCGCCGGTCTTGGTGGTGTCGCGCACATCAAAGCGCGCATTGCCGGCCTGCAGGTAACCGCAGTCACCGATCTGTCCGCCGGACTCGGCGTAGAACGGAGTCTGGTCGAGAACCACAACCCCCTCTTCGCCTTCATTCAGTACGTCGACCGATTGCCCTTCTTTATAGAGAGCGACCACTTTGGCCGAACCGCTGGTGGCGTGATAGCCGGTGAACTCGGTGGCCACATCGACCTTGACCAGGCTGTTGTAGTCCATGCCGAAAGAGCTGGCCGAACGGGCACGTACGCGTTGGGCTTCCATCTCGCGCTCGAAACCTTCCTCATCGAGGGTCAGGCTGCGCTCACGGGCGATGTCACCGGTCAGGTCCATGGGGAAACCGTAGGTGTCGTAGAGCTTGAACACCACGTCGCCCGGCACTACCGAGCCTTCGAGTGCCGCCAGATCCTGCTCGAGGATCTTCAGGCCCTGCTCCAGGGTCTTGGCGAACTGCTCTTCTTCAGCTTTCAGCACGCGCTCGATATGCGCCTGCTGGGATTTCAGCTCTGGGAAGGCTTCGCCCATTTCGGCCACCAGGGCCGCGACGATCTGGTAGAAGAAGCTGCCCTTGGCCCCCAGCTTGTTGCCGTGACGGCAAGCGCGACGAATGATCCGGCGCAGTACGTAGCCACGGCCTTCGTTGGATGGCAGTACGCCATCGGCAATCAGGAAGCCACAGGAACGGATGTGGTCAGCCACGACTTTAAGCGAGGCCTGGGCATCATTGGTGCAACCGATGGCCTTGGCCGCTGCGTCCAGCAGGCTCTGGAACAGGTCGATTTCATAGTTCGAATGCACATGCTGCAGCACCGCGCTGATCCGCTCCAGGCCCATGCCGGTATCCACCGACGGCGCTGGCAGCGGGTGCAGCACGCCATCGGCGGTGCGGTTGAACTGCATGAACACGTTGTTCCAGATTTCGATGTAACGGTCACCATCCTCTTCAGGCGAACCGGGTGGGCCGCCCCAGATATCGGCGCCGTGATCGTAGAAAATCTCGGTGCAAGGGCCGCAAGGGCCCGTATCGCCCATGGTCCAGAAGTTGTCGGAAGCGTAGGGCGCGCCCTTGTTGTCACCGATGCGCACCATGCGCTCGGCCGGCACCCCGACCTCTTTGGTCCAGATGTCGTAGGCCTCATCGTCGCTGGCGTAAACCGTGACCCAGAGCTTTTCCTTCGGCAGGTTCAGCCACTTGTCGGAGGTCAGGAAGGTCCAGGCGAACGTGATCGCATCACGCTTGAAGTAGTCGCCGAAGCTGAAGTTGCCCAGCATTTCGAAGAAGGTGTGGTGACGAGCGGTATAACCGACGTTTTCCAGGTCGTTGTGCTTGCCGCCGGCGCGGACGCACTTCTGGCTGCTCACAGCGCGGGTATAAGCGCGCTTTTCCTGGCCCAGGAAGCAATCCTTGAATTGGTTCATCCCCGCGTTGGTGAACAGCAGGGTTGGGTCGTTGCCTGGGATCAAGGAGCTGGAGGCTACACGGGTGTGGCCTTGCTCTTCGAAGAAGCGAAGGAAGGCTTCACGGATTTCTGCGCTTTTCATTAGGTTCTTCCACGGAGACTGCGGCCAAAGGCCTGTGCGCAACGTCAACAGACGAAACGACGGCAAAGGGCCGCATTATATCGGCGTTAATCACTTGGTACAGCGTGTTTGTACGATACAAACAGTCAATTGGACGGAGAACACTGTCAGTTACGGGAAAACTCGGCAAAAGTGCGCACCACTTGTTCGATTTGCCCGGAACTGACATCCATATGGGTCACCAGACGCAGCCGTGACGCGGCACTGAGACTGATCCCTCGCTCGGCGGCGAATGCCTTGAGGGCTTCGGCCCTATCCCCCATCTGCACATACACCATATTGGTCTGCACCGGCTCGACACTGAAGCCCGCCTGGCTCAGCCCCTGGGCCAGCAGCTGCGCATTGGCATGGTCATCCGCCAGACGCTGCACCTGATGCTCCAGGGCATACAGCCCCGCTGCCGCCAGCCCACCGGCCTGGCGCATGCCACCACCGACCATCTTGCGCAGGCGCCGCGCCTTGCCGATCAGTTCACGAGAGCCGCACAACACCGAGCCCACTGGCGCACCGAGTCCCTTGGACAGGCACACCGATACCGAATCGAAGTGTTCGGTGATCACCCGGGCATCCACCCCTAGCTTCACCGCCGCGTTATACAAGCGCGCACCATCCAAATGCAGGGCCAGCCCCCGCTCACGGGTAAAGGCCCGGGCCTGAGCCAGGTAAGCCAAGGGCAGCACCTTGCCCTGCATGGTGTTTTCCAGGGCCAGCAAGCGTGTGCGGGCAAAATGAAAGTCATCGGGCTTGATCGCGGCCGCCACCTGATCCAGGTCCAGGGAACCGTCGGCCTGGAGCTCCAGCGGCTGAGGCTGGATCGATCCCAGCACCGCGGCACCACCTCCTTCATATTTATAGGTGTGGGCCTGCTGGCCGACGATGTACTCATCGCCTCGCTCGCAGTGGGCCATCAAGGCCAGCAGATTGCTCATGGTGCCGGAAGGTACAAACAGTGCCGCGGCAAATCCCAGGCGTTGCGCCAGTTCCGCCTCCAACTGATTGACCGTCGGGTCTTCGCCGTAGACATCGTCTCCGGTACGGGCGCAAGCCATGGCCTCGAGCATGCCGGGAGTCGGCTGGGTCACGGTGTCACTACGAAGATCGATCACGCTCATCACATCTGGCTCCAACTACGAGGGACCGCAAGGTCCGCGCTGAACAGGGGGAATTCCCTTTCGAAACGAATTACTGCGGCCCCACGGCCGATTAATCAAGCAGCAACTGTAGAAAACCTTGTGCCACAGGGTGAAAAATCTGATGAACATTATCCAAAAGGCACAATGCTTCCCCGCCAAATCTGTGTTAAAAACTCACCGCCCGCGAAAAACTCACGGGCAATCGTTCTCAGGGCGGGGTGTAATTCCCCACCGGCGGTAATTGCGCGCAATGTGCATAGCCCGCGAGCGCTTGGCGATGCCCGTGGCAAATCCACAGGTGCCAACAAGGTCAGCAGACCCGGTGTGATTCCGGGGCCGACGGTCATAGTCCGGATGAAGAGAGAACGGGATTGGCGCCAAAGGGCCGCTGCCGGGTAGCTCGTGGGAAATCCACGGCCGTTCTGCGCGCACCCTTAAATCCCATTCGATTCATATACGCCCTGTTTTTCATACAAACAGGAGTCAGAACAGATGCAACCCACCGCAATCGATAGCAAAAGCAAACACCACCCCAACGAGCGCGTCGCCTTTATCCAGGCCTGCTGGCACAAGGAAATCGTCGATCAGAGCCGCCAGGGGTTCGTCGCGGAAATGCTCGCCCAGGGTTATCAGGAAAGCGATATCGACTTCTTCGAAGTCGGCGGCGCCTTCGAGATTCCTCTGCACGCCAAACTGCTGGCCAAGTCCGGTCGCTACACCGGGATCGTCGCTGCGGGGCTGGTGGTGGACGGCGGCATCTACCGCCATGAGTTCGTCGCCCAATCGGTGATCAGCGGCCTGATGCAGGTGCAGTTGGAAACCGAAGTGCCGGTATTCTCCGTGGTGCTGACCCCGCATCACTTCCACGCAGGCGAAGAGCATCAGAAGTTCTTCTTCGAGCACTTCGTGCACAAGGGCCAGGAAGCAGCAAAGACCTGTGCCGATACCCTGCAGAAAGTTCGCGCCCTGCGCCGCAATGAGCAGCGTGCGGTTGCCGTTTAAGCGATAAAAGCATCGCCGGTCACGCCGGCTCCTACAGGATCGTGTAGGAGCCGGCGTGCCGGCGAACCTCAGGCCAGGCCGTCAGCCGATGCCGGCACAATCAGAATCCCCGCACGCAGGCCGTTCTTGACCTTGGGGTTTGGAAAAATGATCCGCGCGCCCTCTTCCTCGATGACCCAACGGGTCTGGGCGATATCCTCGGCCAGCAGGTAACCCACTTCCAACTCGGAAAAGTTCTCGACGTCCGCCGGCAAATGCAGGTGGAAGCTGTCGCTGTGCTTGATGATTTCCCGCGCCACGCTGAACAGTTTCAAGCCATCGAGGGTGTCCTGTTCGGGCTCTGGCTCGGTGCCTTCGATGATGTGCTTGAGGCGGGTTTCCAGGCGCTCGACATTAACCCCCTGGTTCTGCCCGAACGGCCGTGCCTTGCCCAACTCCAGGGTGAAGGACTCGGCACCCAGCTGATCGTAGGTGTAGGCGCTGAAGACAATGGAAGGCTTGTTCTGCAGCAGCACCGCCTCCATGCCCGCCGCCCGCAGGCGCGCCAGTTCACGGCGCGAATGCTGGCGCCCATCCTTCCACGGATAGAGGGCAAACTGTTCGATCTTCGAGCCACGGATCGCCGTGTGCAGATCGTAGTGCAGGCGTTCGCGCCCCGGCAGGTTGAAGAAGCTCGCCGCCAGACGTTCCAGCTCGCAAGCCCGCAGGGCTTCGAAACCACTGCTCAATTCATGCCGGCCGTTGAACAGCCGGTTGACGTCCTGCTCGACGAATCGCTCGCCACGGCGCATGGCCTCGGGGTTGCCGAACAGGAACAGAATGCGTGCCCTGGGCTTCAAGTCGCCCCGGGCAATGTCATGCAACAAACGGTCGAGCAGCTCGATGGGGGCTGTCTCGTTGCCGTGGATACCGGCGGACAGCAACAGGTCCAGACCGTTATCCCGAGCTTCGGGCGGCCGTACTTCCAGGGCGCCCTCGCTCAGCCAGCGCATGCGCACGCCGTCGACAGTCAGTTGAGTCTTCTCTGCCGGCTCACGGCCGGCGAGGGTCAGTTCAAGCAGTTTGCCGAGGGCGAGCATAAAGCGGCTTCCTTAGTGAGCGTGACCGCAGTCAGGGCCATGCACGTGATCATCTTCACCAGCGTCGGCCGGTTCCATTTCCAGTTGCAGGCTGACCAGGTTGGTTGCCAGCGGACGCAGCAACAGGCTGGCGTATTCGGCATCGCCCTCTTCCACGTCCACGCCGATCAGCAATTGGCCACGGCCGTCCTGCTGGATCCACACTTCCTTGCCCTGCCACAGCACCGCGAAGCGGGTGCAGGAGGTTTGCAGTTGGGTGCCGTCGGTGTCTTCAAGGATCAGTTGCAGGGTATCGCTCATGGGGGTCGTTCTCATCTGGGGTGAAGCGGCGCGCCCGGGATCGCCGGGCGCGGGCTTTCAATTGATCTGGAAGGGATAAACCGCGCCCAGTTTAAGGATTTGCGTCAGTTCATCCAGTGCCGTCCGGCATTCAAGCAACAGCTGCGGGTCCGCCAGATCACTTTCACTGAGGCGGTCGCGGTAGTGCTTGCCGACCCATTGGGTCAGGGTGTCGTACAACGGCGCGGTCATGATAACCCCAGGATTGACTGCCGCCAGCTCGGTTTCATTCAGAGCCACTCGCAGACGCAGACAAGCCGGGCCACCGCCGTTCTGCATGCTCTGCTTGAGATCGAAAACCTTCACTTCGCGGATCAGGCCACCCGAGCTGGTGAGGCTTTGCAGGTACTGCCAGACTCGCTCGTTGCTGCGGCATTCTTCCGGCACGATCAGCAGCATCGAACCATCGGCACGGGACAGCAGTTGGCTGTTGAACAGGTAGGAGCGCACGGCATCTTCCACCGTCACCTGCGAGCGCGGCACACAAATCGACTGGAAGTTGCCGCCGCGCTTGCCCAGTTTGCCCTGCAGTTCGGCGAGCATCTTCTCGGTCTCGAGGAAGGCGTCCTCGTGATAGAACAGCACCTCGCCATTGCCCACGGCGATCACGTCGTTGTGGAACACGCCCTGGTCGATCACCGAGGGATTCTGCTGGGCATAGACCACACCCTCCTCGCTCAGGCCATGCAGACGCGCCACGGCTTGCGAGGCTTCCAGAGTCTGACGCGCCGGGTACTTCTGCGGCGCCGGGTAGCGGTTGTCGAACGCGCTGCGACCGAAGACGAAGAACTCGACACCGGCCTGACCGTAATCACGGCAGAAGCGAGTGTGGTTGGCCGCGCCTTCATCACCGAACTGCGCCACCGCCGGCAACGCAGCGTGATGGGCGAAGTGTTTCTGGTCGGCGAACATCGCCCCCAGCACGCGGCTGGTGGTCGGGTGCTCGATGCTGCGGTGGTATTTGCAGTTCAAGTTGGCGGCGGTGAAATGCACGCGGCCATCGGCAGTATCGGCACTCGGGCTGACGGTGGCGGCGTTGGCCACCCACATGCTCGATGCCGAGCAACTGGCGACCAGCAAGGGCATCGCCTGCTGGGCGGCTTGCTGGATGACTTGTGCATCAGTCCCGGCAAAACCCAGTTTGCGCAAGGCCGCAACATCAGGCCGCTCCTGCGGGGCGAGCACGCCTTGCTGGAAGCCCATTTCCATCAGCGCTTTCATTTTCGCCAGGCCCTGCAGCGCCGCTTCCTTGGGATTGGAGCCCTGCTGGCTGTTGCTCTGGGAGGCGACGTTGCCGTAGGACAAACCGCCGTAGTTATGGGTCGGCCCCACTAGACCGTCAAAATTGACTTCATAGGATTTCATCAGCGAGGCTCCACGAATCTGTTTGTTATAGGCATCGGTATCTACACAGGGCGCGCGTTTCGCGCTCGTTCGCCAGCCGGCCGGCTCCTACAGATCTGCAAGAGCCGGCTGGCCGGCGAAGAGACCATAAAGGCCTCTCGAATCAGGACAAGCGCACACCCGGCGTCAACGCGCTCGGCAGCACCAGGCTCGGGGTTTCCAGGGAAGCCACCGGATACGCGCAGTAATCCGCCGCGTAATAGGCACTGGCCCGATGGTTGCCCGAAGCCCCAACACCACCAAACGGCGCGCTGCTGGCGGCACCGGTCAACTGTTTGTTCCAGTTGACGATCCCGGCACGGCTCTGCAGCCAGAACTGCTGGTAACGCTCGGCAGAATCCGACAACAGACCGGCAGCCAGGCCGTACTGAGTGTTGTTGGCCTCGGCAATGGCCCCATCGAAATCAGCGTAGCGGATCACTTGCAGCAAAGGCCCGAACAGCTCTTCATCGGGACGCTCAGCCACTGCCGTCACATCCAGAATGCCTGGGGTCAGCAAGGCGGCCTGAGCCTGGGGCTGGGTCATTTCCAGCAAGGCCACGGCGCCATTGGCCAACAGTTGCTGCTGCGCATCCATCAGCGCGCGAGCGGCGCCCAGGGAAATCACCGAACCCATGAACGGCGCCGGCTGCTGGTCATACGCACCGACATCAATGCTTGCGCTGACCGCCACCAGGCGCGCCAGCAACGCATCCCCCCAGGCGCCTTGTGGCACCAGCAGGCGGCGGGCGCAAGTGCAGCGCTGGCCGGCCGAAATGAAGGCCGACTGGATGATGGTGTACACCGCCGCATCCAGATCAGCGACCTGATCCACCACCAGCGGGTTGTTGCCGCCCATTTCCAGCGCCAGGATCTTGTCCGGACGCCCGGCAAATTGCTGGTGCAGATGATTGCCGGTGCGGCTGGAACCGGTGAAGAACAAGCCATCGATACCCGGATTGGCAGCCAGGGCGATACCGGTTTCCCGGGCGCCTTGCAGCAGGTTGAGGACGCCTGCTGGCAAACCGGCTTCGATCCAGCACTGCACCGTCAGCTCGGCGACTTTCGGCGTCAGCTCGCTGGGTTTGAACAGCACGCTGTTGCCCGCCAGCAGCGCGGGAACGATGTGCCCGTTAGGCAAGTGCCCCGGGAAGTTGTAAGGGCCGAACACCGCCACCACGCCGTGGGGCTTGTGTCGCAGCACAGCGGTGGCGTCGCCCAAGGGGCCGCTCTTCTCGCCGGTGCGCTCGCGGTAGCTCTGCACCGAGATGGCGATCTTGTTGACCATGCTGGTGACTTCGGTGGCGGCTTCCCACAGCGGCTTGCCGGTTTCCTCACCGATGCAGCGGGCCAGTTCATCGGCCCGCGCCTTCAGGCTGGCGGCAAAGGCCTCGAGCACGCCGATGCGCTCTTCCAGAGAGCGCTTGGCCCAGGCCGGAAACGCCTGGCGGGCGGCCTGCACAGCGCTTTCCACTTGCGCGGCCGTGGCGCCGTTACCGGACCAGATAACCGCCTGGGTCACCGGATTGACCGAGGTGAAGGCTTCGCCCTGGCCGGCCAGCCATTGGCCTGCGATGTACAGCGTGCTCATTATTTCGACTCCCGAGAAGCAGACAGCGGAACCGCGCGGACCTGGTCGCCGGCGTTGAGTTGCAGGCGCTTGGCGGTCAGAGGATCAACCACCAGGGTGCCCGCGGCGAAGCGTGCAGGCGCCGCGGTGATGCGGCAGTCCTCGCGCTTGCGGTTGTGGATCAGGAACGGCGTGGCGTCGTCGCCCGGGGTGCCGATGGCCAGCACCAATGCCTGGCTGTCACGTACCGCGCGGATCTTGCTGGTCTCGCACTCCACCGCCGGGCCGGCGTCGAAGATGTCGACATAGCCCTGGTAGCTGAAACCTTCACTCTTGAGCATGGCCAGGGCCGGCTCGGTGTCGGTGTGGACCTTGCCGATCACGTTGCGTGCATCCTCGGACAGGAAGCAGGTGTACAGCGGAAACTTGGGCATCAGCTCGGCGATGAACGCCTTGTTGCCAACCCCGGTCAGGTAATCCGCCTGGCTGAACTCCATCTTGAAGAAGTGCCGGCCCAGGCTCTCCCAGAATGGCGAACGACCATTCTCATCGGACATGCCGCGCATCTCGGCAATGATCTTGTTGCCGAACAGTTGCGGGAATTCAGCGATGAACAGCATCCGCGCCTTGGCCAGCATGCGGCCATTGAGGCCGGTGCGGTAATCGGCGTGAAGGAACAGCGAGCACAGCTCGGAGTTGCCGGTCAGATCATTGGCCAGGAACAGCGTGGGGATCTCGCGGTAGATGTTCAGCTCTTGGGAGGCGCTGACCGTCAGGCCGACCCGGAAGTTGTACCAGGGCTCGCGCAAGCCGACGGCGCCAGCGATGGCGGAAATCCCCACCACCCGGCCATTGTCGTCTTCCAGTACGAACAGGTAGTCCGCATCGCCACGCTCGGCTTCGCCGCGAAAGGTCTTTTCCGCCCAGCCAACCCTGTGGGTCAGGCGCTCTTCGTTGGCCGGCAAGGTGGTGAGGCCGGTGCCGGTGCTGCGGGCCAGGTCGATCAGCGCGGGTAAATCGCTGCTGCGTACGGGACGAACGATCATGCTATCTCCTCAGACGCAGGCCGCTGATGGCCTGCGCGAAACTCGCTGCTTTCCAGGCATGCTTTCCAGGTAATGGAAGCAGGCTTTAAACCGCCACCAGACGCACGCTGGCACCTTCGCCGACGCCCAGGGCTTCGGCGGCTTGCAGATCCAGGGTGACCGGTTTGCCCGGGGCGTAATCCAGCTCCAGCAACACCGCGCGGTAATCCTGCAACTGACCGTTGGACACCAGGTACTGACGACCACCGCCCTTGAGCGCCTCGCCAATCTTCACTGGCACCACGCGGCTCTGGGCAATGGAGCGGATACCCGAAACCCGTGCATGCAAGGTCGGGCCGCCATCGAAAATGTCGATGTAGTGATCGGTTTCAAAACCTTCGCGCATCAGGATGTCAAAGGTGATCTGCGCCCGCGGATGCACCTGGCCCATGGCTTCCTGGGCGGCGTCCGGCAGCAGGGGCACGTAGATCGGGTAATGGGGCATCAGCTCGGCAAGGAAGGTCCGGCTCTTCAGGCCGCACAGGCGCTCGGCCTCAGCGTAGTTGAGGTCGAAGAAATTACGCCCGATGGCGTCCCAGAACGGCGAATCACCGTGCTCATCGCTGTAGCCGACGATCTCGGTCACCACCGAATCGGCGAAACGCTCCGGGTGGCTGGCAACGAACAGCAGGCGGCCCCGGGAGTTGAGTTCCGACCAGGGCGATCCCACCAGCTCCGGCACCACATAGAAACTGGTCAACAGACTGTTGCCGGTCAGGTCGTGGCACTGGGACAGGACGTGAATCTTGTTATGGATCTTCAGCTCGCGGGACGCATGGACGAAGGTTTCATTACGGAAGCTGTAGAACGGCTCGGAATAACCGGCGGACGCGACGATGGCCGAACACCCCACCAGCTTGCCGCTGTCGGTGTCTTCCAGGACGAAAAAGTAGCTTTCCTCGCCGTTGAAGCTCACTTCAGCAGCGAACGAAGCCTCGCTTGCAGCGATCTTGTCGCTCAAGCGGTCCACATCATCCGGCAAGGAGGTGACACCAATCGGGCTGTCTGCAGCCAGACGCTGTACCTCGCCCAGATCAGCCATTTGCGCGGGGCGCATCACCAGCATGGTGTCACTCCTTACTCTAAAACAGGTCGGAAACCGTCCGACTCAGGGAAAAAAATGCCGGGACAGCCCGGCACAGGAATTAGGCTCGACGCCGGCCACTAAAGCCGACGCCGAGAAGTACTGCTACCTGGATCAGGCTTGAGTCAGTTTCGCCACGGCACGCTCGAAGCGGTCCAGGCCGGCGTCGATATCGGCATCCTCGATCACCAGGCTCGGGGCAAAGCGCACCACGTCCGGACCTGCTTGCAGAATCATCAGGCCTTCTTTCTCGGCGGCGTTGAACACGTCCTTGGCCTTGCCTTTCCAGGCTTCGCTGAGCACGCAACCGAGCAACAGGCCCAGGCCGCGGACTTCAGTGAACAGGCCGTACTTCTCGCCGATCTGCAGCAGACGGGTCTTGAAGCGATCGTGCTTGGCCTTCACGCCATTGAGCACCTCGGGGGTGTTGATCACATCGATCACCGCCTCGGCCACGGCACACGCCAGCGGGTTGCCGCCGTAGGTGGTGCCGTGGGTGCCAACCACCAGGTGCTTGGCCAGCGCTTCGGTGGTCAGCATCGCCGCAATCGGGAAACCGCCGCCCAGGCTCTTGGCGCTGGTGAGGATGTCCGGGGTCACGCCGTAATACTGGTAGGCAAACAGCTCACCGCTGCGGCCCATGCCGGTTTGTACTTCGTCGAACACCAACAGCGCGTTGTGCTGATCGCACAGCTCGCGAGCGCCCTGCAGATAGGCCAGTTCGGCCGGCAGCACGCCGCCTTCGCCCTGGATCGGCTCCAGCACCACGGCGCAGGTCTTGTCGGAAACCGCGGCCTTCAGAGCAGCCAGGTCGTTGTACGGCACATGGGTGATGCCGGTGATTTTCGGACCGAAGCCATCGGAATACTTCGACTGGCCACCGACGTTCACAGTGAACAGGGTGCGCCCGTGGAAGCTGTTCAGCGCGGCGATGATTTCGTACTTCTCGGCACCGAAACGATCGTGAGCCACGCGACGGGCCAGCTTGAAGGCGGCCTCGTTGGCTTCTGCACCGGAGTTACAGAAGAACGCGCGCTCAGCGAAGGTGGCGTCGATCAGCTTATGGGCCAGACGCAGGGCCGGCTCGTTGGTGAACACGTTGGACACATGCCACAGTTTACTGGCCTGCTCGGTCAGAGCCCCCACCAGCGCCGGATGGGCGTGGCCCAGTACGTTGACCGCGATGCCGCCGGCGAAGTCGATCAGCTCCCGTCCCGACTGATCCCAGACTCGAGACCCCGCGCCGCGCACAGGAATGAAAGCCGCAGGTGCGTAGTTGGGAACCATCACCTGGTCGAAATCGGCGCGTTGCACCGGAGCTTGCTCAACGGACATCGGAGTCTCCTGAAGAGGAACACCCGCCTGAAACTGGCGAGCGATGGAGGGATTGTAAGGACAGTTTTGTGCCCGGCCTTGTCGCCAAGCGACAACTTCTTATAGCGCCAACCCAGGTTTTACGCGGGTTTATGGCAATGCGACAAATAGCGTCGCAAAGGCGCAGTTTAAACTGCGCAAGGCTCTAGCGGCAGATTCGCCGGGCAATTTGCCCAAGGTAATTACCCAGGTAGTTATCCAGGTTGCTATTCAGATAGTTACGTGGCGAGCGGACCCAAATCTCGAAAAGGTTATCGGCATTGCGACAACAAGGTGTCGAGCGGGATGTTGCGCGGTGAGCGGGTTGCCCGTGGGATTGGCCGGCAAGCCGACGCCTAACGGACGAGGTCAGCCGCGCTCGGCGGGTACGGAGGAGAGTTCGAACGGGCTGCTGCTGCGCCGTTGATTGCGATCTTCACGGGGAGTGGCGCCAAAGAAATTGCGGTAGGCACTGGAGAAGTGCGGACCGGAGGAGAAGCCGCAGGACAGGCCGATCTGAATGATCGACTTGCTGGTCTGCATCAGCATCTGTCGGGCCTTGTTCAGGCGCAGCTCCAGGTAATACTGGCTGGGCACCCGATTCAGGTATTGCTTGAAGATCCGCTCCAACTGACGTCGGGACACACAGACATGCTGGGCAATCTCGTCGGTGGTCAGCGGTTCTTCGATATTGGCCTCCATCAGCAGCACGGCCTGAGTCAGCTTCGGATGGCTGGAGCCCAGACGGTTCTGCAGCGGAATCCGCTGACGCTCGCCGCCCTCGCGGATGCGCTCCACCACCAGTTCTTCCGACACCGCACCGGCCAGCTCGGCACCGTGATCACGCGCCAGCACCGCCAGCAACAGATCCAGCACCGACATGCCGCCACAGGCCGTCAGGCGATCACGATCCCAATCGAACAGATGACTGGTGGCAATAACCTTGGGGAAGCGTTCGGCAAAATCGTCCTGCCAGCGCCAGTGCACCGCCGCCCGATAACCATCGAGCAGACCCAGTTGGGCCAGTGGGTAAACCCCGGCGGACAACCCCCCGATCACACAGCCGGCACGCACCAGCTGCTTGAGGGCGCTACTGAGGGTCGAACTCATCGGTGCCGGCGGCTCATCGGCCAGCAGGAACAACTTCTGACAACCTTCAAGCTTGCCCGCCCAAGGCTCCCCCGGCAGTTGCCAGGCGCCTTCGACTGGCGCTTCGGCCTGCAGGAATGCCAGCTCATAGACCACGTCCGGGTGCACCCGCTGGGCAACACGCAAGGCCTCCTCGGCCAGCGCCAGCGTCAAGGCTTTAGTGCTGGGCCAAATCAGGAAACCAATTCGATGGGCAGTCATGGCGGGCAATCCGAAACGAAAACAGTGTTAGAAACCAAGGGCGGCAGCACCAAGTTAGACCATCTGGCGCGCGGTGCGCAGCATGACCTAATTTGGTGCATAACGGCAGCTATTACTTGAGGCTGCCAGAGAGGAATTGTTGCAAACGTTCTGATTGCGGGTTCACCAGCACTTCCCGCGGGTTGCCGCTTTCTTCCACCACGCCTTTGTGCAGGAACACCAACTGGTTGGAGACTTCACGGGCAAAGCCCATCTCGTGAGTCACCACCACCATGGTCCGACCTTCCTGGGCCAGGGCCTGCATAACCTTCAACACGTCACCCACCAGCTCAGGGTCCAGGGCCGAGGTCGGCTCGTCGAACAGCATGACTTCCGGCTCCATGGCCAGAGCCCGGGCGATAGCCACGCGCTGCTGCTCACCGCCGGACATGTGCCCCGGGTAAGCATCCTTGCGGTGCGCCACACCCACCTTGGCCAGGTAATGCTCGGCCTTCTCGCGAGCCTCGGCCTTGGACACACCCAGCACATGCACCGGTGCTTCCATGATGTTTTCAATGGCGGTCATGTGCGACCACAGGTTGAAGTGCTGGAACACCATCGACAGGCGCGAACGCATGCGCTGCAACTGCTTGGGATCGGCGGCCTTCAGCGCGCCGTCCTTGTTGGCCACCAGCTTCAACTCTTCGTTGTTCAGCAGGATCTTGCCGGCATGGGGCTGCTCCAGCAGGTTGATGCAGCGCAAAAAGGTACTTTTGCCCGAGCCACTGGAGCCGATGATGCTGATCACATCGCCAGCTGCGGCCTTCAGGGACACACCCTTGAGCACTTCGTGACTGCCATAGCGCTTATGCAGGTCTTGGACTTCAAGTTTGTACATGCGGTCGGTTCTCACAAAAACAGTCAGTCGTTGAGCAAGCGCCCGTGACGCAGCGCTTCGCGCCCCGCCACCTTGGCCAGCCAGAAACCGGGTTGGGCATAACGCAGCCGCTCAACGGCGAACAACACGCCGCTGGTGCCAGCACACACCGTACTGACCCGATCGGATAGGGGATCAATCACTTCAAAAATCGGTTCGCCCACTTCTACCCAGCTACCGGCCGGACGCAGAAAGCTCACCACGCCGGGGTGCGGCGCATACAGCAATTCGGTGCCTTCAAACGGCATGGCTTCACAGGCTTCACGCCAGGGCGCCGGCCACTCACCGGCAATCAGCCCCTGCTCGGCGAGAAACGCCAGGATGCCAGCGGCATGCGCCTCGGCCTGAGGACGCCCGGTGTCGGCCTGACCGCCCAGTTCCAGAGTGGTGGCCAGGCAGGCCAGGGGGATCTGCGCCTCGGGAAACTGTTGCGACAGACGCAACCAAGGCAGCGAGCAGGCTTCATCGAACGAACTGCCACCGGAATCTTCCGCCAGCAACCCGACCCTCACATCCAGGTGCGCCGCCAGGGAGCGCCACTGCGGCCAATGCTGCGGCAAGGCGTACATATGCAGCGCCGCCTCGGTATCGCAATGCAGGTCCAGCACCACATCCGCCGTGCAGGCATGACTCAGGAGCACCCGCTGCATGCCCTGCAGCTGACTTGCAGCCGGTGGCAACTCGGACAGCACCTCGCTCATGGCCTGACGGATCAAGCGCACATTGGCGTGAGAATCATCCCCCAGGCGCCCTTCCAGGCGCTGGGCCACAGGCCCGCTCAACTCGACGAAGTCGCGGTTGAAGTTCTTGCCGCTGCCGGCCTCGAAACGCCCCTGGTGATTGCCTTGCAGCAACTGCCCCAACCCCAGCGGATTGGCCACTGGCACCAGTTCGATAACACCGTTGAGGGCACCCTCGGCTTCCAGTTCGGCCAGGCGCTTTTTCAGCTCCCAGGCGGTGCGCATGCCGGGCAACTCGTCGGCATGCAGACTGGCCTGGATATAGGCCTTGCGCTCGCCACTGCCGAAACGGAACACCGAGATGCTGCGTTCGCTGCCCAGGTGGCTCCAGGGCAATGGATGATCGATACGCTGCATATCAGTGCTTCCGCGGTGCCAGGTAGCGCAGCCAGCGGCCTTCGGCCAGCTTGAACAGGCGCACCAGGATGAACGTCAGGCACAGATAGAACACACCCGCAGTGATATAGGCCTCGAACGGCAGGTAGTACTGCGCGTTGACCGTGCGCGCCGCGCCGGTGATGTCGATCAGGGTCACGATGGAGGCCAGACTGGTGGTCTGCAGCATCATGATCACTTCGTTGCTGTACTGCGGCAGAGCCCGGCGCAGGGCCGATGGCAGGAGAATGCGGCGATACATCTTGTAGCGCGACATGCCCATGGCCTTGGCCGCTTCGATCTCACCGTTAGGCGTGGCCTTGAGGCTGCCGGCGATGATTTCTGCGGTGTAGGCGCTGGTGTTGACCGCAAAGGCCAGGCAGGCACAGAAGGTCGCGCTGGACAGCCAGGGCCAGAGGAAACTCTCACGCACCGCTTCAAACTGGGCCAGGCCGTAGTAGATCAGGAACAACTGCACCAGCATCGGCGTGCCACGGATTACATAGGTGTAGAGCCAGGCGCTCATGTTCACCAATGGCTGCTTGGACACCCGCATCAGCCCCAGGGGCAAGGCCACCAGCAAACCGAAGAACAGCGACAGTGCCAACAGCTTCAGAGTGGTCAGCAAGCCGCTGAAGTACAGCGGCAAGGCGTCATAGATGACGTTGTAGTCGAAGATCATAGATCAGCCGCCCTTACGCCTACCGAGTAGCGCTTCTCAAGGTGACGCAATGCCAGCAACGAAACACTGGTGATCACCAGGTACATGGCCGCCACTGCGAGGAAGAAGGTGAAAGGCTCGCGAGTGGCGTCTGCCGCCTGCTTGGCCTTGAACATCATGTCTTGCAGGCCCACCACCGAAATCAGCGCGGTAGCCTTGGTCAGCACCAGCCAGTTGTTGGTGAAGCCGGGAATCGCCAGGCGAATCATCTGCGGCACCATCACCCGGAAGAACACCTGGAAGCTGCTCATGCCGTAAGCCATGCCCGCTTCGGCCTGCCCCTTGGGAATCGCCATGAAGGCGCCACGGAACGTTTCCGACAGGTAGGCACCGAAGATAAAGCCCAGGGTGCCGATACCGGCGGCCAGCGGATTGAGGTCGATGTAATCGTCGTAGCCCAGCAGTGGCGCCACACGGTTCAGCAGGTCCTGGCCGCCGTAGAAGATCAGCAGGATCAGCACCAGATCGGGAATGCCACGGATCACCGTGGAATACAGATCGCCGAGCCAGGCCAGCCAGCGCACTGGCGAGAGGCGCAACGCGACCCCGATCAGACCCAGAACAATGGCCAGGGCCATGGACGACAAGGCGAGCTGAAGCGTCAGCCAAGCGCCATCGAGGATGACAGCCCCGTAGCCTTTCAACATGATTCAGGTCCTCGAAAATTGGGATGAAAAAATGGCGCAAACTTCAGAGATTCTGCTGCTTGCGCCATCTCGGACTGACTGTTTCGACGGTCTTACTTGCCGTAAATGTCGAAGTCGAAGTACTTGTCCTGGATTTGCTTGTACTTGCCATTCTCACGAATGGCAGCGATGGCGGCGTTGATCTTGTCCAGATCGGCCTTGTCACCCTTGCGTACAGCGATCCCTACGCCATCGCCGAAGTATTTGACGTCAGTGAAAGCCGGACCGACGAAGGCGAAGCCTTTGCCGGCGTCGGTTTTCAGGAAGCCGTCATTCAACAGCGTAGCGTCCGCCACGGTGCCGTCGAGGCGACCGGCCGCCACATCCAGGTAGATTTCGTTCTGCGAGCCGTAAGGCTTGATCTGTGCACCCAGCGGCGCCAGGACTTCACGAGCGAAACGCTCGTGGATCGAGCCACGCTGTACGCCGATATTCTTGCCTTTGAGCTCAGCCAGGCCATCGCTGACCTGGGTACCGGCCTTCATCACCAGACGGGCCGGAGTGTTGTAGTACTTGTTAGTGAAGTCCACGGACTTCTTGCGATCGTCAGTGATCGACATGGACGAGAGGATGGCGTCGATCTTGCGCACTTTCAGCGCCGGGATCAGGCCATCGAACTCTTGCTCGACCCATACGCACTTGACCTTCATCTCTTCGCACAGCGCATTGCCGATGTCGTAGTCGAAACCGACGATGCTGCCATCCGGCGCCTTGGAGGCAAACGGAGGGTAAGCCGCTTCGATACCAATTTTCAGCGGCTTTTCATCGGCGAAAGTCGGCAAGGACAGCACGGACAGTGCCAGGGCGCCAAGAAGCACGAGTTTCTTCATCTTAGAACTCCATCGGTAAAGGGCGAAAACGGCAGAGTGAGCGACAGCCCAATATGCGAATGGGTGAAACCTGAATTGCCGCGCTGCGTCCTGGGAACGCCGCAGAGGACTCACACACAGGCAGCGACGAGCGAGTGACCGGCATTCTAACGACAGGCTGGAAGCCGATATTTCCTCAATGCGACAACAAATTACAGAAGCATTGAGAATGCCGGGGCAGCACATTGACAGCTCTTCAAATCTATGCAAGAGCAAAAGACAGTAAACCGATCTATGTTGCAAATTGCGGGCCTATTATTCGCAAAGCCTTCTATTCCGGCAAGCGCAGCGTGATGACTTATTTTTTATAAGGGTATAAAAGGCCCCGAAATAGGGCCGGGCGTTTCCCATTGCCCCGAAAGTGAGCGCGGGGTTACATCTTCGGCAACGTCGGTAACATTCGTATGCGCTCGCCGGAAATATCCGATATTTATTCGCCCCTCTTCGCTGACAAGCCAACCCCCTGCAACAACCACGCAGCCCCGCAGCAATCAGCTTGCCGGCGCATCACACGGCCATAAAAAAGCCCCGCCCGGCACAAGGCCGGGCGGGGCTGGATGACTCGGAACCCGCCTCAGGCGACGTTCATGGTCTTGTGGGTATCAATCAGATGCTGCACCACACTTGGGTCGGCCAAGGTGGAGATATCGCCCAGACCGTCGTACTCGGCCGTGGCAATCTTGCGCAGGATTCGCCGCATGATCTTCCCGGAACGCGTTTTCGGCAGGCCCGGCGCCCATTGGATGACATCCGGCGAGGCGATCGGACCGATCTCCTTGCGCACCCAATTCTTCAGCTCCAGACGCAGGGCTTCGCTCGGTTCTTCGCCGCCATTGAGGGTCACATAGACATAGATGCCCTGGCCCTTGATGTCGTGAGGCACGCCCACCACCGCCGCTTCGGCAACTTTAGGGTGAGCGACCATGGCACTTTCGATCTCGGCGGTCCCCATGCGGTGCCCGGACACGTTGAGTACATCGTCCACGCGACCGGTGATCCAGTAGTAGCCGTCTTCATCGCGACGAGCGCCGTCACCAGTGAAGTACATGCCACGGAAGGTCTTGAAGTAGGTATCGACGAAACGATCATGATCGCGGTATAGGGTCCGCGCCTGGCCCGGCCAGGAGTCGAGGATCACCAGATTGCCCTCGGCCGCGCCTTCGATGATGTTGCCCAAGTTGTCTACCAGGGCCGGGACCACGCCGAAGAACGGACGTGCTGCAGAACCCGGCTTCAGGGCATGCGCCCCCGGCAGCGGGCTCATCAGGGTGGCGCCGGTTTCGGTCTGCCACCAGGTGTCGACAATCGGGCAACGGGATTGGCCGACGTTCTTGTAGTACCAATCCCAAGCTTCCGGGTTGATCGGCTCGCCCACCGACCCCAGCAGGCGCAGGCTGCTGCCGTCGGCGCCTTCGCAGGCGGCGGTGCCCGAAGCCATCATGGCGCGGATCGCGGTCGGAGCGGTGTAGAGGATATTGACCTTGTGCTTGTCGACGATCTTCGCCACCCGGGTCACGTCCGGGTAGTTGGGCACACCTTCGAACAGCACAGTGGTGGCGCCGTTGGCCAAGGGGCCATAGACAATATAGGTGTGGCCGGTGACCCAGCCGACGTCGGCGGTGCACCAGTAGACTTCGCCCGGACGGTAGTCGAACACCCGCTCATGGGTCAGCGACGCATAGAGCAAGTAACCGCCAGTGGTGTGCTGCACGCCCTTGGGCTTGCCGGTGGAGCCAGAGGTGTAAAGGATGAACAGCGCTTCTTCGGCACCCATCTCTTTCGGTGCACAGACGCTGCCGGCCACTTTCATCAGGTCTTCGTACCAGATGTCGCGGTGCTGGTTCCACTTGATGTCGCCACCGGTGCGCTTGCACACGATGACTTTCTGGATGCTGCTGGTTTCCGGATTGGTCAGGGCGTCGTCGACATTAGCCTTGAGCGGCACCTTCTTGCCCGCCCGGATGCCTTCGTCGGCAGTGATCACCACTTTCGAACGGCAGTCGATAATGCGACCGGCCAGCGCCTCAGGCGAGAAGCCACCGAACACCACCGAATGGATCGCGCCGATACGGGTACAGGCCAGCATGGCCACCACCGCTTCGGGGATCATCGGCATATAGATAGTCACCACGTCACCGCGGTGCACGTCCTGGCCGCGCAGGGCGTTGGCGAACTTGCAGACTTCTTCATGCAGTTCGCGGTAGGTGATGTTGCGGCTTTCGGAAGGATCGTCGCCTTCCCAAATGATCGCGATCTGATCGCCACGTTCGGCGAGATGGCGATCCAGACAGTTGTAGGAGACGTTCAAGGTGCCATCGGCGAACCACTTGATATCCACGTGGTGGTCGTCGAAGGAGGTCTGCTTCACCGTGGTAAAAGGCTTGATCCAGTCGAGACGCTTGGCCTGTTCGCGCCAGAAACCGTCCGGGTTCACGACCGACTGCTGGTACATGGCCTTGTAGGTCGCCTCGTCAGTCAGCGTATTGGCCAAAACCTCGGGACGAACGGGATACAGAGAAGCCGCACTCATCTTTCTTACCTCGGTGACATAGTTGTTTTTGTATGACCCCGTTGTAGCCGGGGGGCGCCTATAGAACCATTCGACGATGGTAGTAACAACCCCCTGCGAAATACCCTGATATTTGCCGCAACCCTTCAAGAACGCTGCTTACAGCGATATTCACCGCGGATAAAAATGTTCAAACAGACCTGCAGGCAGGCCTTTTTCGGGGATTGTTACAAAAACTGTCAAAGGTGTTTATCAAAAGTACGCCTATATGGCCGCCGGCCCCGGGCCTAAAATCCGTCTCGCCAAACAGGCAATCTGATTAACCAAGTTGCAGCCCCCACGAAGGCAGTTAATCAAACTTCTACTCAAGTTCCACACGCAGCCCCACAAAGGCTGCGTGACCCCACACGACCTTAGAAAGGTAAAACGCAAATGAAAGCTTTATTAGTTCTGGCCCTCAGCAGTCTGTGCGTTACCGCGATGGCTGATGAGATCCCGACTGATGTCGCCCAGCAGCAAGTACCGGTAGAGGAATACACTTACTCCACTGACCTGGATATCGCCAAAGTTATCTCCATGAGCGAAGTTCCAGAAGTATGCGAAGTTGTACCAGCGCGCATGGAATATGAAGACTCCCACGGTCAGCGGCATATTCTTCAATACCACGTAATGGGCAACGGTTGTTCTAACGGCTAATAGCCAAGTTCATTGCATAGACCTTGATGACTGCCGGCCGCAAGAAATCCCTCTTGCGGCAAAGATGCCCGACAACGACCCGCCCAAGGGCAGTGAAAGGCTTCACCTTGACGACGTGCGAGTACGGCAATCGCACGCACTTTTTGCTGCTGTGGTTGATGGCCTGCTCATGGCACTGCCAACGACCTTTTGAGCCTCTCGGCTGACGACTTCGACGAGGGCAATCCCGCCGACCTTGAAGACCTCTGCCAGGAGATTTTCAGCGACAAAACCGGACGATTCGAGTTGTGTTCAAAACCTGAAAAATGCTTGCAAAAACACAACATCTAGTAAAATTGGCTATTTTTTGGCCACTCGAGGATATTTTTTTCGAGCCTGAAAAAAAATCTTCAACGGCCAAAGCCTTGTAAACCCGCGCTTTGCTCTCAGTCCCCCTCCTTCTTGGGCCCGCCTGCGCCCATCGGTCGCCCCACGGCCCTGAAAATATCCTTATAATGCGTCCTCAAAACGGGCCCGCAACATTCCCTTACCGGATGAAAACGACCTGCTGAATCCCGCGCCGGAGCCGAGACCCTCAGTTCCGCCCGACAGCAGCTTCAAGGCACCCGAACACGTATTTCTGTTTATTGCCTGCGTTCACTGCTGCAACAAACGATTTCCAATGATTTAACGCGGCCAGTAGCGCCGTGTGAAAAGCCAACCCTTTTGTTTTCACACGGGCATCTGGCCCTCAAGCAGGAGACGACACGTCATGCTGAGCTGGGACGAATTCGACAAAGAAGAAGGCGAAGTTGCAGTCAAAGGCGCCAACGCCGGCCACGCTACCGAAGCCAACATGGACCGCCTCGACAGCGCCGGTGGTGCCGCCGCTCTTGAAGCACGCGCCGTGACTGCCAGCGACTCCGCTGCCGTGGCCCGCGCCAAGGCGTCCCTGGACCAGCTCGATATCGCCGAAGGCCTGGCTGAACTGGAAGGCTCTTCCGCTCGTGTCGCCGTTGACGAAAAGCGCATGATCAACTGCCGCGCCGACCTCAACCAGTTGGTACCGTTCAAGTACGACTGGGCCTGGCAGAAGTACCTCGACGGCTGCGCCAACCACTGGATGCCGCAAGAGGTCAACATGACCGCCGACATCGCCCTGTGGAAAAACCCGGAAGGCCTGACCGACGACGAGCGTCGCATCGTCATGCGCAACCTGGGCTTCTTCTCCACCGCCGACTCCCTGGTTGCCAACAACCTGGTATTGGCCGTGTACCGCCTGATCACCAACCCGGAATGCCGCCAGTACATCCTGCGCCAGGCGTTCGAAGAGGCGATCCACACCCACGCCTATCAGTACTGCATCGAATCGTTGGCCATGGATGAAGGCGAGATCTTCAACATGTACCACGAGATTCCTTCGGTCGCGAAGAAAGCTGCCTGGGGCCTGAAGTACACCCGTTCGATCTCCGATCCGAAGTTCGAAACCGGCACCGTCGACACCGACAAGGAATTGCTGCGCAACCTGATCGCCTACTACTGCGTTCTGGAAGGCATCTTCTTCTACTGCGGCTTCACCCAGATCCTGTCCATGGGCCGTCGCAACAAGATGACCGGTGTCGCCGAGCAGTTCCAATACATCCTGCGCGACGAATCCATGCACCTGAACTTCGGCATCGACGTGATCAACCAGATCAAGATCGAAAACCCGCACCTGTGGGATGCCGAGATGAAGGAAGAAGCCACCCAGATGATTCTCCAGGGCACCCAACTGGAAATCGAATACGCTCGCGATACCATGCCGCGCGGCGTACTGGGCATGAACGCGGCGATGATGGAGGACTACCTCAAGTTCATCGCCAACCGTCGCCTGTCGCAGATCGGTTTGAAGGAAGAGTACCCAGGTACCACCAACCCGTTCCCATGGATGAGCGAGATCATGGACTTGAAGAAAGAGAAGAACTTCTTCGAGACCCGCGTGATCGAGTATCAGACTGGCGGTGCATTGAGCTGGGATTGATTCCCGGCCGTAGGTCTTCACGCCCGTCTGAACTTTTTCAGATAAGTTTGAACCTACCAAACCTTAAAGACCAAAGCCATCTCAGTGAAAGCTGAGATGGCTTTTTTATCGCGGCAAGCTATGCAATGACTGTCGCCCCATATCGCGTGTGAATCACCAGGAGCTGGACGCCAGGTTCACCATTAGGTTCGACTACTGGGGCAACCTCATTTCCTACACTGGTAAGCTCATTGAGTTACCAAATCGGAGCTAGCTCACCAACTCAAAGGACTAGCCTTCGTGGCTTTTCACTTGGCCCAGGATTCTTTTCATCCAGATTGGCCTGACGCACCACAAACAAGCACAGAGCGCAGAACTAAGTAGAACCAATACTTAACAATGCGGCACCATACGTTCGCTCCCCTACGGCGCGACGGTTCATCAATGATTAACTTGAGTCTCATCAGATGAGCAGCTAAGGCAGCACGCATAACATATTGAATGTTTAGTAAGCATTAAGTGTTTGACGTCATCTCAATAAATTGACACTCAAACGATTCTGCCTGCGTGAAGTCAATGTGCTAAGGACAGGTCGTGGGCCATCGGCAGGGAGGCGCAGGGTTTTGAGTCACTTGCGGTCTATCACCGCTGCGATCCTACCAACACTCTGGACTGTAAAACATGCCTGTCAAGGCATGTAGCTATCGCTGCGGCAAGGCAGATTGCCATTACATAGCCGTAGCATTACGAAGGGAATCACCTCGCGCCGCTGAGAGCCCAAACATTCATCACATCAAACGCTCGATCACACAGCAGCTCCGCAGCGTTGCTACAGGCGTGCTCCAGCGTCATAGGCCCGGAAGTGATGGAAAACGCTGCGCAGATGCCGATCTCCCGCAGCTGCTGGTACCTGGTGAATTGCGTTCGTCTTTGCCCAGTAGGTTGACTGCTATGTCCGCATAAAAGCCCAGTGCCGAATCCAGTTCTCGGACCAGGGATGGCGCCGCCCCCTTCTCAGGGCCGAATACATGCGAGGCGCCTTTTTCGCCGATGAGCGGGTTGTCAACGTCACGTGCCACCTCAAACAGGACACCCTGCAGCCGTGAGTCCATGCCCGCCAGGTCGATGCTGGCCAACTGCTGATGAGCCAAGCCACCAGGCGGCAATTCGGCACCGGATTCGCAGAAGAACTGGACCCCAAGTGCCTGAAGCATCCCTCCCGCAACGTGGTGGGTTCAGGGTGAGGCGCCGGATTATGGCGCTGATTACGGCGCTCTCCGCGGCGTACACAGCCCTTACCTCATGGGTTTGTCGTAACCGGTGAGTGCCTCGAGTTCAATCGGTTACCTGGACTGACGTAAACCCCTTCGCCGTGCGCCGCCCGGTGCACGCGCGTCATCCTCATAGGGTCAACTAAGAATCACCGCGGGCGGGAGATCGCTAGGCCCATTCGTCTTGATATGGCAGCATCTACGCCAACCGGACTGAAGTAGTTTGCAACAACTCTCCAGCGCGGACATCACAGTTTCCCTGCATATTGCCAATTTCAAAAGAGTGATCACTTTGATGCCCTGGGTAAAACGTTCGCTTAGAATCCTCAGCTTGGTGCTGATTGCGGTAATCGCTTTGTGCTTCCACTTCTACTTGCCGCGCCATGAGGTCGTTCATGTGACTGGTGTCGAGGTGAAGCGCATGGATGCGGATGGCGTGATCAGTGCTGAAAATCCGGCTGATGGCCCAACCCGTGATGTATATTTCATCAACACTGTTTCTACCGACTCGAAACGTGAGGTGGCTGTCTATCGAAATGAAGATACAGGCTGGGGATTCCCGTGGTACTTCAAATTCGATAGCGCCGACCTGCAGGCGAAAGCTCAGGACTACTCGCGTGACGCAAACCAGCTCGCAGTCATCCGGTACTACGGCTGGCGTTTCCAGATATTCTCGATGTTCCCAAACATCACCGACATCAAAGCCACGACCAGCCGGGACGAACCGTTCCCACTCTTCAACGCTCTGTTCTTCGGCGTGCTGCTCATTCTAGTGCTTGCCATCACCCTGCTCGTCCGCCGGAAGCTTCGCGCCCGACATAGGCCAATGGTCCCGAACCAGTAGGCTTAACTTTCGCCGTTAACCCCCCCGGACGTTAAGCTGTGTGGGCACCGCCAGGACGCTGTCCTGGCTTCACAACCGCCGGACCTGACTTCTCAAGGACGCAGTATGCAAATCACACAGGGCCAGCGCCTGCCGCTGTCCAGCATAGGTATTTCTGACCACCTCACTGTTTCTGTCTCCATTCAGTCAAGCAATGTGATCGACGTAGCCTGTTTCGGGCTTGATCAGCAGTCCAAGCTGTCCGATGACCGCTTCATGGTGTTTTTCAACCAAACCACCGCCCCTGCTGATGCCATCCGGCTAATTGGACCAGGTCAGTTCGAGATCAACCTGAGCGCATTGCCGGCAACGATTGATCGATTGGTGTTCACCGCGGCGATCGACGGTTCGGGTGCCATGAAAGACATCTCATCCAGTCGCTTCGTTGTGAGTGGCCCTGGAGCGCCAAGCGCAGCGACGTGCGAATTTGCCGGGGGTACCTTCACCGTCGAGAAGGCGATCATGGTCGTCGACATTTACCGCAAGGGTGGCGAATGGCGCATGCTCGCAAACCTGCAGGGCTTCAAAGAAGGCTTGAGCGCGCTTGTGCGCCACTTCGGCGGTGAGGTGAGCGATGAGGCCCCAGCACCCGCTGCGCCGCCTCTTGTCCAGGCGTCGTTCTCTCTCGAGAAGAAGGTCGCAGCCCAAGCGCCAGCATTGCTCAGCCTGGCAAAGAAAGCTCAGATCAGCCTGGAGAAAAATAACCTCACCAAAGTGAGAGCGAAGCTGGCCTTCGTGCTCGATGTGAGTGGTTCTATGAATGGCCAGTACAGCCGAGGCAGAGTGCAAGAGGCCATGAACCGGCTGATGCCACTCGCCGTAGCCTTCGATGATGACGGCGAGCTGGATATGTTTGGGTTTGGGGCCAAACCAGTTCAGCTTTCGCCAGCGACTCTCTCCAACTACAGCGACTACATCGACACAGAGCAAGGTGGTTGGCGTAAGTGGGATGTGGGCCAACGCATCAACGACGAACCCAAAGCGATGCGCATGGTGATGGATTTCTATAACCGCTCGGGCGGGTCAGAACCGGTCTACATCATCTTCCTCAGCGACGGCGGCGTGCACAAGAACCGTGAGATCACCCAGCTGATGATGGAGGCTTCAGGCCGTCCGTTCTTCTGGCAATTTGTAGGCTTGGGCGGCCACGGCTACGGCATTCTGGAGCGACTTGATGATATGGCAGGCCGTGTTGTCGACAACTGCAGCTTCTTCGCCGTGGATGACCTCCATGATCTCACCGAAGACGCTCTGTACGACAAGCTTATGAAAGAGTTCCCGGGCTGGCTCAAAGAGGCCAAGGCTAAAGGGATCATCAGTTCGTAATTGCTGAAAGCTGCGGCACCACGGTGCCGCAGTTCCCTTCATCTCAGGCAATCAAGGTCAAACGGTTGGATTTCGCGGAACCTCGAAGCTCGGTCCAAGTCAACCCGCGCACCCAAGCTATTCAGGGCACCTACAGGATCTATGTGCTCAATTCGGGCAAAGTCCACAAGATCCAAGTCCTCCCGCCGCACGACAACAGACAAAATGTAGGGCTCCTCGAGGCGACCGGTCGCAGGGTCATTGCGTTGAACGTACCCTGACACCAGGCAGCGATTGATCGCCGGCAGGAGCGCGAACACCTCGCCAACGACTCTGAACAAAGAGCCATAACACAAACCCACAAAATCCCGTCGCATCTGGGCATCGCTCCGGGTTTTGAAGGAGAGTTTTCCATTCCCCTTTGCCTCGACTGTCCGCCGCGGAGTATCACCCTCGTCAGGCAGATCCACGTCCAAGGCAATGCCGGCTGCATCGCAAGTGAACTGATAGGCAACAATTGTTTCCTTGGGCCAGGCTATGCCGCTCAGCACGTAATCGAGCGCTTTCTCCATATGTGTGCGCACTGAATCCCTTCGCAGCCAGGCGGAAAATCTTCTCTGCCTCGGAGCGCTCACTGTCATGAGCGTCACGGGTTGCTTGCCACTCCGATAGATCCTGCTGATACACCTGCTCGTTGGTGAGGCGATCAGCCTCGAGCTTGCCAGACCCGAAGAGCCAATCAATGAGGCCAGGCTCAACTGACGTCGGCGCCGTCGGAATCGGCATCGAAAAAGGAGGTGGTAATGCCGGCAGACTCCCCCGGCCGGGGAGTGCCAACATGGACACCTAGGCAATCGGTGAGATATTGATTCAGCTTCTCAGCAGCCTTGGTCTTCACGTGCCTCGCGACTGCAGCAGAAATCGGGCTCCCAGTGTCATCGACAATGGACAGCGCTCCATCATCCTGCACGCTGATCCTAATCGGCCTTGAATAGTCTGATGAACCGGAGGAGCTGGACGCCGGCTGCCGGCCGCCATCTAACCGTTGGCGGTAGGACAAGCCCGTCCCGGGTGGGCCGGCATTCAGGAACGTACCGCTGCCCCCCATGGTCATGCTCAGCCCTCTCGGCCCGATTGACGCGCTGACGCCGTTGCACTCAGGTTCAGCCTAAAACCTGGCACGATCGTTATCCGCTTAGAGAAACGTTGGACCCATAGCCCTATCCTTGGCTCAAGATTTCCGAACTGGGGCGCTCTATCCACGAGTGATTACGCATACCTGGCGGCATTGCACGATGACACGGACGTGCGCCCCTCTGAGAACTATCGTTCAAGCACCTGGAAGCTCAATGAACTTGTCACCGCTCCACTGGAAGCGCTGAGGGTATGGCTGCGTTGGGCAGCAACGTGGATCCTCATCCCCCTGAACCAGCGCATCAATGAATATGGTGCGGCTGCCGATATCGCGCGCCTCACGAACGGCGCCACTGATCGCGGCATCGCCACCTTGAGCCTGCCAACCCTCTGGCGCATGGTAGAACGCAGAGAGCGTCTGGTAAGCCGTCTGTGAGCCACCTGAGCCTTCGATGGTATAGAGCACCGCGGCATCCAACTCACCGTCACCATTCAGATCCACCTGAATGATTTGGCGACCTTCCGGGTACTCTACACCGCCGTCGGTATCGAGCCCCGCGATGTAGGCATTGATTGCACCAGTCAGTTCAGGGAACGACTGTGCTGCAGCAGTCGAGTGAGCCTCCACCACCGAGGCTGAGGTAGCAACTGGGTTATTCAATTGCGGCTCGGCCGGACCTGTCGCCAGGGTATCAACACCGACATTCGGCTCCGGTTCACCTGAGCTGAAACCTCCCTTACCATTCAGGGCATCGGCGATCATCTGGTAACTCCGAAGTGCCTGATCGTCTGGCTTCAGTCCTGCCTTCTTAGCCCGAACAGAAAACTCCTTTTGGATATCGCTCAAAGCCCGGCCCATATCCTCCGGGTTGAAGGTCATCACAAACCCTTTTGGGGACATAGGTTGCGAATCACCGAGGAAAATTCGAGCGAAAATGTTCGGCCGCAAGTCCTCAAGCGCGTCGAGGCCGTCTTCTACAAACTCATCAGCGACATCCTGGTACAGCGACCACCCTTCATCTCCGAAGAGCTTCGTGATGTTTTCCTTTGCGGCGTCATTTTTGAAGTCAGTCAGTTCCAGAACTTTCTGGTTAAAATCCACCGTATCACTACGGCACCCGTACGTGTCGTTCCCAAAACAGTTCTGTCGTAGCTCATTAAGAGCCAGGGACAGACGTACATCATTTGCTGGCTGACCACAGCCGGCCAACATGGTGACCACAGCACTGGAAACCAAGATTCTTTTAATCACTGAAAACTCCGCAATCCATGCGCATCTTGTATGCGCGCAAAGCTAGATGCTCAAAACGAACCACCTGACAAAAAAAACCCCTGCCAAATAAGCAGGGGCTTTTACTACCGGCTCAAGTTAGCCGATGGCAACACCATGGGCTTCAGCCAACGGCTTCAGGCCGCCAGCGAAACCTTGGCCGATCGCCTTGAACTTGAACTCGTCGTTGTGACGGTACAGCTCACCGAAGATCATCGCGGTTTCAGTCGACGCATCTTCGCTCAGGTCGTAGCGCGCCAGCTCTTTGCCGTCCGCCTTGTTGACGACGCGGATGTAGGCGTTGCCAACTTGGCCGAAGCTCTGCTTGCGGCTTTCTGCATCGTGAATGGTGACCGCGAAGACCAGCTTTTTGACGTCTGCAGCCAGGTCGCTCAGCTTGACGTTGACCTGCTCGTCGTCGCCTTCACCCGCGCCGGAACGGTTGTCGCCCAGGTGTTCAACAGAACCGTCTTGCGAGGTTTTGTTGTTGTAGAAGATGAAGCTGGAGTCGTTCAGGACCTTGCCGTTTTCGCCGGTGATGAAGATCGAGGCATCGAGGTCGAACTCGGTGCCGTCAGTCACGCGAGGGTCCCAGCCCAAGCCTACGACTACTTCTGACAGGCCTGGTGCTTCTTTGGAAAGCGAGACGTTGGAACCCTTGGACAGAGAGACAGCCATTGGATAATCCCTTTTAAAATAGGTGGTTTGCTCGTTAGCAGCTTGTGCTGCTAACGAGGGAGCAAATATTAGAAGTTCATGCCATACGAGTTGGCGAGCGCCTTCAGACCGCCAGCATAGCCCTGGCCAACGGCGCGGAATTTCCACTCCCCGTTGTTACGGTACAGCTCAGCGAAGATCATCGCGGTTTCGGTCGATGCGTCTTCGGCCAGGTCGTAACGAACAACCTCGGCACCTGTTACGTCGTTGGCGATACGGATGAACGATCCGCCGACCTGACCAAAGTTCTGCTTGCGAGCATCGGCATCATGGATGGTAACGGTGAACGCGATTTTGTCGATGTCAGCTGGCACGCGGCTCAAGTCGACCTTCAGTACTTCGTCATCGCCTTCGCCAGCGCCGGTACGGTTGTCGCCGGCGTGCTCGATCGAGCCGTCTTGGCTTTTCAGCTGGTTGTAGAAGATGAAGTCTGCTTCACCGCGAACCTTGCCATTGGCAGCCAGCAGGAATGCACTGGCGTCGAGGTCGAACTCGGTGCCGTCGGTCGAACGCGGGTCCCAACCCAGGCCGACGATGATCTTGGTCAGCGACGGGTCAGTTTTGGTCAGGGACAGGTTGCCGCCTTTCTGCAGGGTCAAAGCCATTTCATAAACTCCTTGTTAGGGTACAAGTGATTCAGTTGGATTCTGCTTGAGTGTCTTCTTTTTCGGGAAAGATCACACTTGCAACGATGCCGATGACCAACACCACCATCACGATGAGGAGACTGGTGTTTGGATCGATCTTGAAGCCATGGTGGAACATATGGTCAGTGGCGTTGAGGCCCAGTTTTACCGCGATGAAGAACAGCAGCGCAATGACCGCTTTCTCCAGGTGCACCAGGTAGCGCTTCAGGGCCTCGAGAACGAAGTACATGGTACGCAGGCCCAGAATGGCGAACAGCATAGCGGAGTACACGATCAGAGGCTCACGGCTTACCGCGATCACCGCCGGCACGGAGTCGAAGGCAAACAGCACATCCGATACTTCCACCACTACCAAGCACAGGAACAGCGGGGTTGCAAACAAACCACCTTTGGCAGCCAGACTCATGCCTTTGTTCTCAGGCTTCAGCAGCTCGCCCTCAAGAACCTTGCGGCTAACGAAGAACTGGTTGCCGTGCAGCTTTGGCCATACCGGGAACAGTTTCTTGGCGAATCGATAGGCGATGTGCTTGGAGTAGTCTTCCTCCTCATCATCGTCACCGCCGCTACGGAGCATCATGACGGCGGTCCAGGCCACGATCAGTGCGAATACGATTTCCACCCAAGGTCCGAACGCCAGAAGGCCGGTACCGATCGCAACGAAAATGCCGCGGAAGACGATCGCGCCGATGATGCCCCAGTAGAGCACGCGGTGGCGCAGGCCATCAGGCACTTTGAACCAGGCAAAGATGGCCATGAACACGAACAGGTTGTCGACGCTGAGAACCTTCTCAAGGGCATAGCCGGTGACAAACAGACTGGCGACTTCAGGGCCGTGCTGAACGTACAAGAATCCTGCAAACGCGAGGGATATTGCAATCCAGAACACGGACCAGACAGACGCTTTTGCCAGCGAGACCGGCTTATCGCCGCGATGCGTAACCATGTCGAGCAGCAGAGCGCCTAGGGCGATGCCGACGAAAACCATCATCGTCAGCGGGGGGAAACCGATATGGGTAACTTCCACAGGTCAGTACCTTAAAGTTCGAACTCAGCTGGGGACAGACCCAGCTCCAGACAGATCAGACGGCAAGCCGCCTTTTCCTTTTCATCAAAGTCACCATCGGATGCGCCGACGGAGCAGGTAACGCGAACGAGAAGGCGTGCCGCCCCTTCGTTGTCTTTGATCCGGCCGATGACCCTCAACGCCTCGGCTTGACCGATCTGAGGGTCAAACTCGAATTTGCTCATCGCGTCGTTGAAGACTGCGAGTACGTCAGTCAGGCTGAACACCTTCAACTCGGGGGAGTTGTTGATGAAGCCGATCATCTTCTGCTTTTCTTCTGGACCAGCACCGTTGCTGGCCACAGCTACCATGGCGCAACCGTTGGCAGTGGCTTCCATGAACTTGCGATTCTTATGCTTACCGACCTCGGCAGTAAGAGTCTCGCGTGCTTGCGCACCTTTTGCTTTCAACCAACTGAGCATGTTCGTACCTCAAAAAAGGCGGAGCTTTAGGCCCCGCCAGGGGGGGGAATTACTTGGACCCTACGCTCCAGCGCATGCCCCAGCTGTAGGCCTTATCCATGGGCTCTTGGCTTCTATGGAAGTCAACCCTACGAGACACCTTAACGGCGCCGTTGTCGTTTTCAAGGAGAGCGATGGCGCAACAGCCTAGGCTTCCACCCTCCTCGTTCAACCGCACTTCAATCTCTGGCTGGCCAGGGATGAAGATGGTGACAACACCATCGGTCTGCCCCCAGTTCGGAGCCCCTCCGTAGATGAAGGCGTAAACAAGGATCCGCTTGATCTCGCCCCACTTCTTCCCATTGATGTGAATCCACTCGCCGCCAGAGACGGAACCAGTTCGGTCATCACCCATGAGTTGAATGTAGGGTTCGTCTTCAAGGTCGCCAAAGGCATTGCCCAATGCCTGGACTACGCCTTTGTGCCCATCCTGCAACTCAAACAAGCAACCGACGTCGAGGTCGATAGACTTGCTACGACTGAAGAAGCCGCCAGACTTTCCTTGGTTCCAGTTCAGGTTCACCCGAATCTCACCGAACCCGGCAGCTGTCTTCTCCAGGCTGATCGAGGAACGAGTCTTGTCGAGGGTCACCTTACTCAGGCTGATAGTCGACTTTGGAGCAGGGGCCGGTACTGGGGTAGGCGCTGGAGCCGGAGCCGGCGTAGCACTCGGAGCTGGCGTTGGAGTTGGGGCCGCAATGTCGACACCAAAGTGGGTTGCCAGTGGTGCAAGGCCACCGGCAAAGCCTTGAGCGACACAACGGAATTTCCACGCACCCTGGCGACGGTAGAATTCGCCAAGAATGAGCGCGGTTTCCTTCATCCCCGAAGTCGGGATCTGGGTCTCAATGCCATCAGACACAGTGACCACAAGCATGGGTACACGGTCGAAGCTGGCTTTGTTCTCGTAGATGGTAGCCGTCAGCGCGACCCTCTCGATAGCTGCGTCCAGCCGGCTGAGGTCAACGGTGAAGACGGCGCGGCCAGCAGCCGTGTCAACCAGCTGCACCGCCCCACCCAGTACACTGGGCTGGCCGTAAAAGCACATGTCATCATCGCCACGGACCTTACCCGTTGTGGTCAGTGCAAATGCAGACACATCAATGTCTGCACCGGGAATGGGCGAGTAACCCACCTCCACCCGCAGGCTCCCGGTCGCTACCGGTGCATTACCACCAGGGACCAAGGTTGTCATGCTCGCACCGCCTGAACTGCCAGGTTCACCAGATCATCAGCAGTACGGCCATGGGTTGTCTTACCGATAGCTTTGAACTCCCAGCCGCTAGCGTCGCGAGACAGGTTGGCCATGACCACACCAGTGTGCTCACCCTGGTCACTGAGGTTGAAACGCGCCAATTCCTGTTTATTGCCGTCATTGACGATGCGGCAGTACGCATTCTGGATGCGCGAGAAGTTCTGCCCAGTGAAACTGTTAGTGGTAAACACTAGGTGCTTAACCGATGCAGGAACGTTGCTCAGGTGTACGGTGATCGACTCATCATCACCCTCACCCTCACCAGTGCGGTTGTCACCAGAATGCTGGATCGAACCATCTTTGGATTTCAACTGGCGGAACCACACCAGGTCGACTGGTTTGAGGTCGCCATCCAGCATGATGCACGACGCGTCGAGGTCGATCTCACCACCGCCACCGAAAATCTTGCCGAAAAGACCAGTAGCTTTCACAGGATCCCAACCCAGACCCAGGGTTACCTTGGACAGACCCGAGCCCGCGGTCTTCTCCAGAGAAATGGACTGATTCTTCGAAAGGGTAAGTGCCATCGTTACGCTCCTTGTTGGTCATCGTGCTGTTGGGTGCCAGAGGAGGCACCTGTAACTGAATTTGTGGTCGCGACCGACGAATCGATTCGCGCACCAATTTTCTCGATCTTCATTCGACCTCGCTGCCAGCGCGGGTGGAAGTGCCGCCAGTGAGGCTCTTGTGCTGCAGCAAGCAGCTCTCGATCCCCGCGGGTGTCCCCCCAAGCTCGTAGCTTGTATTGGGCCAGCGGGCCATAAACAGCTTCCAGGCGAAGCACCTTTGTTTCGCAGCGGCAATTACTCCCGCTAAGCGCACCGGTGAGCTTACCTTCAACTACCTCGAGCTCGGTCCCAATCAAGCTGATGCCCAGCTCCTGAGCGAAAGGCATGAGCACTATCCGCGGAGAAGCTGAACAGATTGTTACCAGTGCACCGCTAGCAACTTCAGCCGCAACGGATTGGACGCCGGCCGGCCGCATGAGCCGTACCCAAAACGCCCTTCTGAATTCCGCAGCCTTCCGCTTTACCCAAGCCTCCTCAACACCGGTCAGGAAGGTAGCGACAAGCACAGCTTTAAGCTCGTCTCGACTCATTCCCTTGCCGAGGTAGCGAATGCATGCAGGAAGCATGCGGATCACCCGCGCGGAGAACTTCCGCTTACCGAACGCGAATAGCAGGAATGGGACGAAACTGTCGCGCCGCGTCAGGGTACCGTCGAAGTCAAATACCGACAGGACCTGGCCGGAGGCCGGGCCAGCTTCAATCATTACCTGGGTCATCGAACTGCCTCAGCTAGGCGAACTGGCTCCGCTATACGTGCTTCTGCGGGTTTCACACCGTGCCATTTCACCCGCTCAATGATGTTGATGGCCCAGTTGTAGTGTGTCGCTGGTTCAACCATCGCATCGTTGTGCTTGAAAACAGCAGGCGCAGAAGCATCGACGATGAGTTTGGCGCAGTTGTAGTCCTCAAGAGGAACCCGGTATCCGTCATGGATCTGCGCAATCTGAGTCGGGTGAATCGCTGTCTTACCAACCAACCCGTGGGCAATATCCAGTTCCAGTTCCTCAGCGAGTAGCTGAGGTGTTGCGAGTTGCTCGAAGACTGGGGCGGTAAGAGCAAAACCTTGAGCCCCGAGCACCCCACACAGCATCGGAATCACGTAACCCATGGGGGTCTGATACAACGTCGTGGCCGGGTTACGGCGCAGCCCCAGACAATTCATCAGATCGTTGCCACCGATGCGCAAAGCCAGGATTCGATCACCCAGCTCTGAGCGAAGCGCACAACCCAACTCACCCATGGCACCAGGGTTATATACGTCGTTGGTTTCCAGCGTGGGCATCAACAGCAGATCTGGATTGGGAACTGCACGAACCCACTCACCTAAGGTGGCAAGGGACAGCTTCGGCACTACAAACCCATGCGCTGCGGTAATCTCGGGCCATTCATTGAGTACAGCCGCCATCTTCGAGTCACGCGGTCGTACGAAAACCAGCGGACTTCTCGTAGAACGGCTCGCTCGTGGCCCGATAGCAGTCAAGATCGCCCGCAGTGACTGAAGTGCATGCTCAACATCGGTAGAGGCAACCGCATCCTCTAGGCAGATAACGAGCGAGCGAAGACCAGGCTGCTTATCAGCGCAAATCACCTCTACAATATCAGCTCGGGTTGCGGGCATGTAGAGCGTCGCGCCCAGGGCCCACGGGGAGATGCGGTCCATTAGCTCACCTCCCGGATGATGGTAACGGCACGGTATGGCCCCAAGTCTTCACCAGCTTCCTGTACCTGGATGCCAGCACGGTCGGTCAGATGAATCAGCAGTTGGACGTCTGCGTCGCTTCGGTTCCGCACCAGTACCTGATCTGGGACACGGCGCAGCACAGCGCGAGTCGCTTCGGCGATTCCAGGCTTGATGCGATTCAAATTGGTCACACCAAATCGCTCAGCAAGACGGCTGACGACGCCAAGTGCACCGTTCTGCAGGTTATCTGCCTCATCTGGTGTCCACGGCAGAGCCGGACTTACCTCGACGGCAGCGCGAGCTGCTTCGATCCGATCAATGAAAGCGCGGGTCACGTCGTGCTCTCGTAAGTGGTCGTATACGACGCAACCATGCAGCCCGCCATCACTCGGCCAGATCGAACGGGAAACCAAACCGGATACGGTCGCACCCAGAATACCGGATGGGATGATCCAGTCTTCAGCCGAGGCTGCGAGCCAGGCTCGGCCGCACGGATCTGCCAGTACGACCAATCGGGGGTCTTCAGGGAAACGGCTGTCACCTGCAAGGCTGCGCTTGATCTCACCGGAGATTGCGCCTTTGCCGGTCCACCCATCGACGAAAACGATGTTCTCAGCGCCGTGGGCAGCAATGATCGATTCGAGCGCAACCGTATCAATGCCTCGGTCGCGGACGATGCTGATGCCGTAGTGATGAGCGTCGCGGCCCAGGCCAATCAATGCTCGGCGCAATAGAACACCAAGCGGCAGCCCGGCGCGCACAAAGGACACGAGCGCAATTGTCGGACCCTGGTAGCGCTCTTTCAAGGCCAGAGCCAGGGATTGAACGTCCGCCGCCATGCGCAGGCCGTTCTGAGTCATGGCTCGCTCGAACAACTCCATGTGAGTCGCTGATGGCGCATCTTCCTGGCTGATCATTTCCGAATAGTGCTTTTGCTTGGACTGGATCAGCCGCTCCTTTTCCAGCACATCGGTCAGGCCGATGTTCACTGGCTGTAGCAGGAAACGAACATCCTCAGGCAAGTAGCTACCACTACCAACAGTCATCGAGGTCAGGATCGGGTTAAGCATGGATGCTATCCTCGACCAACGTGGCAAGCTGGCTCCGTGCCGGAGTCGACCAGAAATCGCAGAGGTTCATGTAGCCGAGATCGGTGATGCTGTCGCCGAAGCCGAGCACTGGACGCTCACCGTTCAACTCACGATCCTGCTTGAGGTAGTGCTCAACAGCGACGCGCTTGGACAGACCTGCAGGCAACAAGGCAAGGTTGTTGCCGTTGGAATGAGTGTGCATGCCTTCGATCAGGCCGGCTTCATGCAGCTTGTTGCGCACCCGTATCAGGTCTGCGTCTGAACCGTTGTTGTGCTTGACCACAACGTAGTGACGCTGATCCGCCTCCTCCACAACCCAGCCCCGAAGCGATACACCGTGCTCATCCCCGATGCGCAATGCCGCCTCACACAGCACGGGCAAGCGGTCCTGGAACTCCGAAAGAATTCCGTTCATCACGCCATGCCAGTCCATATTTACGGAGCGGTCAGGATTAAGAATCAGACCGCCGTGGGAGCAAATTGCAGCCCCAGTGAAATCCAGACGTACGCGGTTGAAAGCCTCGGCACTGCGCGCAGTTACGGGTATCACATCAGTCGTGGCCAGGAGCCATTCAAGGAACTGCTTCTGCACCTCGGTCTGGTAACCGCTCACTTCACCGGTAACGTCAAAGGAGGCCGGATAGCGCGAGGTACCCTCAGGCATCTTTCGAGCGGTTTGGAAAAGCGTGTCGTCCAGGTCGACCAGGGCCAGCGGGCGTTTATTGACCATCGACGATCACCTCCGCGTTCAAAGCCTCAATCAACGCAGACGGCACCGCCTGAGCCTCTGTCTCACTGCAGATCAGCACTCGATCGAACTGCCCGGGTGCGACGTTATAGAGGAAGTTGACGATGCCGAGACCGTAGTTGTCCGAGAAATTCAGCGCGTGCCCGATCGAATGACCAAGGGCAATTGGCGAGCGGGTAGTCGAGCCAAAGTGCACATCTGCGCCAGCGCGCTCAAGGCGCTCAGCCAGCAGGAATGGCTTCCAAACGAATTCTCCGGTGCCGAGGACAATGACCCTCTCACCTGGCTTGACAGCGATGTTGAGTCCCAAGGTATCTGCTACCCCGCAGGTTCCCAGTCGGCCCCAGTCGTTCTCGGGGTTCACAGCCCAATCCCCCACGGCCACGGTGCCGGTATCCGGCATTTCAGGAAGCGGAGCTTCAGGATCTTCGGTGAAGTTGTAAGCGCCACTCAGCAGGGATACCTGGACGGCCGCTTCGCCGATGCTGCTCGACACAGCGCCAGCAGACCAATCAGTTAGAACGCAAGTGACAACGCGCTCAATCTGATTGAGGCCTGCGTCCACGAGGGCGCGGTGGAGATTGATGAACGTGCGGCCGGTCGAGGCCTCATCGTCGACGAGCACCAGCGACTTGGCGCTACGCATCATTTCCGAAAGCTGAGGCTCGGACGGCTCATGAATCAAGTGAGCACTAGCGTGACTGTGCTCTTCTTCAAAACGAGCAAAGATCTGATCGCCCACCGGGTGGCGGGTGCTTACGATGTACATTGTGTCAGCTCGTGACTCGCTGAGGGCGCGATGAACACCGGCCCCCAGGCCGACGGCTGTCTCAGCCATACCGATAACCACGACAGGGCCTGGCAGGTCGGCTGGAATTTGTGCAGCCAAAGCTTTGTAGGACTGCTGCATCATTGATGGCTTGACGGGAATGTGCTTACCCAACACCCGAGAAACAAACAAAAATGCTCGTTTCGGATTGCGACGCTCAGCAAAACCAAAAAGCGACTCAGGCGAAATGGAAGCCTGATGCACATCAACTTCGAGCACGCCGCGCTTCAGGGTGGCGCTCAACTTTGTAGACACTTGATTCAATAAACTATGCTCCATGTTGGAGTTTCGCGGACGATAGTAGTGAACCTAACGTGCGCACTTTTAATTTCAATGGCATGCAGCATTTAATTTCGTGCTTCGATTTTCCAAAGCGACGGTTGAACACCCCTCGCTATATCGGTAGGTGTCTGCGCTGCATGAGAGTCATTGACTGTGATGTGGATATGGCATGCTTCTAAGAAGGCGCCGAGCAAATGGGACTTGACGGCAAAATTCATGTTCTGTGCATCTGGCACGGTTGAAGTAACCATGCCGACCACACTCCCCCGTGAGTCGAATAGTGGACTGCCACTTGACCCGGGCTGAATTGCTGCGGTGAACTGCAATAGGCTTGAATCGTTACGCAAGCCGAAAAGGGCTGAGACGCCGCCCTGGGTGACATGCGCACCACCGCCAGCAAATCCCGACATTGGGAAGCCAATCGCTGTCACGGAGTCGCCCAGGGAGCAGCCGCCGGTCGCCGAGAACTGGACAGGCTTCAATGGCGCACCATCTACTCGGAGCAATGCAATGTCATTTGAAGTGTCGACCATCACAGGTTCTGCTCGGTACCGGCCATTGAAGGAACTGATCTCGATCGAGGACATGCCCTCGATAACATGGGCGCAGGTCAGCAGGACGTTGCTGGACACAGCAAAGCCAGTGCCAGTCGCGGTTGTGGCACCGCCATTAGGGCGAGAGTCACCACTCCCGACATCTGGATGGTCAGGGTTGGCTTCGTCAATCTCCAGCCCGAGCCTGCGGCCAAACGCCGCCAGGCCATAGGCAGAGCCTTCTGCCATGGCCCGGAATTTCCATTGTTCAGCGCGGAAATAGAACTCGCCCAATACCAGCGCGCTCTCACCAAATGCGCCGGTATCCAGGTCGTATGTAATCGACTCATCCACCTTGAGCTTGAGGCCCCCAAGAGAGCTGACCGGCCCTAGGTTGGAATATCTGTAAACGATTAGGAGAACGCGATCACTGCCGGCAGGCAGGCTTCCGAGCTGAAGCGTGCAGCCGACCTGCTCCCGACTGCCACTCCACTGCATCCAAGCGGGCTGCTCAATATGAAAGAGCGCGGCAGCCCCCCTGGGGGATCGCTTGTCATCAACAGGGATCAGCGCGACAGCTGCGGTCGAGCCAAAAGCATTCTGTTGCGAAGACTCCAACGTCCACGATGCTTTTGGTGAAGAAAGTGCAACATTCGCGCCCGGCTTCAGCATGTCTCGCTCCCTGAGTAGACAGAAACGCCAATCGAAAATCTGGTCCACGCGATCCCAGAATGACGGTCATTCTATCACCCAGTTGGTGTCGTAACGGCAATAGTGATCGCCCGAATTCGCACCCCTTCATTCCAGGAGATCTCTGGCTCAGGGAGGCCAAGTCGGCGCGCAGCGAAGATACCCGCCAGGTTGACACCAGCTTCACGGGTGTAGCCAATACCACCTGAATAACGGGGGTTGATCTCAAGAAGCCTTGGCTTCCCATCGGCGCCATCGCGGGTTTGAACGTTGATGATGCCGTCACAGCCGAAATGCTGGGCCGCGGCAACAGCCAGATCGGTTGCCGGAGTGTCGCGCTCGAAAGTCTGGTGCGCTCCGGCTTTACGGCGACCAACGTAAGCCACAACCTTGCCACCTTCGCAAACCATATCTACCGAGCACTCGGGACCTGGGAGGTAAGGCATCACGAGCATCGGCTCTCGAACTAGTCCGGTAGCGTAAATTCGGTGGTAGGTCTCGAAGTCCACTTCTCGAGCATCTGGGTTCGAGAAGCACCGGAATGGGTCAACCCCTGCCTTGAACCGCCAGAAACCCTGGCCATAGATACCAACAACAGGCTTAATGCAAACCTCTGAAGTCGAACTCAGGTTGTCGTAGGCGGCGCGTAGCTGCTCTGGAGTCTCAACTGTGATAGCAGGAATGCAAGCCAACCCAGCGCGCTCAGCCTCGGCTGTGAAATTGGCCTTGTCGTCAACCAGCTCGAAGGTGCGAGAGTTCATCCCGCCGGTGACAAGCGTGATACCTGCGCGCTCGAAGTCAGCACGACGCTCTTCATATGCCCCACCAACGCGACCAACCAAAATCACCTTGATCGAGTTTTCGACTGCGGTGCGGAGCACCCAGTCAATACGCTCTTCACGGCCCTTGGGCTCATGGAAGCTTTCGTGAGCAAGCCCTGTGATCTCCGGCCGGTCCTCTCCATGGGAGGCGAATACGCGCACACGGGATGGGAGTGCCTCCAATACGCCCAAAATGATGTCGCGCTGAGAAGCCTGACCCTGTAGAAACCAGATCATTAAAACCACCCTGAATTAGTGCAATCGAATTTGGATCAAAGATCCGGACCTTGGGCGAGATGGTAACGGCTGAACCGACGGCTTCAAAAGGGCAGCATTATGGTCTCCGCCCCTGAAAAACGCTTCTAGTCGGCAGTAATTGTGCTACGAAAATTGTTGCGATTTATTAATAAGAATCGTCGGTAGAGATCCCTGCGGGCACGACGTCGAGAATGGCGCTTTTGACGCTTCCCGTCACCTGGGCACTTGCGTCGCTAATCCAGCTTTTTACAGTAGTACTGCTCCACACTTGGGGTGTTGAAACTCAGCTTATAGTCTGCGAAACACTGAACGACAGGCGCGTTTCTTTTTTGGCGACAAGAACTTACTGATAGACACCCATCTCCACTCTTTGTAGGTACGCTAAGGCGGCTAAGTCAGGGTGTCGGCCCCCATATAGGCCGCTTACCAGCAATTAGCGCCGCATTCTGTCAAACGGGGCATCCGAGTCGACGTAACGCATCGCCGACTGCACATCGCGCCATCCCACGTAATCCATCAGGGCCTTGACACTCCACTGATTAGCACTGACCCAAGTAGCAAAACCTCTGCGCAGTGAATGACCGCTGATGCCTTCTGCGTCCGGCCCGCTGCGCTGCAATATCCGCCGTAGGATTCGCGAGATACTGTAGCTATGTAACCTTCCCCAACGATCCACGTTACGCAGCAGAGGCCCTTCGCGTAAACAACTGCAGGCCAACCAGTCCCAAGATAGCGAATTCTTTTTCATGAAGATCAAGAGCGTCTTTCCCGGTAATCCGTGAAGAACCTTTTTATTGGCCACGCAAGTCCGCACCTGCTTCACCTACAAGGCCCGGCTCATTAAAGTGCGTGCAGGCTTCAAGACCTGCCGTTATAAAGTTCCCTCCCCCGCTTAAGGATCAAAGCGCTCATGAAATTCGATACCGCCTACTGCATCAGCCTCGACGAAAAGTTGTCGATCTATGACGTGCGGGATCTGAACTTCGATGAAACCCTGGTCTTCGACTCGACCAAGGAAAGCTTCCAGTGCCCCAACGATGACTGTCGCGCAGCGTTCGATGCCGCCAATCAACTGGGCACCTTCAATGCCAAGAACGTCAATTACATCCGCACTCCGCATTTCAAGAACCTGCCCAGCACTCTTCATATAGAAGGCTGCCCTTACGGGATCAGCAAAAGCCCCGGCAGCATCGAAGGGGCTGCAGTCGAGGATGATCGCGAGGAGCACTTCCCTTCGGAGCTGCTGCTGACCCGCCGCGAATACCTGCGCCGACCGGCCAACCCGACAGCAGCGCCGCAGACACCTGGAAATAACCCGCCAGTGACGCCCGCCAGCTTGCAAACGCCCCACGCCGGGCGCGATACAACCCCGGACAAGACCAGCGTCTTCGCTCACCCGGTGGAATGCTTCGTGTCGAATATCGACGACAAGGAACTGCTCAAGCGCATGCCGTTGAAGATCGGCGAGCACACAGCGTCCTACGCCTCGTTCTTCAAGAAGATCGAGTACCTGCTGGATAACAAGGGGCTGATCTACTGGGGCAAGATCAAGGAAATCAAGGACTACACCCAGAGCTTTCGCATCGACTTCGAGCACAAGGTCTGGTTCAAGGAAGAGGGAGAAGCCAAGAAGAAGCCTTATTCAGTCAACGTCTACCTGAGCAAGAAACTGGTCGACAACTACCGCAAGCGCAAAGCCTTCCTTGAAGAGATAAAGAACGCCATCGACAGCCAGCGTGAGTTGTACTGCTTCTTCTATGGCGTCACCCCGACACTCAAGCAGGTGCCGAGCAAGAAAAACCCCGAAGCGACCTTCGGGGTGTTCAGCGCCAATATCGAGAACCTGGACCATTTCGTGATTCGCGAGGCACCGGGCCTGGAAGCAAAATAGCCCCCTACGGTTTCACCGCTTGGGCAACTCCAGGGCCACGGCCCCTGGATGCTTCCTGACCACCGCCCCTGCCAGCCGTCGGCTGTGCATTGGATCAACCCGTTGAACATGGAAGCTCCCTTGTATGAAAAAGCCGAAAGCACGGTCAGCCAAGCCAGAGCCAGCATTCAGCAGCGGGCAATTATGGATCTGCGGACAAGGACAATCGAGCCACCAAGCGTGACGCCCCTAGCCCTTCACACACATGCTGAACAGCACCAGCAACAACAGACCGATATACACCCTTGCATGTACACGGTCGGGAATTCTGCCAATCCAGGAAGTGGCCAGGCGGATGCCCAGCAACGAGCCGAGGGTCAGTACCGAGAACGCCAGCAGGTCGACATAACCGACAAACCAGGGGCCGAGATCGAACGAGCTGAAACGGGCCAGGGCCATGTAGGTGACCGTTCCCGCTAACGCCACAGGCACGCTCAGAGGATTGGCCATTGCGGTGGCCTGGGTCATGGACAGACCGCAACGGCGCAATAGGGGTACCGTCATGACACTGCCGCCTACGCCGAGAAAGGTGGCGACAACACCTATTCCTACACCGCCAAAGAGCGTTTCGCGGGCTCCAAGAAGACGCGCCTCCTGCCCTTGGGACGGTTCAAGAAAACCACGTCGCAGCAGGCAGTCAGCAACGGTGATTCCCAGGTAGGCGATAAAGGCATAGCGAAGCACTTCGCCACTGACCCACATGGCCGCTGCCGCACCCAAGATAGCCCCCAGCCCTATATAGCCCCCCAGCGGCCACAGGTAGTGGCGAACAAGATTGCCCGCCTGATGGTGTCGACGGCTAGCGGCCAGGGCATTGACGATCATCACGCAAGTCGAGGTAGCCACCGCGACATGCATCGCCGACTGCCCTGCCGCCGAGTCCGCCCCCTGGCTGCCCAGCAGCATCCAGTACAGCAGCGGCACCACTACAAATCCGCCGCCAAAGCCGAACAGCACGGCGCTGATACCCGTCATGCAACCAAAAAGTGCCAGCAGTAGATAGAACATCGGACCACGCTCGTCTTTGCACAAGAGCTGGACGATAGAGCTTCAGCGCTTGGCCGACTTCAGCAAGTCAGCCAATAATATTTGCGTTTACGCCAAACACGGAACGACTCGGCATGCGCAATATCTCCATCGATCAACTGGATCAGACACCGCGTGCGGTACTGGCCATCGGCACCGACTACGCCGACGGCCAACGCCTGCCTCGTCACCGTCATCGGCGGGCACAACTGCTGTATGGCGCTACCGGAGTCATGCAGGTGGGCACCGATCAGGGCAACTGGGTAGTGCCACCGCAACATGCGGTGTGGATTCCACCCGGGGTGGAACATGAGGTGCTGATGCTCGGGGTCAGTACCCGCAGCCTGTATATCGAACCTGCCGCGGCGCCCCTGGATAACAGCGGCTGTCGAGTCGTCAGCGTCTCACCGCTGTTGCGCCAACTGCTCCTGGAGGCCGTAGAGATTCCCCTGCAATACGATCAGGGCGGGCGTGACGGATTGCTGGTCGACCTGCTGCTGCATGAACTGCGACGCAGCACGGCACTACCGCTGCATATCCCTCTGCCGGCTGATGGCCCGCTACTGGAGTTGTGCCAGGCCTTTCTCGGGCATCCCGATATTCACCAATCCCCGGAGCACTGGGCGGATCGGTTGCACGTCAGCCTGCGCACGTTTAACCGCGTCTTCCGTCAGCAAACGGGTATGAGCTTCATTCAATGGCGACAACGAACCTGCGTGATCCTGGCCCTGGCGCGGTTGGCAGCCGCGGAGTCCGTGACACGCATCGCCCTGGATTTCGGCTATGACAGCCCCGGGGCATTCTCCACCATGTTCCGCCGGGTGCTGGGGCGGTCCCCCAGTACCTACCTGAACAGGACGGACCCGAGCCCGGGAAAAACCTTGTGACCAAAGGCGCAGGCAGAGAGCAAAAATCAGTTTGATCCGGGAATTAAACAACTGTACAAATAAACAGTACCAAGCCAACTTCCAGCCTAACCTCCCGGAGAAAACCATGGCCTCTCTAGCGATGAAAATCACCCTGGAACGTATCGCCCTCTATCAATTCACTCCGCAGCACTGTGCCCAGGCCCGTGACATGCTGGATTGGGATATGGATCAACTGTCCCGTGAATCCGCAGTCTCGGTGCAAGCTATCCAGCGCTTCGAAGCCGGCTACGAGGTGCGTGACGTGACCCGCCTGGCACTGGCGTTCTGCCTTGAAGCTCAAGGGTTGGTGTTCTTTCCCGGCTTCGCTCCGGGCCGCGGCATGAATATCAAGGGCGCGACTCCCAACCCCATGGAACGCCCTGACTACGCAATGATCGAGTGATCCAGTGCCTTGAGCAGTTGCCCGCACAAGTCCGGCACTGAAAGCCGGGTCGAATCCAGGCGAACGAGCGGACAGTCGAGGTTTTTGATCCAGCTTTCATGGCGCCGCAGACTGCGGGTTCCGTGGCCACCCTCGTCGTAGCCGGCGGCCCAGGCGAGAAAAGTCTGGGTCGCGACGTAGCGTTCGCCCCCCTCGAAAATCTGCTCGCCGTAGCGCTGAAATTCACGGGCACGCAAGCGCTGCAAGCGAACCTCAGGGTCCAATTGCACGAAGACCGCCAGAGTGAAACTGGGGATCAGCACATCTCCCCAACCACAAAGGGAGCCGGACAGGACCCAGTCCGGCTCCGTCAACACCTGGGTTTGCAACATATGGATACGTGCGTCACGGGGACGCCGGCAACTAAAAGGCTTGGCGCCGGGTTGCCAGAAAAAATCATCGGAATCGAAGTGTTTGCAGCACAAGCGCTCGGCCAGGGCCCGACCCAAAGTTGTAGTCCCGGAACCGGATGCGCCGAAGATATGAATTCTGTAGGCCATGACACTGCTCCCTCAGAGCGGACATCCAACAAGTTTCACAGCCTCGGCCTGTCTTTGCCGACCTGCCACACATGGGTCAGGACAGGATTACGCAGACTCGACAGCCGCCTGTTCCGAGGCACCCTCCACCTCCAGCCACCAGGCTCCGCCCCGCTGAGGTTGTGCGAGGTTGAAGGCTTCACCCATCTGCGGCGTAGTGATAGTGATGTTGCGCTCCCAAGCCAGGGCCAGGATACGGTCGAAGGGCTCATGCCAGGCATGCATGGCCAGGTCAAAGGTGCCGTTATGGATCGGCAGCAACCAGCGACCTTGCAGGTCGATGTGAGCTTGCAGGGTTTGCTCCGGCTGCATGTGTACATGGGGCCATTCGACGTTGTAGGCACCGGTTTCCATCAGCGTCAGGTCAAAGGGCCCGTATTGCTGGCCAATGCGCTTGAAGCCGTCGAAGTAACCGGTATCGCCGCTGAAGAAGATCCGCGTCGCTGCGTCGATCATCACCCAGGACGCCCACAAGGTGTGATTGCCATCGAACAACCCGCGACCGGAAAAGTGCTGCGACGGCGTAGCGATAAAGCGGATGCCCTCGACTTCGCAGCCCTGCCACCAATCCAGCTGCCGGACCTTGGCCGCTGGTACCCCCCATTTGATGAGGGTGTCTCCCACTCCCAGCGGGGTGAGAAAGTGCCGGGTCTTGCCTGCCAGGGCCAGTACTGTCTGGTGGTCCAGGTGATCGTAATGGTCATGGGAGAGGATCACCGCCTCGATCTCGGGCAGCGCCTCCAGACTGATGGGGGGCTGGTGAAAACGCTTCGGACCAGCCCATTGCACCGGGGATGCACGTTCGGCAAACACCGGGTCAGTGATCCAGAACTTGTCGCGCATCTTCAACAGCACCGTGGAGTGCCCAAGACGAAACACACTGTGATTGGGAGCCGCCTGCAGTTGCTCACGGGTCAGCGGCTGGACGGGTATGGCACCGGCCGGACGGGTATTGCGCGGTTTGTGGAACAGCATGTTCCAGAAAATCTGCAGGGTTTTACCGAAACCGGCGCGACGTACCGGAGCATGGTTACGAAAGGCGCCCTGCTCCTGGCGGGAAGTTTCCTGGCGGGGAGCGCGGGTGACGCTGGACGAAACAGTGGCCATGATTGAAATGACTCCATTGGAACGCGGCAGGTTCCGACGTTGTTCTGCGGGACGATCTACTGGCCAAGGCACGCAAGCATCAGCCGCCAATCATCGTTTTCAAGAAAAGCTACACTACACAGTGTAGTTTCTGCATTGCAACAGAATTAAGACGAAGTAGACTGCCGACTGATTTCTACGCCGACCCTGACCGAACCCGACTTATGACAGCTCCGAAGCGCCTCACCGACCTTAAACGCGACGCCATCATCCAGGCGGCGATCAGCGAATTCCGCGCCAGCGGTTTCGAGATCACCAGCATGGACAAGATTGCCGCGACAGCCGGGGTTTCCAAGCGCACGGTGTACAACCACTTCCCCAGCAAGGAAGAGTTGTTCGCCGAAATTCTGCATAAGCTCTGGAACAGCACCAGCGCCCAATCGGAAGTCAGCTACCGCAGCGACCAGCCATTGCGCGAGCAGTTGCAAAACGTTCTGCGCGCCAAGCTGCAACTGCTGGCCGACAACAACTTCCTCGACCTGGCCCGAGTCGCCATCGCCGCAACCATTCACTCCCCCGAGCGGGCACAGAACATGGTGGAACGACTCGGCGAACGGGAAGAAGGCCTGACCCTGTGGATCCGCGGGGCCCTGGCTGATGGCCGCCTCAAGCCCCTGGACCCGGAGTTCGCCGCGCAACAGATGCACGGGCTGATCAAGAGTTTTGCCTTCTGGCCGCAGATCACCATGGGCCAGCCGCCCCTGACAGCAGACATGCAGACCCGGGTCATCGAATCGGCACTGGACATGTTCCTGGCCCACTACCAAGCATGAGCCAGCTTGCGCTCCCGTCGTGCAACGTTCCCGGCCACTGTTAAATGGCTTCGAAGGACACTGATTATTCCCACTGGAATAAATGACAATATTCACCAGACTGATCCGATAAACGGCCAAGCCGCAAAAAACACCACAAAGTGTTTCAGTACAGAATCCGGTGCACGAATTTATGGAAAACCAACGCGGCAAGGGGCTGTCATTTGCCCAGCGCATCTATTGGCCAAGGATCATCGGCCTGAGTATCGGCGGCATCAGTGTCCTGGCTGCAATTTACCCCCTGGCCCCGCCTGACTGGGTATGGGCCCTACTGCTGTTCAATGGCCTGATCTGGCCCCATCTGGCGTATCAGCTCTCGACCCGTTCTGGTTTTCCCTACCGGGCAGAACGCCGCAACCTCTTGTATGACTCGCTGCTGGGGGGATTCTGGGCGGCAACCATGCAATTCAATCCCCTGCCGGCAGTCACCATCCTCTCGATGATGTGCATGAACAATGTCGCCGCAGGTGGCTTGCGCCTGTTCATTCGTGGCGGCCTGGCCCAATGTGCAGGGATACTGCTGTCCTGGGCGCTGTTCGGGGCCGCCTTCAGTACCCAGATCAGCCCGCTGCAAATCTATGCCTGCCTGCCCATGCTGACCCTCTACCCCCTCGCAGTGGGCATGGTCTGCTATCGACTGGCGATCAAACTGTCCGAACACAAGCGTGCCCTCAGCGCCCTGAGCCGCACCGACAGCCTCACTGGCCTGCTCAACCACGGCTCGTGGAAAGACCTGTTGCACATCAAGTTCCACAAGTGCCAGCAACAGCAGATGGAAGCCAGCATCGCCCTGATCGACATCGACCACTTCAAAGCGATCAACGACACCTACGGGCATATTGTCGGCGATACGGTGCTGCGCCATTTGAGCAATGAACTGCGGCGCAACCTGCGCCATGACGATCTCGCCGGCCGCTACGGTGGCGACGAGTTCTGCGTGATCCTGCCACGCATGAGCCGGCAACAGGCCCTGGATGTAATGGAGCGCCTGCGCCAGGTGTTCAACCAGTACCAGCATCCAGAGGTACAGGAGCTGAAAGTCAGCCTGAGTATCGGTCTGGCGGCTTTCGACTCAAGTTTCCCCGACCCTGCCAGCTGGCTCGATGCGGCGGACAAGGCCCTGTATCTGGCCAAGAACAACGGGCGCAACCGCACCGCCAGCAATGACAGCGAAGCCCATTTCTCGCACGCGCAGATGGCATAAAAACCGTTAAAACTTGTACAAAAAGGAAGTAAAAAATACTTTTGTATAAGTTTATTTGGATTTTTCTTCGTGGTTGACATCATAATGCCGCCACTTTGCAGCAGCGGATAACGCCTTCGGCACCGCTGCCAGCAAAGTCATCCAACCCAACTAAATCGATTCGCAGCCGTTACGTCTCCTCTTGATGCGGCCAGCGACGTTCGCCCGAAATGTCGCCCGCTTCACCGCTGCGAAATTATCTGTCAGTCATGGAACGCTGACATTGAGCAGATAATGCCGATCGCCGGGGAGCTTTCGGCATACCGGCGCACTCCATAGGGATCGACGCGACGTTTCTCCCACAGAGCACCTGCCAACATGCTATTCAACCGTCACAACAAGACCATCGATTCCCTGAACCAGACCATCGTCGAACAATCCCGTCTGCTGGAGGCCATCGACCGCTCCATGGCGGTGATCGAGTTTGACCTCCAGGGCACGGTGCTCCGAGCCAACGACAATTTCCTGAAGACCCTGGGCTATCGGCAAGACCAGGTGATCGGCCAGTCTCACCGACTGTTCTGCCTCCCGGAATACGCTCGCAGCGCCGATTACCAGCAATTGTGGACCCGCCTGAAAAACGGCCAGTTCGAGTCCGGCACCTTTGAGCGGGTAGGCGCCACCGGCCAGAGCCTGTGGCTGGAGGCCAGCTACAACCCGATCCGCGATGCCTCCGGTACGGTGTACAAAGTGGTCAAATACGCCCTTGACGTCACCGCCAGGGTGCAAGAGGAAGTCGAGGCCCGGAACAAACTGGAGGCCATCGACCGGGCCATGGCGGTCATCGAGTTCAACCTGGACGGCAGCATCATCGGTGCCAACGCCAACTTCCTCAGCCGCATGGGCTACAGCCTGGCCCAGATCCAGGGCAAGCATCACCGGATGTTCTGCAAACCCGAGCTGGTCAACAGCAGCGCCTACCAGGACTTCTGGAATCGCCTGAACAGGGGGGAGTTCTTCAACGGCCGCTTCGAGCGGGTCGACAAGCACGGGCGCACGCTGTGGCTGGAAGCCAACTACAACCCGGTCTATGACGCCAGCGGACGCCTGTGCAAGGTGGTCAAGTACGCCGCCGACGTGACTCAGCAGGTGGAGAAGCACGAGCAGGATGCCCAGAGTGCGAGCCAGGCTTATCACATCTCGGTGCAGACCCGGAAAGTCGCCGAACAAGGAACAGAAGTGATCCAGCAGGCGGCCAGCGAAATGCGCCAGATCGCCCATAACATCGAGGACTCTTCCTCGCTGATTGCCCACCTCGGCGAACGTTCCGAGCAGATCACCGCCATCGTCAACACCATTCGCGCGATTGCCGATCAGACCAACCTGCTAGCCCTCAACGCGGCCATCGAAGCCGCCCGTGCCGGGGAGCAGGGACGAGGTTTTGCCGTGGTGGCCGACGAAGTCCGGCAACTGGCGGCGCGCACCAGCGGCTCGACGGCGGAAATCTCCAGCATGATCGACATGATCCAGAACGAAACGCAGCAAGCGATCAAGAGCATGGACGGCACTCGTGAACGAGCCGCCAAGGGCGTGCAACTGGCGGATCAGGCCGGGACGGTGATCCTGCAGATTCGCGATGGCGCCAGTGACGCGGTACAAGCCGTCAGCATGTTCGCCAACGAACGCAACGTGCTCTGAGGGTGGTTTTCCCGGCGTCGATAACGACGTCGGGCCTGGCCTTGGGGCTACCCCACCCTTGAGCCTTGCTCATGGCCAGCGCAGATGGCGCGCCAGTTCATCGAACAGGGTCACCACCGAACGCAGGGCCCGGCAATCCGGACGGGTCAGCAGCCACAGCGCGGTGTCATGACCCAGAGGTTCACTCAACGCCTCCAGACCACCAGCGCCCATGAGAAAATCCGGCAAGGCTGCAACGCCCAGGCCGGCCCTTACCAGTTCGCTCACCGCGAGCATGCTGTTGCAGCGGTAGCTGGGCTGCACACCCGGCCAGCGCTGACGGCGCCAGGCCACGGTGGGATGGTCGGGGAGAAAATCATCCGGGGCGATCCAGGCCACCTTCGACAGGTCGCTGCAATCCACCCGTAGCTTGTACTCCGGGCTCGCGCACAGCCGATACGACACCGCCCCCAGGCAGCGCCCCACCAGATGTTCCGGCGGTGTCGCGGTCAGACGCAGGGCAATGTCCGCATCACGCCGGTTGAGGTTGGCGAAGTCATTGGACGTACAGAGTTCGATCACCAGCGCCGGGTAGTTCGGCATGAATTGCGCCAGGGCCGGCAGCAGCAGACCTTGCAACACCGAATCGGTGCAGGTCAGGCGCACTGTGCCGCTGATCACCTCTCCTCCCTGGGCCACGCCGATCCGCGCGGCCTCCAGGGCCTGCTCCGCCTGTTCGGCCTGCTGTGCCAGAGCCTGGGCCAGGCTGGTGGGCAGATAGCCGGCGCGGCTCTTGTCGAACAGTTGCTGCCCGAGCCCGGCCTCCAGCCGGCGCACGGCACGAAACACCGTGGAAACATCCACCTTGAGCAGGGCCGCGGCGCGAGCCAGGGAGCCGCCACGGACCAGGGCGAGAATCAGTGACAGGTCGGGATAGTCCAGCTGATAGTGCACGGCTGCATTGATCACTTGGGCAAACGCCAATATTGATTGCGTGATCGCCAATCTATAGTGGCTCCAGGCAGTCGACAAGTCAGAGAGGCCACATGCACACAGCCCGATCTAGCGCCACCATCCGCATCGCCCTGGTGGGGGATTACGACCCACAGATCACTGCACACCAGGCCATTCCCCTGGCCCTGGAACGCGCCGCGACCGATAGCGGGGTCAGGGTGGACTACCAGTGGCTGGCCACGCCGGGACTGATCCACGAGCAACAGCTCAAAGGCTTCGACGGAATCTGGTGCGTGCCTGGCGGTCCCTACCGCCACATCGACGGTGCCCTCTTGGCGATACGCGTCGCCCGGGAACAGCAACGGCCCTTCCTCGGCACCTGCGGCGGCTTTCAGCACGCAGTGCTGGAATATGCCCGCAACGTACTGGGCTGGAACGACGCCGAGCACGGCGAGATCAACCCCCATGCCCAGCGCGCGGTGCTCACTCCCTTGAGCTGCGCCCTGGTGGAAGCCCGCGACCGAATCCAGCTGCACAGCGGCAGCCGGATCGCCCAGGCCTACGGCACCCAGAGCATCGAGGAAGGTTATCGCTGCCGCTATGGGGTCAATCCGGACTTTGCCGGCCCCTTGCTCAGCGGCACCCTGCGCCCTGCTGGCCACGACAGTGACGGCGACTTGCGCGCCGTGGAACTGGACGGCCATCCGTTCTTCGTCGCCACACTGTTCCAGCCCGAGCGCGCGGCCCTCCAAGGCCGCACACCGCCCCTGGTCACAGCCCTGCTCAATGCCTGCCTGGAGGCACAAGGATGATCGGCCAGACGCCCGCCCCGCCCTATTACGCAGTGATCTTCAGTTCCCAGCGCCGCCAAACCGATCCCGCCTATGACCAGGCGGCCGAACACATGGTCGAGCTGGCTCGCCAACAACCGGGATTCCTTGGGGTCGAATCGGCCCGGGGCGAGGATGGCTTCGGCATTACCGTGTCCTACTGGAGCTGCGAGGCAGCGATCCTGGCCTGGAAACAACAGGCCGAACACCGCGCCATCCGCGAGCGTGGTCGCAACGACTGGTACCGCTACTTTCATACCCGGGTGAGCAAGGTGGAGCGGGCCTACAGCTTCGGCATTTGAAGCAAGGCCCTGAACCGCTCCGGATGCGGTTCAGGTCAAGCGCGGGTCATCCCTGGGCGGTCGACAGCAGGCTGCGCACCGCCTGGATTTCCGGTAGATCGCTGCGACGCATGTAGACCCGCAGCGGTTCGCTGATGTTGATCCGGTCGTCGATGTTCTGATCCAGCAGCAACTGGATCTGCTCGCGCTTGAGGCTCATGGCCTGATCGGACACCGGCGCCCAGACAAATTCATGGGCCGGCACTATGGCGTCATCCGCCACATCCATGCCGAAGGAGTCTTCGCTGAAACGCACGATGTAGCGACCGGTCTTGCGATTGAAGCCGACAAAGCCCTTGAGCTGATCGGCAGCCTGGCAGATGAGTTCGGAGGTGATGCTCATGGTAAACCTCACTGTAAGTCCCATGGGACGGGTGATCGATGGTCTACACGCGAGGCAAGGAAGGAGCTGTTTTCGGGCTTCCCTCTGATGGGGAAACTGCAGCGCCCAAGAGTACTGCAAAGCACCGGAAAAAACCGCGAAAGATGCGTATGAGAAGGATTTATGTCGCTCTGGAGATAGCACAAGCGTCATTGAGTTGCTAAAAGATATTTCCTTGTACTTGCCTCCACGAAAGGATTTCGAGCATGCCAGCGACCTTCCCCCCTTGTGCCCTGATGTTGGCCCTGATGCTCGGTTGCGGCCTGGCCCAAGCCACTGAACAGCCTGATCCGAATGCACTTGCCGCTCGCCAGGGCATTCCGCACCCGGCAGTGATCGCCCACCGTGGAGCCTCTTTCGATGCCCCCGAGTCCACCGCAACGTCCTACAGGTTGGCCCGGGACCTGGGTGCCGACTACCTGGAGATGGACCTGCAGCGCAGCAAGGATGGTGTGCTCTTCGCCCTGCACGACAACAACCTGCAACGTACCACCGACGTGGCGCAGAAATTCCCCGAACGCAAGGACAGCCCGGCCAACGCCTTCACCATGGCCGAACTGAAAACCCTCGACGCCGGCAGCTGGTTCAACCAGGCCCATCCAGACCGCGCCCGTCCGGGTTTCGTCGGCCTGAAGATCCTCACCCTGGACGAGATCATCGACATCGCCCTGGGCAATCCACAGCACAAACCCGGGCTCTACATCGAGACCAAGGAGCCCCAGCTGTTCCCCGGCATCGAGCACGATCTCAAGGAAAAACTCCAGGACCGCGGCTGGCTGAGCCCGGCGGGCTCCAAGCTGGCGAAAAGCGAACTGGCCGTGGGCCAGGGCAAAGGCAAGGTCGTGCTACAGACCTTCGACAAACACAGCCTGGAGCTGCTGCACAAGGCAATGCCCAAGGTGCCGAAAGTCCTGTTGCTGTGGGTGGCTCCCGGCAGCATCGAGCCAGCCTCCGGGCAGACATTCGCCAGCAGCGGCGAGACCAACAAAGCCGCTTTTTATGCCAAACAGCAACCCAAGGACCAGGCCGAGTTCAAGCGCTGGGTCGACTTCGCCAAGACCCAGGGTGCCATCGGCACCGGTCCCTCGGCAGCACTGACGGCTGGCGGCGATCAGAGCTATGCGGATCTGGTGCAACCCTGGATGAATCAGTACACCCACGACCAGGGCCTGCTGGTGCACGTCTACACCGTCGATGAACCGGTGGACTTCAAGAAGGTCATGGCGGCCGGGGTCGATGGCATCTTCACCAACCGCAGCGCCGAGCTGCTCAAGTATTTCAAGCGACCGGCCAGCGCCAGCGTGGCCCAACTGCTGGAGGCCAGCGGTTACTGAATGTCCGCCTCACACTGGAGCGGCGAACTCTGGCTGGGCCATGACTTTGGTCTGATCCATGGGGCGATGGGGCGCACCACGCCCCATGCCCACTACGCCCATCAACTGATCATTGCCCCCGAACAGCCGGTCACCGTGGAACTGGACGGAGTCCGACTCAGTGGCCACTTCCTGCTGATCCAGGCGCTGCGTCGCCACGCCATTATCCAGGCCCCCGACCGGGCCTTCACGGTCTTCGCCGAGCCACTGCGAATCACGGCGCAGGACCTGCAGCTCAGCGTCAGCCGTGTCGAGCCATCACTGCCCGGCCTGGAAGCGGCGCTGCGCAGTTGTCCGCGCCAGCCCATTGCCGACCGTCGCGTGGCACGGGCGCTGCTGGCCCTGGACGCTGCCCTGGAGGGCAAGGTGGCAGCGACGCAACTGGCAGCCCAGGCCCATCTGTCCCTGAGCCAGCTGGAACGGCTGTTCGCCCGTGATGTCGGCCTGCCCGTACGGCGCCTGGTGCTGTGGCGACGGCTGCGCCTGGCCATGGCCCTGTTGCTGGAGGGGCAGGCCATGGCCCTGGCGGCCCATGGCGCCGGGTTCGCCGACACCGCGCACTTCTCCCGGACCTTGAAGGCGCTGTTCGGCGTCACCGCCGGCCAGGCCCTGAAAACCCTCAGGCCCCGCCTGCTGGATTGACCGGGCGCCGCAACGCCTCGGGCACCTTGGGCTCGGCGGCATAGTGTTGGGCCTTGAATGGCTCCAACAACTGCGGCCAGTAATCCACCGGATAGTCCGGACGGCTTCCGATGCCCAGGTCGCCCTGGCGCATCGCGTAGTCATGCCGATAGAACTCGGTTCCCAACAGCCAGTCCCATACATTGAAGAACAGACCGAAATTCACATCACCGGCACGGCCGTACTTCATATGGTGAAAGCGATGCACCGGCGCCCAGGCAAACACCAGGCGCAGCAATCCCAGACGCATATCGACATTGGAATGCTGCAACAGCAATTGAATGGCAATGGCCAGGGCCAGCAACTGTGCCACCGGCAGCGGAATGCCCAGCACCAACAACGGCAGCAACCCCGCCGTCGCTTCCAGCAGTTGGTGCAGGGGATGCTTGAGCAAACCGTTGAAACCGTACATGCGCAGCACACTGTGGTGCACCGCATGCAGGCGCCAGAGCCAGGCCCAGCGATGGCTGGCGTAATGAGCCAGGGTGATCCCGCAATCGGCGATCACGATCGCCAGCAGCAATTGGCCCCAGAGCGGCCAGTCCCGAGGCCACAGGCCGTCATGGGCCAGCAGCGCCACCAGTCCCGGCAATGCGAGCAGGCCCAGGGCATTCAGGCCCTCATTGACCAGAGCATGCAGACTGTCCCGCAGGCGGTCACCCTGGGAGCGATTCCATGCCGGCTCATAAGGCAGGACCCACTCCACCAGGAAAGACACCAGGAGCGCGGCCGCAAACAACACCAGCAACCCGCTCGCAGACGCCTGTGCCGCACTCATCCAGCACAATGCGCCACCGATGAATCCACCAAAGAACAAGGGGGCATACAACCACGCAAGCCATCGTTTCATTCACTGAGTCTCCTAGAAGGGAGACACCAGCTTGGGCCCCGCACCAGCCCCCTGGCTTGAACAAACGGCGCAACCACTGACCTGAATTAAGGGTGAGTTAAGTTGCACTGGCTAACCTGTGTCCATCGAAACCCATCACCCCAAGGAATCAACCCATGACCAAGTTCTCCGCTCTGTTCGCCGCTGCCGCCCTGACCCTGACCGCCGGCCTGGCCCAGGCCGATGTCCGTCCGGACCTGATCCCGGGCCTGCTCAAATCCGGCGCCATCATGGACCTGGAAAAACTCAACCAGGCAGCCTTGGCCCAGCACCCGGGCACCACCGCCGCCAGCATCACCGACACCGAGCTGGAGCAGACCGCTACAGGCGCCTACGTCTACCAGGTGGAACTGCGTGACAGCAAAGGCATCGAGTGGGACGTGGACCTGGACGCCAAGACCGGCAAGGTCCTGAGCAACAAGCAAGACAAGTAAGCCCCCGCACACAGCACAAGGCCGCGCCCCGTTACCGGAGCGCGGCCTTGTGCTTTTGGGCCCGCGTACAGGGTGAGCGGTATCAGGCGCCGAGACGCGCCGTGACTTCGTTCAACTGTCCCGACAGACCATGCAGGTTGCGGCTCGCCGCTTCGGTGCGCTGGACGTTATCGAGGTTGGTACTGGCAATCGAAGTGATCTCGGTCAGGTTGCGCGAGATGTCTTCGGCCACCGATGTCTGCTCCTCGGCGGCGGTGGCGATCTGCCGATTCATGTCGCGGATCGCTTCCACCGCTTCGGTGATGCGCTCCAGCATTGCACCGGCCTCGGTCACCTGCTGCACACTCTGCTCGCTGCGCGACTGACCGCTCTCGATGGCCTGGGCCGCATCCACCGCACCGATCTGCACGCTCTGGATGATCTGATTGATCTCGATGATGGACGCCGCAGTACGCTGGGCCAGGCTGCGCACCTCATCGGCGACCACGGCAAACCCACGCCCCGCCTCACCGGCCCGGGCCGCTTCGATGGCGGCGTTGAGCGCCAGCAGGTTGGTCTGCTCGGCGATCCCCTGGATCACTTCCAGGACCTTGCCGATACGCCCGCTGTCAGCCTCCAGGCGGCGGATCACCGTGGCGGTGTTAGCGATCTCGCCACGCATCTGGGTGATGCTGTGGATCGTGCTCTGCATCACTTGCTCGCCCTGCTGCGCCGACTGGTCGGCATCATCTGCGGCGCGGGCAGCATCGGCAGCGTGGCGCGCCACTTCCTGGGCAGTGGCGGACATCTCGTTCATCGCCGTCGCCACCTGATCGGTGCGGTTGAACTGCTCGTTGGTGCCCTGGGACATGAGGGTAGCAATGGAATTGAGCTCGCCGCTGGAACTGTCCAGGTCCGCGGCACTGCGCTGCAGGCTGCTGAAAGTCTGGGCCAGGAAGTCACGCAGGGTGTTGGCGGCGGCGGCCAGCCTGCCCAGTTCGTCCTGACGATCGCTGGCCACCCGGTCGGCGAACTGGCCACGGCTGAGCTGGGCGACGTAGTCGATCAACTGGCGGATCGGCTGCACCAGGCTGCGGTTCACCAGCCACAGGCTGAGCAGGCCGATCAGCAAACCGGAAACCAGCATCACCAGGATGCCCAGCCACACCGTACGATCAGCCGCCGAGCTGATGTCCCGGGACTGCTGGTCACTGTGCTTGCGCAGCTCGGTCACCAACTCGCTCATCTGTTCGCTGGTGGCACGGTCCACGCCCTTGACCGCCGCGTCACCGGCACTCGGATCGGCGCCTGCGGCCACATAGGCGTCACGGCCCCTCTGATAGGCCGCCCCCAGCGCACGGTGCTCCTCGGCCAGACGCTGCACCCGGCTCTTGAAGCCCGAGTCCAGGCCAGGCTTCTGGGCCAACTGGCCGAGGATGTTCTGCACATCCCGCTGACGATCTTCGAACTGCTGCCAGTACTTGTTCAGCTCCTGGGGCTGCTTGCCCCGCAGCAACACGTTCTTCCACTCCTGCACCTGGCTCTTGAACTGCAGGTTGGCCTCGTCGATCAGCTGCGAACTGCGCAGCGGACCTTCGATCAGCTCGCGGTAGCTCTGCACGCCACCGGACAGCAAGTGAAAACACGCCAGGGCGATCAACAACACCGCAAACAGGCTACCGCTCAGCAGGGCAAGAATTTGCGCTCTCAGGGATTTTTGCAAAAACATCGAGAAGATCTCATGGCAGGGATGGAGCAAGCCACTAAAGGCATGCGTAGGTCCGAACTTCCCTGTCAGGAGCATTCGAGGAAAATCGAATGCGCATTGCATGTGAGCGTGATCGGCATCCGCGATCCATTCTTGAGCGCTGCCGACCACTGGTATGGCAACGCGGACTGTGCACTTTGAAACGTCACAAAACTGTCAAAAAGCCTTGCCATGATGAGGCCCAAGTGAACCTGTAAAGCCCGCGCCAGGCACTGTCCCTCCTGCGAGACCCCATGAACCACAGCATCGACCAGAGTCACCGCGATTCCGATCTGTTTGGCCTGCTCTACGGTTTCAACTTTCGGCCCGGCGAACGGGGTCATGAACTGGACTCAGCCAAGGCCCTGCAAGCCCTGCAACAGCCGCACAACGACGACCAATTCCTCTGGTTGCACCTGAACCTGGCCCACGCCGCCTGCGAGCGCTGGATGAAAGCCCACCTGCAATTGCCCGAGGAGTTCTTCGAAGCCCTGCACGAAGGCTCGCGCTCGACTCGCATCGAACACGTGGACTCGGCGCTGCTGGCGGTGGTCAACGATGTGGTATTCAACTTCAGCAGCATGGTGTCCTCGGACATTTCCACCCTGTGGGTCTGCGTGCGCAGCAACCTGATCATCAGCGCCCGCCTGCAGCCCCTGCATTCGGTGGACAAGCTGCGCTCCTCGGTCAAGGCCGGGGAGCGCTTTCGCTCGCCCCTGGAACTGCTGGTGCACCTGCTGCGCGACCAGGGCGAAGTGCTGACCCAGATCGTGCGCAAGACCAGCCTCAGCGTCGACCAGATCGAAGACCAGTTGCTAGGGTCTGTTCCCGTTTGGTGACGAGCCGCGTTGCTGGGCCAAACGGTGCGAGGCAAGGCGCGGGATGCCGCCAATGGTTGTTCCCTTGGCAAATCCCGCAACGCAGCCTCGCACCGTTTGGCACGCAACCCGAAGGGACGGGGCCCACTGGGCACAGGGCGGCGTTGCTCGGAGCTTATTTGGAACGACCAAACCGCGCTCCTCGCGCCTTGCCCTGTGCCCAGTGGGCCGCCGTCGCGGCCTGTCACCAAACGGGAACAGACCCTCGCGTCCCGAGTCTCCAGCAACCGTGCCGAACTGGGGGCCATGCGCCGGGTACTGGTGCGCCTGCAACGCCTGCTGGCCCTGGAGCCGGGTTCCCTGCTGCGCCTGCTCAATCGGCCGCCGCAATGGCTGCAGAAGGAAGACGTCAAGGAACTGCGCAAGTCCACCGAAGAGTTCGCCCTGATCATCAACGACCTCACCGCCCTCGGCGAACGGATCAAACTGCTGCAGGAAGAGATCGCCGCCAACCTCAATGAACAGACCAACCGCACCCTGTTCACCCTGACCGTGGTCACGGTACTGGCTCTGCCGATCAACATCATCGCCGGCTTCTTCGGCATGAATGTCGGCGGTATTCCCTTTTCCGGCGACCCAGAGGGCTTCTGGATCCTGGTGGCGCTGGTGGCCACCTTCACCGTGATCGCCGGGCGCTGGGCCTTCCGCAAGCGCCAGGACTACTGACCTCACCTTGTAGGAGCCGGCTTGCCGGCTCCTACAAGGTGAGCGGGATAACGGGATGGCCACGCGGGCTTGATTTGATCAACGGAACGGCTCAATCACCTAAACCATGACCTGAGGCAGTCTCCCTGTAACATTTGGCAACGATCATGGACACCATTCCTTTCCAGCAACAGGATTGTCCAGCAATGGCCACCCCGTCCCTGACTGCCGCCTCCTCCAGCCTCGATCGCCAACCGCAACTGGATAAAAAACCCGGCCCCTTCACCCTGGTGGTGTTTTTCGCGGTGCTGGCCATGGGCTTGCTGTTCACCGCCTACAGCCTGGTGCACGACATGCACGAACTGGGCACCACGGTCACCACCTGGACGCCCTTCCTGCTGCTGGGCGTGGCCCTGCTGATCGCCCTGGGCTTCGAATTCGTCAACGGCTTCCATGACACCGCCAACGCCGTGGCCACCGTGATCTACACCCACTCGCTGCCGCCGCAGTTCGCGGTGGTCTGGTCCGGTCTGTTCAACTTCCTCGGGGTGCTGCTGTCCAGCGGCGCGGTGGCGTTCGGCATCATCGCCCTGTTGCCGGTGGAGTTGATCCTGCAGGTGGGCTCCTCGGCCGGCTTTGCGATGATCTTTGCCCTGTTGATTGCCGCCATCCTGTGGAACCTCGGCACTTGGTGGCTGGGGTTGCCGGCCTCGTCCTCCCACACCCTGATCGGCTCGATCATCGGCGTCGGTGTGGCCAACGCGCTGATGCACGGCCGTGACGGCACCAGCGGCGTGGACTGGAGCCAGGCCACCAAGGTCGGCTACGCCCTGTTGTTCTCGCCATTGATCGGTTTCGTGTTTGCCGCCCTGCTGCTGTTGGCCCTGCGCCTGTTCGTCAAGAATCGCGCGCTGTACAAGGCGCCCAAGGGCGACGCCCCGCCGCCGTGGTGGATTCGCGGCTTGCTGATCCTGACCTGTACCGGGGTGTCCTTCGCCCACGGCTCCAACGATGGCCAGAAAGGCATGGGCCTGATCATGCTGATCCTGGTGGGCACCCTGCCCATGGCCTATGCCCTGAACCGCACCATGCCCGCCGACCAGTCACTGCAATTTGCCGCGGTGGCCGAAGTCACCCAGCAAGCCCTGGTGAAAAGCGCCCCGCAAGCGGCCCCCGCCGATCCTCGCGCGGTGCTTTCGGACTACATGCGCAGCAAGGAGGCAACGCCTGAACTGATCCCTGCCCTGGCGGCCCTGACCGGTGCCATCGGCGCCGAGGTCAAGGGCTACGGCTCGCTGGCCAAGGTGCCCGCCGAAGCCATGAGCAACGTACGCAACGACATGTACCTGACCAGCGAAACCATCCGCCTGATGGACAAGAACCAAGTGGGTCACTTCGATCAGGACACCCGGGACAAGCTGCAACTGTTCAAACAGCAGATCGACAACGCCACGCGCTTTATCCCGTTGTGGGTGAAGATCGCCGTGGCCATCGCCCTCGGCCTGGGCACCATGGTGGGCTGGAAGCGCATCGTGGTGACCGTCGGCGAGAAGATCGGCAAGACCCACCTGACCTATGCCCAGGGCGCCTCGGCGGAGACCGTGGCCATGCTGACCATCGGCGCGGCGGACATGTTCGGCCTGCCGGTATCCACCACTCACGTCCTGTCCTCGGGGGTGGCCGGGACCATGGTGGCCAATGGCGGCGGGTTGCAGATGCGCACCATCCGCAACCTGGCCATGGCCTGGGTCCTGACCTTGCCGGCGGCGATCCTGCTGTCGGGCAGCCTGTACTGGCTGTTCACCCAACTGTTCTGAGCCGCCGCTGGCCCCGCCCCGTCAGCCGGCGGCGGGCACGCGGCTGTGCAAACGACTGGCCAGCCCGGCCTGCAAGGCAAACGCCAGGACCCCGGTCAGTGGTGCCGAAAAACTGGCCCAGCCACCCCCCGCCCACATCAGCATCAGGCCCAGGGCCGTGCCGCCGAACCAGGCCGTCAGCCCCACCGGGTTGAAGGCCGCCACGCGCTCAATCGCCGCCACGTCGGTACGCCCCAGCAGAATCTGCGCCAGGGCCACGCCGACCCAGGCCACCACGAAGATCCCCTGATAGGCCAGGGCCTTGAGCAGGTAGGCGAACACATCCGCCAGCATCAGGCCGTAGACGATGATCCCCACGGCCACCGCCCACATCAGGTAGGAACCGCGCAGGCCGAAGCGGCCGAAGAACGCCTGCATGTTCAAGGTCGCCAGGTAGTAGTTGGCGGTGTTGATCCGGGTTTGCGTGGCCCAGACGAACAACAGCCCCCACAGCCCCATCAATTGCAGTATCGCCATCACCACCGAGACTTCGTTGAGCGCACCGTCATGGGGAATGCTGCTCACCAGATAGATCCCTGCCGCACCGTTGAGCAAGAACGTCACCGCGTAGAACGGCATGCCGAAGTTCCAGCGACCGTGATAGCCGGCGTCTTCGGGCTTGCCGAAGCGCGCGTAGTCGAAGGTGAACAGCATCAGGATCCACACCCCCATGTAGGCCACGAAGCAATCCCACCAGCCTGTGCTACTGGGATTGGCCGGACCGAAATCCAGCCATTGCGGCTGGTAGCCATAACGGCTGATGGACAGGCCCACGGCGAACAGCAAGCCCCCCAGGTACACCGGCAACAGCACGCCGTTGAGCTTGTCCAGCCAGTGCTGCACGCTGCCCAGGATCAACGGCACGCTGTACAGCACCACCACCAGCGCCGCCAGCGGGTACAGCAGTTGCGGGTACAGGTGGTTGAGCGCCACGGCGATCACCGAACCCTCGAACACCGCGTAGTAGATGGCCGTGGAGAAGAAGATCAGGGTCGCCAGGCAAGCCCCGGTGCTGCCGAACAACAACCGTGAAAACAGCGCCACCGAGAGCCCGCTGCGCATGGCGAAGCGGCTGAGGACACTGTTCACCAGGCCATAGCTGAGCACCGACAGGAGCATGCCGATCAAGGCATTGCGGGTGCCGTAGGACAGGGCCAGGGAAGCGCCGACGACGATGTAGAACATCGCGCTGCACACCGCCCACCAGGCCATGGTCAGGGACAGTCGGCCCATGCGTGCATCGCTGGGAAGGGCCACATTGGCCGGGGTCTGCCCGGTTTGATTCGCTTGCGATAAAGCTGCCATGTGCGTGAACTCCAGAACCGATCAAGGGTTGAAGCGCGGGCAGCCGTCACCGCACCGAAGTGCGGCGTTGGCCTACCTTTTGGCATGGCCCGCGCGATGCGGCGGGCAGAATCAGGAAGGAAACAGTTTGCTCAGACAGCTGAGCTTTTTCTTGTAGGAACGCCGGGCCTCCAGCGCTTCTTCGAGGGTCACCGCGACAAAGCGGGCCTTCTGGTTGGGCTGCATCTGGCCGATCAGGTCAAGGTCGGCGCTGATCACTGTGCCGATCATGGCGTAGCCGCCACCGGACACCGCGTCCCGGTGCAGGACGATGGGTTCCAGCCCCGCCGGCACCTGGATCGAACCGATGGGGTAGCAACTGTCGACGATGTTCGACGGATCGGAACCGGCGCCGAACGGCTGCTCCCGGGGCTGGAAGCTCAAGGCGCTGCCGCCCTTGAAGCGATAGCCGATGCGGTCCGCCTCCGAGCCGACGGTCCAGGGTTCGGCGAAGAAGCTGGCCTTGGCCGCGTCGCTCAAGCGTTCGTAGTACAGGCCCGGCACCACCCGCAGGGTGATCTCACCACCCAGGGATTGACGCAGCGCCATGGGCAAGCTGGCACCGGGACGGCTCTTGCCACTGGCGACGCCCACCGGCAGCTCATCCCCGGCCGCCAGGCGCCGGCCCTGGAAACCACCCAGGGCGCCCAGGGCGTAGGTCGAACGACTGCCCAGCACCAGCGGCACATCGATGCTACCGGCCACCGCCAGATAGGCCCGGGCCCCGGCCTTGGGAAAGTCGAAGCGCAGCACTTGCCCGGCCTTGACCGCAAAAGCGGTGTCCAGGTGCATGTCCACACCATCGAGTTTGGGCGTCATGTGCGCGCCGCAAACCGCCACCAGCGCATCGGCGCTGAACTCAAGCTCCGGCCCGAGCAGCGTGCACTCCAGCCCGGCCGCGCCTGCCGGGTTGCCCACCAACTGGTTGGCCGCGCTCAGGGCGTACTGGTCCAGGGCCCCGGACGGCGGAATCCCCAGGTGATAGAAACCTTCACGCCCCAAGTCCTGCACCGATGTGGCCAGGCCCGGTTTGATGACCTTGATCATGCCAGCACCTCCTGCAGCGACTTGGGATAGCCGACCGGGTCGGCGAGAAAGGCATCCAGGGAAAACTCCACCTCGCGGATACGCAGGTCGAAGCGCCCGGCCTCGACTTCGGCCACCGCCTGGTCATAAGCCTCATGATCGATGGGCTTGAACTGCACGATGTCCCCCGGACGGAAGAACACCATGTGCGCCTTGAGGTAGGCCAGTTGCTGCTGCGGGTCGTAGATGGGGGCCGGGGTGACGCCGAACATCTGGTAGCCGCCGGCGCCGCGCACCGAGTAGATGCAGCCGAAACAGCCGCCGTGGCCCAGGGTCAGTTTTGGCGTATCGGTGCGTGGTCGCAGGTACTTGGGCACCTGCAACTGCCGTTCACGTTCGACCATCTGGAACATGAACGGCAACCCGGCGACGAAGCCCACCATGGAGACAAACCAGGGCGCACCGCTGTGGGCGGCGATGAACGCCTCGACGTCCGCCAGGCCATTGATCCGCGCCGCGTACTCAAGATCGGTGGCGCTGGGGTCCTGGTGCCGGTCGCGAAAGCGCATCAGGGTTTCGTGGGTCCAGGGATCGTTGTAGAGCACCGGGATCTCGATGATCCGAGTGTGCAGGCTGCGCTCGGCCACCGCCCCGGCCTCGGCCTGCTGCACCGCCTCCAGCAGAACCTGCGGAGCGATACGATCCGGGTCGAAACGAATCTGGAACGAGGCATTGGCCAGGCACACATCCAGCACCCCATCCAACTCCAGGCGCTCCACGGCACGGGTCACCGCCATGCCCTTGAAGAAGGCTTCCAGGGACATGCTGTCGCTGACTTCGGCGAACAGGTGCTCGTCGGCACCAAAGCTGTAGCGGATCGGCTGACTCATGCGACACCTCCGGCGCGGCGCTCGGCCAGCCAAGTTTCCAGGGTTCCGGTGTGAAAATCGGCCTGCTGCAACCAGGGTTCGGCCAGCAGTTCACGGTGCAGCGCCAAGGTGCTGGCCATGCCGGTCAAGGTGGTGTGTTCCACGGCCAGCCGCGCCCGGGCCAGGGCCTCGCCACGGTCACGCCCGTGGACGATCAGCTTGGCCAGCAGCGAGTCGTAATAAGGCGGCACAGCATAGCCCGGGTACAAGTGACTATCGACCCGCACCCCCGCCCCTTGCGGCCAGATCAGTTGCTCGACCTTGCCCGGACTGGGAAAGAAATCCCGCGCCGGGTCTTCGGCATTCAGGCGCATCTGCAAGGCCGCGCCATTGAGCTGGATATCGCTCTGGCGCAACCCCAGGGGCTCGCCCCCGGCGATGCGCAACATGGCCTGGACCAGATCGATGCCGGTGATCAGCTCGCTGATGGGGTGCTCCACCTGAATCCGCGTGTTCATCTCGATAAAGAAGAACTCGCCAGTGCTGTCGTCATAGAGGTATTCCAGCGTGCCAGCACCTTGGTAACCCAAGGCTTCGGTGAGGCGCACGGCGCTGCTGCACAACTGCTCACGCTGCTCGGCACTGAGCACCGGCGACGGCGCTTCTTCGAAGATCTTCTGCCGCCGCCGTTGCAGCGAACACTCGCGTTCGAACAGGTGCACCGCGTGTTGCCCATCGCCCAGCACCTGGACTTCGATGTGCCGCGCACGGCCAATGAAACGCTCCAGGTACAGCGCACCATTGCCGAAAGCCGTCTGGGCTTCGCGTTGCGCCCGAGGGAACTCCTCGGCCAATTGCGCCGCATCCTGAGCCAGGCGAATCCCGCGCCCGCCACCGCCGGCACTGGCCTTGATCAACAGCGGAAAGCCCACGCTTTCAGCGGCCTTGCGCGCGGCGTCCAGGTCGAAGAGCTCACCTGGAGAGCCGGGCACCACGGGCACTCCCGCCGCCTGCGCCGTACGCCGGGCTTCGGCCTTGTCGCCCATGCGGCGGATGGTTTCAGCGCTGGGACCGACGAAGATCGCCCCAGCCTGGACCACCGCCTCGGCAAAATCGGCATTCTCGGAAAGAAAGCCATAGCCCGGATGTACCGCATTGGCACCGCTGGCCTGCAAGGCACCGAGCAGGGCCTGGACGTTCAGGTAGCTCTTGTCGGCCCGCGCCGGGCCGATGATCTGCACTTCATCGGCCATACGTGCAGCCATGGAGTCAGCATCCGCCTCACTGCAGGCGGCAACGGTGGGAATCCCCAAGGCTTTCGCCGCACGGATGATGCGCACGGCGATCTCGCCGCGGTTGGCCACCAGCAACTTCTTGATTGCTTGAGTCATGCCCAGGCCCTCACTGTTCGAGCGTCGCGACGACCTGACCCGGCTCCACCGGATCACCGTCTTCCACCACAAAGGCGCTGACTTGACCCGCGCTCCCGGCGGTCAGTTCGGAAAACTGCTTCATGACTTCGATCAGGCCGATCACGGTATCGGCGCTGACGCTGTCGCCGACCTCGACGAAAGGCGCCGACTCGGGGGTGGCCTTGCGATAGAAAGTGCCCGGCAAGGGGGTGATAACACTGTATTCGGCCATGTCTGTTCCTTTTGGAATAGTTGTAGAAAGGCAGGCAAAAAATCAAAACCAGATGAAACCCGCGTCTGTGCGCGGTGCTTCGTGTCAATGCGCCTCAGCGCGGTGCACGCACCTCGATGCCGGCCTGATCCAGCGCCGTGCGGGTGGCCTCCACCAGATCCAGGGCGCCGGGGGTGTCGCTGTGCAGGCAGATGGAATCGAACTCGATGGCCAGGTCCTCGCCTTCAACCGTACGTACCAGGCCGGTCTGGCAGGCGCGCAGCACCTTGGCGGCGACGGCGGCCGGGTCCAGGGCGCGTACCTGGCGGGTGAAGACGATGGAGCCGCTGAGGTCGTAATCGCGGTCGGCGTAGAACTCGCGGATCACCGGCTGACCCAGCTCCTGGGCGACGTGCCAGATCACCGAATTGGGCATGCAATACAGCAGCAGCTCGGGCTCCAGCTTGCGCAGGTTTTGCACCAGCAGCCGTGCAGCCTCTTCATCCCGGGCCAAGTGCATGTAAAGCGCACCGTGGGGCTTGATGTGTTGCAACTTCACGCCTTGCACCCGGGCCATTTCCCGCAGGGCGCCGAGCTGATAAAGCATGTCGTCCACCAGCTCCTGGGCCGGTGCGTTGATGTGCCGGCGGCCGAAGCCCACCAGGTCGCGGAACCCCGGATGCGCGCCGATAGCCACACCCAGGCGCTTGGCCTGTTCGATGGTGCGGCGCATGGTGCCGGGGTCGCCGGCGTGAAAGCCGGTGGCGATATTGGCCGAGCTGATAAAGCCCATGAGCTCGTTGTCGACGCCGTCGCCAATGGTCCAGGGGCCGAAGCTTTCGCCCATGTCCGAATTGAAATCCACTGCCTGCATCACTGTTGCTCCAACTCTTGTGACTTCGTGCAGTGAAAATTAGAGCGGCCTTGACCCCTTGGGAAGATCTATTATCAGATAGAGCATCTTCTGAAAAACAGATAAAGCTCTGCTAGGAGTCGGCAGGCGGTGATCCACGTATCGGCGAAGACCGGCGCGAGATGGCTTTGGCCGGCAAGTCGGCTCCTACAGAAGTGATGGGGAATGGAACATGTCGTTGACCTTGCGCCAGGTGCGCTACTTCGTGGCGACCGCAGAGATCGGGCAGATCTCCCAGGCGGCGATCCACTTGAATATCTCCCAATCGGCGGTGACCACGGCGATCAAGGAGCTTGAAGCCATGCTCGCCGTGCAGTTGTTCGTGCGCTCGGCCCAGGGCATGAACCTGACCGACGCCGGGCGGCATTTTCTCAACCGCGCCTATGTGATCTTGCGCAGTGTCGAGGATGCGCTGAACAGCCCGTTGCCGGACTACCGGGCCAGCGGCGTGCTGCACCTGGCGGCCAGCTACACGGTGATCGGCTACTTCCTGCCGCACCACCTGCAACGCCTGGAGCACTGGCACCCGGACGTCACCATCGAACTCCACGAGCAGGAGCGCCAGGCCATCGAGCAAGGGTTGCTGGAGGGCCGTTTCGACATGGCGGTGGTGCTCACCGCCAACCTGACCCACCCGGACATCGTCTCGGAAACCCTGTTCAACTCCGAGCGCCGGCTATGGCTGCCGGCCCACCATCGGCTCTGCGAACGAGCCAGCGTCAGCCTGGCGGACGTGGCCCAGGAACCGTTCATCCTGCTCACCGTCGACGAAGCCGAGCAGAGTGCCATGCGCTACTGGGAACAGGCCGGCCAGCAGCCCAATGTACGGGTGCGCACCAGTTCGGTGGAGGCGGTGCGCAGCATGGTGGCCAACGGTAGCGGCGTGGCGATTCTTTCGGACCTGGTGCATCGACCCTGGTCCCTGGAGGGCAAGCGCATCGAGACCCTGAGCCTGAGCGACGCAGTGACCCCGATGAGCGTAGGCCTGGCCTGGCACCGCGAACGGACCTTCACCCCGGCGATGCAGGCCTTGCGCGACTACTTCCACGACGCCTTCCTCGCGCCCCAGCAACTCAGCGCCCGGCGCTGAACACCTTGCTTGGCGATCTCTTGCCGAACCTCCAGCGGCCTCAAGATCCACGCGTCTCCTACGGAGCCGTTCGCAGCCTGCGGCAGCGGCTACAGGGCTGATTCAGGGGCAGGTCCAGCGTTGTGCGGTGCTGGCGATCTGTGCGGCCAACTGGGCAATGGCCTGTTGATGAGCCTGCACCAGGCTGCTCAGTTCAACACCCGCCGGCTGGCGGATCTGGCTGCTGCAGGTCAGGCTGCGGGCCGGGCCGCCCTCGCCCCGCAAGCGCAGGCTCCAGACCACATCGATCAGCGCGTAACGCCCCGGCAGGGATTCGAAACGCCGTACATCGGTCTGCAACGACAGCACCGGGAGCCCGGGCTGCTTGGGCAAGCCTTCAAGGTTGCGGGTGCCGAGCTTGTGCTCCATCTGGCTGGCCAGGGCGTCGTGGAACTCATCCACCAAAGGCGCGCTCCAGCGCTGGGTTTCCAGGATCGCCAGGGTGCCGCTGTCCTGGCGCACCACCAGTTGCGGCTGATCCACCTGGACCGGGATGCGCACCGTGGACATCTCGAACTGCAGATTCGCGTTGCGGGCCGCAGCGCTGCCTTCAGTCACCGGCGGCATCAGGGTGTAGTAACGGGTCGGCGCAGAGCTGCAAGCGGCAAGTCCCAGGGTCAGGCTCAACAACAAGGCGATTTTTTTCATGGCTGGGCTTCCGGTGCGGATTCGCGGACAGAGGAGGATGGCGACTGGTAGGCATCCGGTTGGTTGTCTTTGAGACGACCGCGAATCAACGCTTCAGGATGACGACCGAGGAAGTCGCTGAGCACCCGTACCGAACGCGCGGTGCGCTGCACTTCCTCCATGGCCTGGCTGAGTTTCTGTCGCTGCGGCGAATCCTCGGAGAAGCTCTCGTTGGCGCTGGCCAGGGTCTTCTTCGACTGCTCCAGGGTGTCGCGCATCTGCGGCAGCACTTGGCCGTTGACCTGTTTCAGGGTCTTCTGCATCTCCGCCAGGCTGCCATCGAGGTTGGCGGCGATGGAGTCGATCGGCAGCTTGCTGATCTTGTCCACCACGGCCTGCAGTTGTTCCTGCAACTTGTCCATGCTGCCCGGGATGGTGGGGATCTCCAGCGGCCGTGCGGCGGGGTTGTAGGCCACCGGCTTGGCATTGGCGACAAAATCCAGGGAGATGTACAGCTGGCCGGTTAGCAGGTTGCCGCTGCGGGGTTGGGCCCGCAGGCCGTTCTTGACGAAGGCGCCGATCAGTTGCGCGGAGCGGGCGTCGTCTTCGCCGCCGGTCTGCTTCACCAGTTTTTCATGGGCCTTGCCCAGGCGCTCGGGATAGATCACCGCCCCTACCAGGGTCGGGAAATACTTGCGCTGTTCGTCGTAGTCCAGGTCCATGGACACCACCTTGCCGATGTTCACCCCGAGGAACTCCACCGGGGCATTCAGCGACAGGCCGCGCAGGGCCTGGTCAAAGCGCATGCGGATGTAATACGGCGCGCCGTCCGGCGGAGCCAGCGCCGTATCCTGATCGCCGAACAGGGTGTATTCGGCATTCTCCTCGGCCGGCTTGGCGTTGGGGCTGTACTTGGGTTCGACGAAGGCGATGCCGCCAGCAAGGATCGAGGACACCGACTCGGTGTTGACCTTCAAGCCGTTGGCGCCCAGGGTCACATCCACACCGCTGGCGTTCCAGAATCGGCTGTCGGTGGTGACGTACTTATCATTGGGCGCGTTGACGAAGATCTTCACGTCCACCCCCTTGCCGCTGTTGGCCAACTGATAGGACACCACCTGCCCCACTTCGATGCGCCGGTAGTAGACCGGCGAACCGATGTCCAGGGAGCCCAGGTCGTCGGTGTGCAGGGTGAAGCGCTTGCCCTTCTGCCCGTAGGTAATGAGCGGCGGGGTTTCCAGGCCCTTGAAGCTGTTCTTGCGCTTCTCCGACTTGCCGGCATCGGCGCCGATAAAGGCCCCGGAGAGCAAGGTATCGACCCCGGAAACGCCGTTGGCGCCAATGCGCGGACGCACCACCCAGAACATCGAGTCGTCGGCGGTGAACGGTTCGGCGGACTGATCCAGCTCGACCTTGGCCAGCACCTTGCGGCGATCGTCGCTCAAGGCGATGGAGGTCACCTTGCCGATCACCACGTTCTTGTACTTGACCTGGGTCTTGTTGGCTTCCAGGCCCTCGGCAGTCTGGAAACTGATGGTGATTTCCGGCCCGGCCGACAGCGAGTTGTGGACCACCATCGACAGCCCCACCAAGGCCGCGACAATGGGCACCAACCACACCAGCGAGACATTGAAACGCCGCGTACGCAGCGCCGGAGCGCCGGGAGCCGGCTGGGAACCTGCCGCCTTGGAACCTGGATGATCAGACATCTTCAACCTCTACATCCCAGATAAGCCGGGGATCGAAACTCATGGCCGCCAACATCGTCAGCACCACCACCAAACCAAAAAACAGAATGCCCATCCGCGGATCGATGGAACTCAGGGCCCGAAACTGCACCAGGGCCGCCACCAGGGCCACCACCAGCACATCGAGCATCGACCAATAGCCGATCACCTCGATAAAACGGTACAGCCTGGCACGCTCGCGCTGGGCCCAGAGGCTGCGGCGCTGGCAGGTCACCAGCAAGGTGCCAAGGACAAAGAACTTGATGCAGGGCACCACCACGCTGGCGATGAAGATCAACAGGGCGATGTCCCAGGAGCCGTGTCTCCAGAACTCCACCACGCCGCTCATGATGGTGTTTTCACTGGCGCTGCCAAAAATACTGGTGTGCATCACCGGCAGCAGGTTGGCCGGAATATAGAAGATCAGGCTGGCCACGAGAAAGGCCCAGGTCCGCGCCAGGCTGTTGGGCTTGCGCGCATGGACCACGGAGTCGCATCGGGGGCACTGGTGCTCGGATTGCTCGCAGACCTGGCCGCAGGTGTGGCAGAGCATCAGTTGATAGTCCCGGGCGTAAGGGGGCGTATTCATCAGTAGCGACCCTCCAGGTCATCCCACAGATAGCGGATGTCCTTGCCGGAAATCAGGATGATCAGCACCGTCAGCATGGCCAGGGCCCAGAGCCCGAGGCCGGGGTGCACATCGAGCATGCCAGCGAGCTTGACGATGGCCACCAGAATGCCCAGCAGGCACACCTCCAGCATGCTCCACGGCCGCAGGTGCTCCAGAGCCCGCATGCAGGCCTTGAAGCCTGGCGCGGCGCGATCGAAATTGGCGAACCCCAGCACCCAGCACAGCAGCATGATCTGCAGGCACGGCGCCAGAATGATGGTCAGGCCGGTGATCGCCGCAATCAGGCTGATGCGGCCCTGGGCCAGGGCTTCTACCGATTGCCAGAGCGTGGCTTCGTTACTCAGGCCTTCGAGGCTGATCTTGATCACCGGAAACAAATTGGCGAAGACGAACAACAACCCGGCGGTAATCGACAAGGCGAACAGCTGCTGCACGTTCATGTAGCGGGCACGGGCCAGCAACGCGCCACAGCGCGAGCACTGAGCGGCCTGGCCTTTGCCGAGCGGCACGGATTCGTACAGCGAATCGCAGTGCTCGCAGATGATCCAGTTGCGGGAAATAGTCATGGTCTTCAGATAGTCGGGAGGGCTGCTGGTTCAGTGACGGCCTCCAGCGGACGCACATTTTCAGAAAAACCCGAGGACGGTGTCCAGTTCTGTCTGAAATCAGCTCGCAGACCTCTACGCCATAATAGGCCCCCCGTGGGTTTTCGCCGGCCGAAACCGGCGACTATCACAAAGGCCTGCGGCTCAATGAGCCAGACGCTGTTGCAACCACTTGTCCCGCAGTACGTCGTAGGCCCAGTGGTAGAGGTAGGTGTAGGGCAGAAAGAACAACAGCACGCCGATATCGAGGATGAACGCCTGCAACAGGCTGACATTCAACCACCAGGCAATCAGCGGTACCCCCATCGCCACCAGACCGCCTTCGAACAGCAGGGCATGCAGGACCCGGGTCCAACCATTGCGTGCAAGTTGCAGGCGCTTGAGCAGACGATCGAACAGACCGTTGAACACCACGTTCCAGATCAGCGCCAAGAGGCCGATGCCGATGGTCACCAGGCCCATGTCAGCCATGGGTTTATCCATGATCCAGGACAGCAGCGGCGTGCAGATCAGCACGGCCAGCAGCTCAAAACCTACAGCCTGGAAAATACGTTCGGTAAGGGATTTGTGCAGGCTCATTGCCGTGCTCCTTGAGTGAATGTGTTGGCGATCTTCCAGGATCAGGTCGATACTTCATAATCAATAACCATCGATCAAGGCGATAGTTCATGGCCTCACACGAAGTGCTGCTGGCGTTCGTCCAGGCAGCGACCCAGGGTTCCTTTTCCGCCGCCGCCCGCAAGCTGGGCAAGAGCCAGTCCACCATCAGCGCCGCGGTGGCCAGCCTGGAAATCGACCTCAATGTGCAATTGTTCGATCGGGCCAGCCGCAAGCCCGGCCTGACCCCCGCCGGGCAGGTGATGCTGCAGCACGCGGAGGAAATCCTCGCGGCCACCAGCCGCCTGGAAATGGCCGCCAGCCAACTGTCCCAGGGAGTCGAGGCGAAACTTACCGTTGCCCTGTCCGACACCTATCAGTCGGATCGCTTTGAAAGCTGCCTGAGCGCCTTCGAGCAGCGTTACCCAGACCTGGAACTGGAATGCCTGATTGCCGAATGCGAAGACCTGATTGCCCTGGTGCAAAGTGGCCGGGCGCACATCGCCTTTGCCGAGATGCAGGCCGATTACCCGGCGGACCTGGATCACCAGACCCTGGATGAACAGGGTGAAATGTCCCTGTACGTCTCCCGCAAGCATCCGCTGGCTCGGCTCGAGCACGTCGATCAGGAAGCCCTGCGCCAGCACCGGGAGCTGCGCCTGGCGACGGTGCTCAACCCCTACGACAGCCGTCCCCAGGGACGGGTCTGGTCGGCGCCCAGCTACCTGATGCTGCTGGAAATGGCCCAGGGCGGTTTTGGCTGGGCGCCGTTGCCGAGATGGCTGGTAGAAGGCTTTGGCGCCGGCAAATTGCAGGAACTGAACGTACGCGGCTGGCCGCGCAAGGTGGTGGTGGATGCCCTCTGGTCGCGCCTGCACCCGCCCGGGCCGGCCGGGAGCTGGCTATTGGGGCGGATGCTGGAGTGAGGCAGCTCGGGTATCCGCCCCTGTAGAGCGCGCCCTGTAAAGCTACGCAGAGCTGGAGACCAGTTGGGCCAGGCGCGCTTCGAGAAAACGCCGTTCCGGGGCTTGCCGGGTCAGGGCCAAGGCTCTTTGATAGGACTCCCGCGCCGCCTCGACTCGCCCCAACTGCCGGCAGAAGTCGGCACGGGCAGCGTGGATCAGGTGGTAATCCTGCAAATCGCCGCGCTGCAGGATGGCCTCCACCTGCTCCAGGCCGGCCGCGGGGCCGTCACGCTTGGCCAGGGCCACGGCACGGTTGAGCTCGATCACCGGCGAAGGCTGCAGCCGCAGCAACACCTCATACAGGCCGACGATCTGCGGCCAATCGGTCTGTTCGGCACTGGGAGCCTCGGCATGCACCGCGGCAATCGCCGCCTGCAGGCAATAGGCTCCGCCGCGTCCGCTGCGCAATCCGCGCTCCACCAGGGCACAACCTTCGTCCATCAAGGCCCGCTGCCACAGGGAACGATCCTGCTCATCCAGCAGGATCAACTCGCCCGTGCTGGAGAGTCGCGCCCCACGTCGCGACTCGTGCAACAGCATCAGGGCCAGCAGGCCCAATACCTCCGCTTCCGGTAACAGCTCCAGCAGCAGGCGCCCCAGGCGTATCGCTTCACGGGTCAGGTCCTCACGGGTCAACTCGGCCCCCATGGACGCCGAATAGCCTTCGTTGAACACCAGGTAGATCACTCGCAAGACACTGTCCAGGCGCTCGGGCAACTCGTCCAGCGTCGGCACCTGATAGGGAATTCCGGCGTCGCGGATCTTCGCCTTGGCCCGCACGATACGCTGGGCGATGGTGGCCGGAGAGACAAGAAAGGCCCGGGCGATTTCCTCGGTGCTCAGGTCGCAGATTTCCCGCAGGGTCAGTGGCACCTGGGCGTCTGCCGCCAGCGCCGGGTGGCAACAGGTGAAGATCAACCGCAGGCGATCGTCTTGCACGTCCTCACCGTCCCAGTCGTGCTGTTCCAGGTGCTCCAGCTGGCTGACCAGCGCCGCCTGGGAAGCGGCGAAGCGCGCCCGCCGGCGCAAGGCATCGATGGCCTTGAAGCGTCCAACGGACACCAGCCAGGCCCGAGGATTGTCCGGGACGCCGTCCTTTTGCCAACGCTCCACGGCGACAAAGAAGGCCTCGTGCAAGGCCTCTTCAGCCAGGTCGAAATCCCCCAGCAGGCGGATCAGGGTGGCGAGAATGCGCCGCGATTGCTCGCGGTAGACCCGCGCCACCAGGACCTGCACGGCCTCACCGGATTGACCCGGCATCAGTCCGCCATGCCTTGGGTCACCAGGGTCACGAGACGCTCCAGGCTCTCTCCCCACCCCTGGTGAAATCCCATGGCTTCATGGGCTTGCCGATCGGCTTCGCTCCAATGCATGGCGCGGGCGGTGTAGAGCGTCTTGCCGTCCTGCTCCTCGAAGGTCACTTCAGCGGTCATGAACGGCTTGCCCGAAGGAATCCAGCCCGGCACATAGGCATCGGTGAACACCAGGCGCGACGGCGCGTGGATCTCCAGGAACACCCCCATGGTCGGGTATTCGGCACCGTCCGCAGCCCGCATCAACGTGCGAAACTGGCCACCGACCCACAGATCCATTTCACACTCCGGGGTGGTCATGCCGTGCGGCCCCCACCATTGCGCCAGCAACGCCGGCTCGGTCCAGGCGCGAAACACCCTGGCCCGCGGCGCATCGATCAAGCGGCTGATGGACAGTTCATGCTCGGCGGCCTGGCGGCCGACTGTTGAAAAGGTCATTGGCAAACTCCTGCTTATGCTTGTTATCAGGGATTGAGTTCACGCACAGGACGCACTTCGACACTGCCGACCCGGGCCGCCGGAATGTTCCCCGCCACCTGGATCGCTTCATTCAAATCCCTGGCCTCGATCAGGTAGAAACCGGCCAGTTGCTCCTTGGTTTCGGCGAACGGACCATCAGTGATGGAGAGCTTGCCGCCACGCATGCGCACCGTGGTGGCGGTCTGTATCGATTGCAACGCCTCGGCGGCAAGCATCCGTCCGCTGCCCTGGACCGACTCGGCATAGGCCTGGCACTCGGCGTCCTTGGGGCTCTCGGGCAGGCTGTGCAACAACTGTTCATCGCTGTAGACCAGACAGAGGTATTTCATGGGTGTCTCCGGGTTCGGGCTGATCAACTATGGTTGCTGTTTTGTTCTTTGGCGAACCGCCCGCTCATCAAGGTTGCAGATCGAACTGAGTGGTCCCGGTCTGCATGTCGAACGGCGCCGACCAGTGTTCATGCACCACTTGCCACTGCCCGTCGCGCAGCTCATAGGCGGCGCTCACCCGCATCCAGCAGGCCTTGGTCTGCCCTTGGGCATCGGTGCCCCCGCAATGGGCCAGCCAATGGGCGAACGCCAGCGCCTCGGCGGCCCGCACCTGCAGCTGGTGGAACTCGAAGATGCCCGGCCCCGGGCACTCCTGCATGCAGGCTTGCCAATGTTCACGGTAGGCCGCCTTGCCCGAATACTGCAGGGCGCCAACGGCGTCGAAAGAGACGATGTCATCGGCGTAAAAACTGACGATACGCTCGATGTCCCTGGCGACCACCGCCTGCTGCCAATGGCCGATCAGGCTGCGGATCTGTGCTTCGCTGGTTGGGTTGTGCATGGCAAAACTCCTCAAGAGTGGAATCAACCGGCACCGGGCAGCCCCTGCAAGAGCGCACTTGAATGCTCGGTACACCCTTAGTCGTCTGGCCAGCCAGACAATCGACAACCTCGATAAAAAATTTTACCGCTCGGGCAAAATCGCTAGAATCCGCCCCCTTCCCTCCCCTGGACAGTCCCGCCAGTGACCACTCGTCTCGTGCCTTATGAACAGCTCGACAGCCATCAGCGTGCCCAACTGCTGAGCCTTGAAGTACGGCCTGAACAGAGAGCGTTTTCCGGGGATATCCATGGCGCGCTGTACACCTTGGGCAATGCACCGGCTGGCGCCATCAAGGGCTTTGCCCTGCTCAGCGACGAACGGCCGGTGGCGTTCCTGCTGCTCAAGCACGCGCCTTGCCTGCCGGCCTGGGCCGAGGCCGACCACGCCACCCTGCACGCCCTGCAAGTGGACCTGCCGTTCCAGGGCCAGGGACTGGGCACCGCCTGCCTGCAAGCCCTGCCCGGCGCCGCGCTCCAGGAGTGGCCGCAGCTCAAGGGCCTGATGCTGGCGGTGGATGCCGACAACCAGGCCGCACTCCAGCTCTATCTCAAGCTGGGCTGGGTCGAGAATGGCCAGGCCTGCAAAGGCCGGATGGGTTATGAACGCAGGATGGTCCTGGCGTTTTGAGTTCAGCACTTCAACTCAAGGGCACTCCTGCTTAGCAGCCCCCTGAAAAGCCCCTACGCCGGCGCCCCTTGTGCATCAGGGGCATGCCTGGGACTTACAACCCCCGCACCATCTCATGCCAGGCCATGCCGCCGTGGTCCGACGCCGACGCCTTGACATAGACGAAGCCAAAGCGCTCGTAGAGCGGCACATGGCGTTCCTTGCACATCAGGTGGATGCGCGCCTTGCCCAGCTCGGTCATGCGCGCAATGAAGGCTTGCAACAGTTGCCGGGACAGACCCTGGCCCTGGAAATCCGGATGCACCACCACCGACATGATCACCACTTCGGAACCGGCCGGGTCGTGACCGATCAGTTCCTTGAAGGCTTCGTCGGCCATCTGCACCTCGAAGGTGGCACCGGAGTTGATGAAGCCGGCCACTGCGCCCTCCACTTCGGCGACGATAAAGCCCTCGGGCCAGGTAGCGATGCGGGTAGCGATCTTTTCCCGAGTCGCGGCTTCGTCGCCTTCGTAGGCCAGGGTCTCGATGGCAAAGCAAGCATCCAGGTCGGTGGGCAGGACGGTACGGATCAGTGGGGTCGAAGCAGTCATGGGCGGCAACCTGAAGACGGTGAAGGGTGGCCGATTCTAGCAAGAGTGGCGTTATGGGGAGCCTTGCGTATGCAGGGCATAGGGATAGTCGGGGCCGCCGTAAAGCTTTCATATAAACCCTGGCAAGGGCGGCGCCCAGGGATTATCTATCTGATCCCCGACACCTCCTGGCCGGCCCCATCAAGCCGGTCCTGCCGCGTCTTGCCCACAGGACTTTCCCCATGAGCAACATCCAGATCGGCCTTCTTGTGCTGTTCAGCATCACCGCCTTCGGCTGCATCACCTTGTACATCGATTTTGTACATGAGCGGCGTCGCGGCAAAAAAGCCCTGAGCGGCGCCACCAGGCAGGATCAGAGCCCCACCAGGCGATAACCCACCTGCAACTCGGTGATCAGGTGCTGGGGCTGAGCCGGATCAGCCTCCAGCTTCTGCCGCAGATGGGCCATGTGCACCCGCAAGTAATGGGCGCGGTCGACATAGTCCAGGCCCCAGACCTCCAGCAGCAGTTGGCGATGGGTCAGGACCCGGCTCTGGCCGCGGATCAGGGCGCAGAGCAGACGGTATTCGATGGGTGTCAGGTGCACCAACTGCCCTTCGCGGCGCACCTCATGGGTGGCCAGGTCGACCTCGATGGCACCGAAGGCCACCTTGCTGGTGGCCGCCACCGCGCCGCTCTGGCCGTGGCGCCGCAGTTGCGCACGAATGCGCGCCAGCAACTCCGGCACCCCGAAGGGTTTGACCAGATAATCATCAGCGCCGGCATCCAGGGCGGCGACTTTCTCGTCTTCGCGGTCCCTGGCCGACAGCACCAGGATCGGCACCGCCAGCCAGCCGCGCAGCTCGCTGATCAATTGCTTGCCATCGCCATCCGGCAGGCCCAGGTCGACGATCACCAGATCCGGCTGGCGGCTGGCGGCATGGATCAGGGCGCGCTTGACGCTGTCGGCCTCGAACACCTGGAAACCTTCGTCCTCCAGGGCAATGCCGACAAAACGGCGGATGTTGGCTTCGTCCTCGACAATCAGGATGCGTGGGTTGCTCATAGGGCTTCCATGGATGGCGGTTGTCCCGCCGGCAAGGTGATGACAAAACTCAGCCCGGCGTCGGCGTGAGGCTGGGCCTCGATACGCCCGCCATGGGCCTCGACAATCCGTTTGGCCAGGGCCAGCCCCAGGCCGATCCCGGCCACCGCGGACTCCTGCTGGCCACGGCTGAAGGCCTCGAACAGGCTGTCCGGGGAACTGCCCTTGGGACAGCCGGGGCCGGAGTCGCTGACCTGCAGGATGATCTGCTGGTCCACCTGGCGGGCCGTGATCTGCACCAGGGTGCCGGCAGGGGTGTACTTGGCGGCGTTGTCCAGCAGGTTCACCAGCACCCGTTCCAGCAGCAGTGCATCCACCTCCACCAGAGGCAGATGGGGCGCCATGGTCACCCGCAGTTCATGTCTGGCCAGGGGCTCGCGCAACTGGCGCAGGGCGCTGCCGACAATCTCCTCCAGGGAATTCCACTGACGCTTGAGGCGCACCCCGCGCTCCTGCATGCGCGCCATGTCCAACAGGTTCTCGATCAGGCGCTGCATCGACGTGGCTTGATCATGGATGCCATGCAACAGCTCGGGCAGCGGGCCACTGGGGGCATGGGGCAACGCGGCATCGGCGGCCCCGATGATGGTGGTCAGCGGAGTGCGCAAGTCATGGGAAATAGCGGCGAGCAAAGTGTTGCGCATGCGTTCGCCTTCCATCTGCACCACGGTGCTCTGCGCCACTTCGACGTAATGCACCCGCTCCAGGGCGATTGCCAGCTGGCTCATGCAGGCCTCCAGCAGGCGCTGCTCCTCGGGTTCGTTGAGGCGTTCGGCGTCCGCCAGCTCCAGCACCAGCACCCCGCGCACGCGCATCGGCGCCTTGAGCGGCAGGTAGCAGCCCTTGGCCGCCGCCAGGGTGTCGGTGCCGCTGCCTGCCGGCTGGTCGTGGTCATAGGCCCACTGGGCAATGCTTTCATCAATCGCCAGGGTATTGGCATTCAAGGCTCGCACGCGATTGTCCGCATCCGGCAGCGCCAATCCGACCCGGGCCTCGAACACCCCGCTGAAGGTGCGCAGAGCCACGGCGCAGATCTGCTCCTCGGTCAGTGCCGCCGACAACTCCCGAGCCAGCCCGGCCAGGGAGGTGGCGCGGCGCTCGCCTTCGGCGGCAGTGCGGGCCTGGTGGCGCAGCCGCGCGGTGAGCTGGCCGGTGATCAGGGCAATGCCAAGCATCAAGGCGAAGGTGAAGAAATACTGGGTGTCGTTGACGGTGAACGACAACACCGGCTGGACGAAGAAGAAGTCGAAACACAGCACCGCCAGCATGGCCGCCCAGACACCCGGCCCCCGCCCGAAACGCAAGGCCACCAGAACCACAGTGAGCAGGAACAACATCACCACGTTGGCCGGGTCGAACACCTTCAGCAGCAGCGCCGCCACTGCAGTGGCGGCAAAACAGGCCAGGCTGGCCCACAGATAGGCCGGCGCTCGGCTCGGGGTCAAACCGGCCTCTGGCTTGTCCGCAGCGGCCGGGCGCCGGCTCAAGGGCCCGTTGGCGATCACGATCTGATCGATTTCCGGATGCTGGCGGCTGATGCGATCACTCACCGACTGATGCCAGAACTGCCAGACCTTGCGCGGGTAATGGCCCAGCACCAGGCGATTGGCATTGTGCTCGCGGGCACAGGCCACCAGCGCCTCGGCCACGTCCAGGCCGGGCAGGGTCGCGGTCTCGGCGCCGAACTCGGCGGCCAGGGCCAGGGTCTTCATCGCTGCTGCATAACGGCTGGCACCGTGGCCACGACGTTGCGCCGAGGCCACGTGCACGACGATCCAGTCGGCTTCGAGTTTCTGCGCCAGGCGCGCGGCCTCGCGCACCAGGCGTTCGTCCGCCGGGTCGCCGGCGATCCCCACCAGCAAGCGCTCCCGGGCCGGCCACAGGGCATTGATCGAGCGCTCGCGGCGATAGTCGCGCATTTGCGCATCGACCCGGTCGGCGGTGCGGCGCAGGGTCAGCTCGCGCAGGGCCAACAGGTTGCCCTTGCGGAAAAAATTGCGTGAAGCGCGCTCGGCCTGGGGCCCCATGTAGACCTTGCCGTCCTTGAGGCGACGCAGCAGGTCGTCCGGTGGCAGGTCGATCACCAGCACTTCGTGGGCCTCATCGAACAGGTGATCAGGCACCGTCTCGCGTACGCGGATGCCGATGATGCCGCTGACGATGTCGTTGAGGCTTTCCAGGTGCTGGACGTTGAGGGTGGTCCAGACATCGATCCCGGCCCGCAGCAGTTCTTCCACATCCTGCCAGCGTTTGGGATGCCGGGAACCGGGGACGTTGCTGTGGGCCAACTCGTCCACCAGCAACACCGAAGGACGTCGCGCCAGGGCCGCGTCCAGGTCGAATTCGGGCAAGGCATAGTCGCGGTGCATCAGGCTGTGACGCTCCAGCACCTCCAGGCCTTGCAGCAGCTCGGCGGTTTCCCGCCGGCCGTGGGTTTCCACCACCCCGGCCACCACGTCGCGGCCCAGGGCCACTTCATTGCGGGCGGCGGTGAGCATGGCGCAGGTCTTGCCGACCCCGGCGTTGGAACCGAAATAGATCCGCAGCTTGCCGCGCTGGGCGGCTTGTTCGTCCTGTTGCAGCTTTTCCAGCAGCGCATCGGGATCGGGGCGCCCGTCGCGGGGCGCAGGACTTGCATCAAGCACAGTCATGAGCTTCCTTAAATGAACAATGCGGCGCCCCCAGGGAGCGCCGCATTGCCTGTCCTTGCGTCAAACCAGGCCAAGCCCGGCCAGCAGCATGTCAATCAGCTTGATCCCGGCAAAGGGTACCAGCACCCCGCCCAGTCCGTAGATCAGCAGGTTGCGGTTAAGCAAGGCCGCAGCGCCGATGGACCGATACTTCACCCCCTTGAGCGCCAGGGGGATGAGGAACACGATGATCAGCGCGTTGAAGATCACCGCACTGAGAATCGCCGAGTTCGGGCTGGTCAGTTGCATCACGTTCAACGCGCCCAATTGCGGGTAAGTGGCGACGAACGCGGCCGGTACGATAGCAAAATACTTGGCCACGTCGTTGGCCACGCTGAAGGTAGTCAGGGCGCCGCGGGTCATGAGCATCTGCTTGCCGACTTCCACCACCTCGATCAGCTTGGTCGGGTTGCTGTCCAGGTCGACCATGTTGCCGGCTTCCTTTGCCGCCTGGGTGCCGCTGTTCATCGCCACCGCGACGTCGGCCTGGGCCAGGGCCGGGGCGTCGTTGGTGCCGTCGCCGGTCATGGCCACCAGCTTGCCCTTGGCCTGGTAGTCGCGGATCAGTTGCAGCTTGTCCTCGGGACGGGCCTCGGCGAGGAAATCATCGACCCCGGCCTCCACGGCAATCGCCGCCGCTGTCAGGCGGTTGTCGCCGGTGATCATCACGGTCTTGATGCCCATGCGCCGCAGTTCGGCAAAGCGCTCCTTCATCCCGCCCTTGACCACGTCCTTGAGTTCCACCACGCCCAGGGCCTGGGCGCCGTCGCTGACCACCAGCGGCGTGCTGCCGCGCCGGGAGACTTCGTCGACCTTGGCCTGCAAGGCCGGCGGGAAGCTGCCACCCAGGGCTTCGATGTGCCGGCGAATGGCATCGGCCGCACCCTTGCGGATGCTGCGCCCCTCCGGCAGGTCGACGCCGCTCATGCGGGTCTGCGCGCTGAACTGCACGAAGCTGGCGCCCAGGGCCTCGATGTCGCGGCCACGGATGTCGAACTTCTGCTTGGCCAGCACCACGATACTGCGGCCTTCCGGGGTTTCGTCCGCCAGGGAGGCCAGTTGCGCGGCGTCCGCCAGTTCGCTGTCCTTGATTCCCGGGGCCGGCAGGAAGGCGCTGGCCTGACGGTTGCCCAGGGTGATGGTGCCGGTCTTGTCCAGCAGCAGCACGTCGACGTCACCAGCGGCTTCCACAGCGCGCCCGGAAGTGGCAATGACATTGGCCGACATCATCCGGCTCATACCCGCCACGCCGATGGCCGAGAGCAGGCCGCCGATGGTGGTGGGAATCAGGCACACCAGCAACGCCACCATCACCGTGGCGCTGATCACGCTGCCGGTGCCGCTCATGGCCACGGCGAAGATCGAGTACGGGCTCAGGGTCACGATCACCAGCAGGAACAGCAGGGTCAGCCCCACCAGGAGAATGGTCAGGGCCACCTCGTTGGGGGTCTTCTGGCGCTTGGCCGATTCCACCATGGAGATCATGCGGTCCAGGAACGACTCACCGGGGTTGACGCTGATGCGCACCACCAGCCAGTCGGACAGCACCTTGGTGCCGCCGGTGACCGAGGAGAAGTCGCCCCCGGCCTCGCGGATCACCGGCGCCGATTCACCGGTAATGGCGCTCTCGTCCACCGTGGCCACGCCTTCGATGACCTCGCCATCCAAAGGCACCAGGTCGCCGGCTTCGATCAGCACCACCATGTCCTTGCGCAGCTCGCTGGCAGCCATGGGCAACCAGGCAGCGCCATGCTTGGGCTGCTGCAACAGCTTGGCCAGGGTCTGGCGCTTCATGCCCTTGAGGCTCGCGGCCTGGGCCCGGCTGCGGCCCTCGGCCAGGGCTTCGGCGAAGTTGGCAAACAGCACGGTGAACCACAGCCACAGGGTGATGCTGAGGATGAAGCCGCTGGAGGCCTCGCCTTCACCGCCCAGGGACTGGAACCACAGCAGGGTGGTGAGAATGCTGCCCAGGTAGACCACGAACATCACCGGGTTCTTCCACTGCGCCTGAGGCAGCAGCTTCTTCACCGCATCCAGGCACGCCGTGAACAGCAGCCCACGGTCGAACAACGCTATACGAGGGTTATTACTCATGATCGGTATCTCTTACTCACTGACCGCAAGGGGCGAGGCATGCACGGGTGCCAGGGCATCCAGCGCGAGATTGAGTTGCAGCACATTGACCCGGGGCTCGCCCAGCAGGCCGAAGGTGCGGCTTTCGCTGTGGTCCTGCAGCAGCGCCTGCAGATCGGCCAGCGGCAGGTTGCGCAGGCGGGCCACCCGGTTCAATTGCAGCTGGGCGTTGGCCAGGGAGATGTGCGGGTCCAGGCCGGAAGCCGAAGCGGTCACCGCGTCCACCGGTACCTGCATGTCCGCCGCCAGGCCGTTGAGCTGGCGATAGGCGCTGACCCGCGCGGCCACGCTGTCCACCAGTTTCTGGTTGGTGGGGCCCAGGTTGCTGGCACCACTGGCCCCGGCGTTGTAGGGCTGGGGCACGCTCTTGCTCGGGTCCAGCGGATCGCTGCCCAGGGTCATGCTCGGGCGGCCCTGGAAATACTCCGGGCGACTGAAGGACTGACCGATCAGTGCCGAGCCCACCACCACCCCGTCACGCTGCACCAGGCTGCCCTGGGCCTGAAACGGGAACAGCAGGTTGGCCAGCACGGTGGTCGCCAGCGGATAGGCCAGCCCGGTCAGCAGCATGAAGAACACCGCCGCCACCAGCACCGGGCGCAACAGGCCCTTGAACAGCACCGCAGTGGTGCCTTGGGTTTGCATTTGCGTCGTCATCACAACCCCTTACTTGTAAGTCTGGCCGGCCAGCAACTGCAGTTGCTCCACCAGCGGGCCGAGCGCGAGGGCCGGCAGGAAAGTCAGGCCACCGACCACCAGCACCACGAACACCACCAGGAACATGAACAGCGGCGTGGCAGTGGGAATGGTGCCGGCACCGGCCGGGATGTTCTTTTTCGCCGCCAGGGAACCGGCCACGGCCAGCATCGGCAGCATGGTGAAGAAGCGCCCCATGAGCATCGCCAGACCGATGGTGGTGTTGAAGAACGGCGTGTTGGCATTGAGCCCGGCAAACGCCGAACCGTTGTTGGCGGTACCCGAGGCGTAGGCGTAGAGCACCTCGCTGAAACCATGGGGGCCAAGGTTGTTGAGGCTGTTCATGGTGTCCGGCCACAACGCTGCCAGGGCGGTGAAACCGAGGATGCAGATCGGGTGCGCGAGCACCGAGAGCATCACCAGCTTGATCTCCCGGGCCTCGATCTTCTTGCCGAGGAATTCCGGGCTGCGGCCGATCATCATGCCCACCAGGAACACCGTCAGCAGGGCGTACTGGATCAGGTTGATAAAGCCCACGCCGTCACCGCCAAACACGCAGTTGAGCATCATCTGCGCCAGGGGCACGAAACCGCCCATGGGGGTCAGCGAGTCATGCATGGCGTTCACCGAACCGGTGGTGGCGCCCGTGGTGGTGGTGACGAACAGCGCGGTGTCGGCGATGCCGAAGCGCAGCTCCTTGCCTTCCATGTTGCCGCCACTCTGGGTTGCCGACAGTTGCTGGTCGGCACCGACCTGGGTCAGCAGCGGATTACCGCCCTGCTCCGCGGTGAAGACAATGGCCAGGAAGCCGACGAACATCACCAGGAAAGTGCCGAAGAACACCCAGCCCTGACGCCGCCGCAGCAGCATGCTGCCGAAGGCGTAGGTCAGCGCCGAAGGGATCAGCAACATGCTGAGGATGTGCAGGACGTTGGTCAGCGGGGTCGGGTTCTCGAACGGGTGGGCGGCGTTCATGCTGAAGAAGCCGCCACCGTTGGTGCCGATGTGCTTGATCGACTCAAGGCTGGCCACGGCGCCGACGATCAACTGCTGCTGGGCGCCTTCCAGGGTGGTGGCCAGGGCCTGGGAGTTGAGGGTCTGGGGCATGCCCTGCCAGACATAGACCAGGGCCATGACCAGGCACAAAGGCAGCATCACCCGGTACAGGGTGCGGGTGAAGTCGACCCAGTAGTTGCCGATATCCGCCGAGCTGGAACGGCTCAGGCCACGAATGAAACCGGCCGCTGCCACCACACCGGCGGTGGAGCCGACGAACATCAGGAAGGTGATCACCGCCATCTGGCTGAAGTTCGACAGGCTGCTTTCACCTGAGTACGCCTGCCAGTTGGTGTTGGTGATAAAGGACGCGGTGGTGTTGAACGCCAGGTCCGGGGTCTGCGCCGCCAGCCCCAGGGGGTTGAGGGGCATGACGGCTTGCAGGCGCAGCACCAGGTAGCCCAGGAGCATCATCGCCGCGTTGGACAGCAATAGCGCCGAGCCATAGCGGGCCCAGCCCATGGTTTCGCCGGGGTCGATCCCCAGCAGGCGGTAGGTGGCCCGCTCGGGCAAGGCGTGGCCGCGGCCGCTGAAGACCCGGGCCAGCCATTTGCCCATGAGTACGGCGAGCCCGGTCATTACCCCGAGGATCACCGCGTATTCCAGCACAGTACTCAACATGTCGATGCTCCGTTCAAATCTTGCCCATGGCGACGATGACCAGGGCCGTCAGTACAAAGAACCCCAGGGACAGGCCCACGAAGATCAGGTCGTACATGGCTGGTTTCCTTTCTCGAGAATGCCCGGACGGGCGAATGAAAATGCCGGGGTAGCGTTGGGTGCGGTCATCAGAATTTCTCGGCACGGATCAGCGCGTAACCCAGGTAGACAAACAGCAGCACGGCGCAAAAACCGCTGGCGCCGTAGATGAATTCCAGTGTCAGCAAGGTTTTTCCCCTTAATCCATTGAGGCGGCGCCGCAACCGCAGACAGCGGCCCGGGGCGCAACCGGTCAGGCACCCGGCAACGGGCACCGGCAGGGAGTCGGGAACGAGCCGTCCGCCGCTCTCCTCTGCGCCACGCAGGTTAGGTGAGGGCGTATCAAGGTCGGACACTGATTGCGGGGGACGGTATTAAGACGGCGTATAGATTGCGGCCAAGGCCGGGGGAATCGGGGGCCGGCCAGCGCCCCCGAGGAGATCATTCACTTTTCAGCGGTAGCCAGACCTCCACCACGCCGCTGCCGGTATCGGGGTTGAAATCGGCGCTGTAGCGCTCGAACTCCGGGGCATCGGCCGCCTCGCGACCGGACTGGGGCAGCCAGGTCTTCCAGATGTAGTTGAAGGTCTGTGGCAGTTCCTGCAAGGAGCCACCGTGCTCGAACACCGCATAGTTCTGCGGCTGCACCTCGATCCAGCGATAGCGCTCGGGCAAATCGTCGAGCTTGCTGATCTCGACTCCGGCCAGGTATTCGAAGCCACCCTGGCCATCGGGGTTGCAACAGATGCCGTAGGTCACCTCATCCACTTGCCCCGGCACCTTGCCGATGTGGGGGATGAAGCGCTCCCAGAGCTGGCCGATGTCCTGGCTGGCGCCAGGGGTAAACCGCTCGCTGAAGCCGGCAATCAGCAGAAAACGCTCTCTTTCGAAGCGCGGTTCTGGACCTGCGCCCTGTTTTTGCTCATCCATGAATGCCACTCCTGCCGCAGAAAAGATGGGTACGGCAGCAAGTATAGAAGCCAATCGCCAGGGCCAGGATCAGAGCGCCGGAAGGTCGACCACCCCGGCGCCGACGATGAACTCCTGATAACCGGATAGGATCACGTACACCGCGAAATAGCAGAAGATCGCCGCAGATGCCAGGTAGGAGTAGCGCAACAGCTTGTCGCCCAGCAACTTGCCGCCCTGGGTCGCGGCCAGGCACAGGCCCATGGTCCAGACCAGCCCGGCGCAAAAGAAGCCGGCCAGGAACAACCCGGAGTCGGCAATCGTGCCGCCACCGGATCGAGCAATCAGGGTGCCCCCCACGGCGGCAAACCAGAGGATCGCGCTGGGGGAAGACATGGCCAGGAAGATCCCGCGCAGGAACTCCTTGCGCGGCGAACCGCGGTCCGCCTCCCCCGCCGTGGCCAGCAGCGCACTGTGATGAATGGCGGCGTAGATCATCTTTGCCGCGAAATACACCAGCAGCGCCGAACCGCCGATCCACAGCACCCAACGCACAGTTTCGTACTGCAACAGCACGGTCATCCCGGCCAGGGCCAAGAGCGCGTAGATCAGGTCACCCACGCAAGTCCCGAGGCCCAGGCAGAAGCCCTGGAAATAGCCGCGCTGCATGGCCAGGGTGATCATCGCGATATTGGCCACGCCGATGTCCAGGCACAGCGAAAGGCTCAGCAAAAAGCCGCTGGTAAACTCCATCATCCATCCCGTTTGACGCTGTTGTTCGAAGAGCTGCCGAGCGGCATCAGATCCGCCCGAACGAATCAGGCACAGGCCGGGCGCCGTCCTTGCAGGCAAAAAGCGTGCACGTTATAGCGGCAAACCCGCCAGCCGGGCAAACCGCCGGCAGCGCAAAAATATTTTTCCGCTGCTCTGGACAAGCCCGCGCCAGCGCCTTTATCGTCTGCCCCCGCAGGCCACCGCAGTGGCCAACGTCGCTCGGACGGTTCCGGGCGCTTACGTCTTTTCGAGGCAACAATGGCCGAACAAGGTTCGCCGCGCCGCTTTGCGCGCATCGATCGTCTCCCCCCTTACGTTTTCAACATCACTGCCGAGCTGAAGATGGCTGCGCGTCGGCGCGGCGAAGACATCATCGACTTGAGCATGGGCAACCCCGACGGCGCGACTCCGCCGCACATCGTCGAAAAGCTGGTGACCGTTGCCCAGCGTGAGGACACCCACGGCTACTCCACCTCCAAAGGCATTCCACGGCTGCGCCGGGCGATTTCCCGCTGGTACAAGGATCGCTACGAGGTCGATATCGACCCGGAAAGCGAAGCCATCGTCACCATCGGTTCCAAGGAAGGCCTGGCGCACCTGATGCTGGCCACTCTGGACCAGGGCGATACGGTGCTGGTGCCCAACCCCAGCTACCCGATCCACATCTACGGCGCGGTGATCGCCGGCGCCCAGGTGCGCTCGGTGCCACTGGTGCCCGGAGTGGACTTCTTCGCCGAGCTGGAGCGGGCCATTCGCGGTTCGATCCCCAAGCCGAAAATGATGATCCTGGGCTTCCCCTCCAACCCCACCGCGCAGTGCGTGGAGCTGGATTTCTTCGAGCGGGTGATCGCCCTGGCCAAGCAGTACGACGTGCTGGTGATCCACGACCTGGCTTACGCCGACATCGTCTACGACGGCTGGAAAGCCCCGTCGATCATGCAGGTGCCCGGGGCCAAGGACATCGCGGTGGAGTTCTTCACCCTGTCCAAGAGCTACAACATGGCCGGCTGGCGCATCGGCTTCATGGTCGGCAACCCGGAGCTGGTCAACGCCCTGGCGCGGATCAAGAGCTACCACGACTACGGCACCTTCACCCCGCTGCAGGTAGCAGCAATCGCGGCACTTGAAGGCGACCAGCAGTGCGTCAAGGACATTGCCGAGCAATACCGGCAACGGCGCAATGTGCTGGTCAAGGGCCTGCACGAGCTGGGCTGGATGGTGGAGAACCCCAAGGCCTCGATGTACGTCTGGGCCAAGATTCCCGAAGCCTATGCGCACCTGGGCTCCCTGGAATTCGCCAAGAAGCTGCTGGCCGAGGCCAAGGTCTGCGTGTCGCCGGGGGTGGGTTTCGGTGAGTACGGCGACGATCATGTGCGCTTCGCCCTGATCGAAAACCAGGACCGGATTCGCCAGGCGGTGCGCGGCATTCGCGGGATGTTCCGCGCCGACGCCCTGGTGCAGAAAAGCTGAGACTCCTTCAGCCACAAAAAAACCGCAGCGATGCGGTTTTTTTGTGCCTGCACTGTAGCCGCTGCCGCAGGCTGCGAACGAGTGCGTAGCACTCGCGGCGATTCAGAAGCCTATCAAGGGCTGACGGCAGATCACCGGGCAAGGCCCTTCGGACCTTTGCCCAGCCTCGCCACAGGCTCGACAGCGGCTACAGGGGGCAGCCCCGCCGTTTAAACCACCAACGACAACAACAGGATGAAGATCAGGCCCACCACCGAGAGGATGGTTTCCATCGCCGTCCAGGTCTTGAAGGTCTCGGCCACGGTCATGTTGAAGTACTGCTTGACCAGCCAGAAGCCCGCGTCGTTGACGTGAGACAGGATCAAGGAGCCGGCACCGGTGGCCAGCACCAGCAGTTCGCGGTTGACCCCGGGGATCATCCCCACCACCGGCACCACGATGCCCGCGCCCGTGATGGTGGCCACGGTGGCCGAACCGGTGGCGATACGAATCACCGCCGCCACCAGCCAGGCCAGGAGGATCGGCGAGATCTGCGCATTGACCGCCATGTGGCCGATCACATCACCCACGCCGCTGGTCACCAGCATCTGCTTGAAACCACCGCCGGCACCAATGATCAGGATGATCGCCGCGGTAGGCGCCAGGCTGGCGTCGAGCAGACCGAGGATCTGCTTGGAGCCGATGCCCTGCTTGTAGCCAAAGGTGTAGAGCGACAGCAGCAGGGCCAGCAGCAAGGCACTGATCGGGTGGCCGATCATGTCCATCCAGATGCGGAAGAAATGCCCGTCCGGCAGCGCCACGTCGGCGAAGGTCTTGAGCAGCATCAGGAACACCGGCAGCAGTACAGTCAGCAAGGTCACGCTGAAGCTGGGCAGATTCTGCGAGGTGTTTTCACGGGCCAGCTGGTCCACCAGCTCCTGGGACGGGTGGCCCGGGATGTATTTGGCGATGAAGGTGCCGTAGATCGGACCGGCAATGATGGCCGTCGGCAGAGCAACGATCAGGCCGTAGAGAATGGTCTTGCCAATGTCGGCACCAAACACGCCGATGGCCAGCAGCGGCCCCGGATGCGGCGGCACCAGGCCGTGCACCGCCGACAGGCCAGCCAGCAGTGGAATGCCGATCTTGATCAGCGACACCCCGGTGCGTCGGGCGACGATGAACACCAGCGGGATCAGCAGCACGAAGCCGATCTCGAAGAACAGCGGGATGCCCACCAGGAACGCGGCGAACATCATCGCCCACTGCACCCGCTCCTTGCCGAACGAACGGATCAGGGTCTGGGCAATCTGATCGGCGCCGCCGGACTCGGCCATCATTTTTCCGAGCATGGTGCCCAGGGCCAGGATGATGCCGACAAAACCGAGCACGCCACCAAAACCGTCCTGGAACGCCTTGATGATCTTGTCTACCGGCATGCCCGAGGTCAGGCCGAGGAACCCCGCGGCAATGGTCAGAGCAATAAAGGGATGCAGCTTGAATCGGGTGATCAAGACGATCAGGCCGATGATAGTGACCACTGCATCAACCAGCAGATAGGTCTCTTGGGACATGCCAAACATGGGATTGCCTCCGGTTTGTTGTTTTTATTTAAGCGTTAAAAACAAGGGCCGAGTGGGATAGCGCTACCTATTTCGAGCCAGCACTTAATGTGAAGGTTCAAGGCCATGCTCCAGCCACCATTGGTTGGCCAGTTCGGCCAGGCGCTGGACGCTCAGGGTGCTGGCATCCAGGGCCAGGGTGAGCGGCTCCCCCACGGGGGATTCGAGGGTGGCGAACTGACTGTCGATCAGGGTCGAAGGCATGAAATGCCCTGGCCGGTGTGCCACGCGATCGGCGGCCACTGCCGGTGTCAGTTCGAGGAAGATAAAGCCCAGGCCGGGGGTCGCTGCGCGCAGGCGTTCACGGTATTTGCGCTTCAAGGCCGAGCAGGTCAGTACCGGACGCTGACCGGCGGCCAGGGTCCGACGCAATTCATCGCAGAGGCTGTCGAGCCAGCCGGCACGGTCGTCGTCGTCGAGGGGAATGCCGGCGCTCATCTTGGCGATATTGGCGGCAGGGTGGAACGTATCGCCTTCAATGGCCGTGGCGCCGCTGCGTTGGCACAGCGCCTGGCTGACGCTGGATTTGCCACAGCCGGCAACACCCATGATGACCAGGGCGGTAATAGATTGACTCATGTAACACCTCAGCGCGCAGACAGCGCTACCTTCGCTAGTTCTAGTTCTAGTACAAAAACAGTGTCTGCCGACGCCTTCTTGTCATTTTTGTGGGTTGCCGCGTATATAGTCCGCCAAACCAAAGAGTGAGGGTCAGGCACACCTCGCTCACGCATTGCAGCTGTTTCAGGACAGCGCTACCTTAGTGACTTGAATTTTGTTTGGCAAGCCGTCTGATGACCCCTCATAAAAACGATAAAAGCTCCCGTACCACGGGGCGCCCTACCCTCAACGAAGTGGCGCGACTGGCCGGCGTCAGTCCGATCACCGCCTCCCGGGCCCTGCGCGGCGTCAGCAGCGTGGCCACCGAGCTGGTGGAAAAGGTGCAGAAGGCCGCGCAGGAGCTGAACTACGTGGTCAACTCCGCCGCCCGTGCCCTGGCCTCGGCCCAGAGCCAGTCGGTGGTGGTACTGGTGCCGTCGCTGTCCAACCTGCTGTTCATCGAAACCCTGGAAGCCATTCATCAGGTCCTGCGGCCCAAGGGCTTCGAAGTGCTGATCGGCAACTACCACTACTCCCGGGACGAAGAAGAAAACCTGCTGCGCAACTACATGACCTACCAGCCCCGGGGTCTGTTGCTGACCGGTTTTGACCGTACCGAAAGCGCCCGGCGGATGATCGAGGCCAACAACATCCCCTGCGTCTACATGATGGACCTGGACCCCGGCGCCGGGCTCAACTGCGTGGGCTTCTCCCAGTTGAACGCGGGCGAGACTGCCGCCCAGCACCTGATTTCCCGTGGTCGCAAGCACCTGGCCTACGTCGGCGCACAACTGGATCAACGCACTCTGCTGCGGGGCGAAGGTTTCCGTCGCGCCCTGCAAGAGGCCGGGCTATACAACCCCGATCTGGAACTGCTGACCCCACGCCCATCCTCCGTGGGCCTGGGCGGCGAACTGTTCCTGCAACTGATGCAGAGCCAGCCACAAGTCGACGCCATCTTCTTCGGCAACGACGACCTGGCCCAGGGCGCACTGCTGGAAGCCATGCGCTGCGGGATCAAGGTTCCGGAGCAAGTGGCGGTGCTGGGTTTCAACGACCTGCCCTCCTCGGAACACATGGTGCCGCGCCTGAGCAGTATCAGCACCCCAAGGGAAGCCATCGGCCGCCGTGCAGCCGAGCAGATGCTGACCCTGCTGGCCGGCAATAGCGTGGCCGAGCCCGTGGTGGACATGGGCTTCGAGCTGCGGGTGCGGGAAAGCACCTGAGGTGTTTCAGGGCTGCAGGCTCAGGACACTGAGCAGCAGCCCGAACCCCACCAGCACCACACCAAATACCTGATCGATACGGCGCTTGTATCCCAGCAATCGACTGGCAATGGCCGGTGCCGAGAAAAACAGCGCCACCGCCACGAACCACAACACGTGAGCCAGGACAATGATCCCCCCGTAGCCGATCTGCACCGGCAATGCCGTGCCCGGCTGGATCACCTGCATAAACAGGCTGAGAACGAAAATCATCGTCTTGGGGTTCAGCGCATTGGTCAGAAAGCCGCTGCGCAGAGCCGCCCATGACGAAGTCTCGACATTCGCCGCCCCCTCCTCGTGCGGCCCCTGGTCCGAGCCGCGCAACAGCTTGATCCCCAGATAGATCAGATAAAGCGCCCCGGCAATCTTCAGCGCGGTGAACCACAGCAGCGACTGCTGCAACAGCACCCCCACCCCCAGCAGGCTGTAGCCGATATGCAGCATGACCCCGAGCCCGATACCCAGGGCAGTGAACACACCGTGGCGGCGCGAGAGCATCAGGCTATTGCGCGTTACCAAGGCAAAATCGGCTCCGGGGCTGAGTACAGCAAGAATGGTAATGGTGATTACGACTAACAGTTCAGTCACGTTACATACGCCTTGGTTATAGAATCAGGCGCTACTGTATGGGGATCGGCACGGGGACAGCCAACGATGAAAACTGACACTCTCAGTGATAAAAACTCACAGACATTGCGCCGACGCCTGCCGCCCCTCGGCGCCTTGCGCTGCTTCGAAGCAGCGGCACGCCTGGAAAGCTTCACCCAGGCCGGCGCCGCCCTGCACCTGACCCACGGCGCCATCAGCCGCGCCGTGCGCGCCCTGGAAGAAGATCTGGGCACGACGCTGTTCGAACGCCGCAGCCACCGGGTATTTCTGACGCCGGCCGGAGCCGAACTGCTGCACAGCGTGACCCAGGCCCTGGACCTGATCGAGAACACCGCCAGCCGCCTGCGGGCACCGGACCCCGAGGCGCCACTGGTGCTGTCCTGCGAACCGACCCTGCTGATGCGCTGGCTGATTCCACGCCTGCCGGCGTTCCAGGCCGCTCACCCGGAAATATCGATCCAATTGCTGGCCGGCGGCGGGCCTTTCTCGTTCAACGCCGGCATCGACCTGGCGATCCGCCGCAACGATTTCGCCTGGAGCGATGAAACTCAGGCCCACTGGCTGTTCGACGAAGCCATTGGCCCCGTGTGCCGGCCGGACAAACAGGCTGACTGGACCCCTTCGCCAAACGGCCAGCCGACCCTGGCGGAACACGCTCCGCGCCTGCACAGTGCCACCAGGCCACAAGCCTGGGAGCAGTGGCTGCAACAGCGGCAGCTGCCTGCTCCCCCGCCTCTCCAGGAGCAAGTCTTCGAGCATTTCTACTTCAGCCTGCAAGCGGCGGTGGCGGGACTCGGGCTGGCCATCGCCCCCTGGCAACTGGTGCGCGATGATCTGGCTGGAGGGTTGCTTTGCGCCCCTTTCGACTTCGTCGCCGACGGCAGCGCTTATTACCTGTTATCCGCCCAGGCGATCAGCGACGCATCGGCGGCCGGTCATTTGCTGCGCTGGTTGCGCGAACAGGCACTGGGCTAAACCCCGGGGGCGGGCAGCGGCCCCAGCGCTGGATCTTCGCCACTGAGCAACTGCACCAGGGCCAGGGCGCCCTTCTGCAGCGGCCGGTTCTTCAGCCACACCGCATGCACAGGCAAAGACAAGCCGTTGTCGAGGTTCTTGAACTTCAGCCTCTGCAGGCGCCCTGCCGCCAGCAGCGGCTGGATCACCGACAAGGGGAAATTGCCCCAGCCGATGCCGGCTTCCACCATGTGCAGGGCCATGGCCAGGCTGTCGGTGCGCCACAGCGACTCGCCCACCAAGGGCCGCGTATCGCTGATGGGCAAGTCGCGGCTGGCCACCACGACCTGGCGGAACCGGATCAGCTCCTCCAGGTACAACGAGCCATCGCTGGCCACAAACACCGGATGTCGCGGCGAAATACAGGCAATCACCCGCTCACTGCCGATGTACTGGAAATACTCCAGGGCATTCACGCTCAAGCCGGCAAAGGCCACGCCCACACTCACCCGCCCACTGTGCAGCAGTTGCAGCACATCATCCTGGGGGGCACTGAGCACCTCCACCTCCAGCAGCGGATAGCGCTCGGCAATCAGCTTGATGGCAGCCAGCACTCGCTGCTTGTCGATGTCATCCACCACGGCGATCGACAGCTTGCTCTCCAGGCCCAGGGACAGCTCGATGGCGTGCACCTGCAACTGCTTGAGCTGGTCGGCGATCAACCGCGCATGGGGTGCCAGGGACAGGGCCAGGGGCGTCGGCACCGGCTCGCGATGGCGGCGATCGAACAGGGCGTAACCCAGTTCAGCCTCAAGGTTGGCAATACCCATGCTGACCGCCGAGGGCACCTTGCCCAGGGAGCGGGCCGCCGCAGAAAAGGAACCGCGCTCGAGCACGGCGAGAAACAACTGGATGCTGTCACTGGAGAAATTCATGGAGGGCAACCTATCAATAAAACTGAAAGCTTCCGACTTTTTCTGTCATCGCTATTGAAGCTACCTTTCGCGCCCTGCGCCAGTCCAGCCCTGGCCATTGCCATTCAATACCGAGGAATTTCCATGCAAGGCGTGAAACGCAAACTGGTCTACGTATCCCTGTTCGAGGTGTTCGGCATGACGTTCTCGGCCCTCGGCCTGGCCCTGCTGTCCGGCACGTCCCCCAGCAGCACCGGGCCGCTGGCCGTGGTCATCACCAGCATCGCGGTGACCTGGAACTTCATCTACACCACCCTGTTCGAGCGCTGGGAAAGCCGCCAGCCGTCGCGCACCCGCACCGTCAAGCGGCGCATCGCCCATGCCGTGGGCTTCCAGTTGACCCTGATCGTGTTCCTGATCCCGCTCATCGCCTGGTGGATGAACATCAGCCTGGTGCAGGCCTTCCTCCTGGACCTGGCGCTGATCCTGTTCATACCCTGCTACACCTTCGCCTTCAACTGGCTGTTCGACCGGGTCTTCGGTCTGCCGGCTTCGGCCCTGCCCGATCCGGCCTGAAGCTGGGCAAAACACCCCTGGAGGCAATTTGGCCGTCGCCGAGAACCTAGCTCGCTGATAGATTCCCATGGCCAACCTGTGCCACGAACAAGGAAGCGTCATGGGAACCTCCTGCAGAATTCTCGGTAAAGCCTCGTCCATCAACGTCAGGAAAGTCTTGTGGACCTGTGAAGAGCTGGACCTTTCCTACCAGCAGGAAGATTGGGGCAGCGGCTTCCAGTCGACCCACAGTCCCGAATTTCTCGCCCTCAACCCCAACGCCCAGGTCCCGGTGCTGATCGATGATGCCGGGGCCCTGTGGGAGTCCAACAGCATCTGCCGGTACCTGGCCAACCTGCACCCCGGCAGCGGCCTGCTGCCCATCGCCCCGCGAGCCCGGGCCCTGGTGGAACAGTGGATGGACTGGCAGGCCACCGAACTCAATCCGGCCTGGAGCTACGCCTTCATGGGCCTGGTGCGCCAGCATCCGGATTGCCAGGACAGCCGGCGCATCGGCGCCAGCCTGCTGGCCTGGAACGGCAAGATGGCGATCCTTGAACGGCAGCTTGAGAGCACCGGGAACTATGTTCTCGGTGAAGACTTCAGCCTGGCGGATATCGTCCTTGGCCTCTCGGTCAATCGCTGGAAGATGACCCCGATGGAACACCCGGACTTCCCCGCCGTGGCCGCCTACTACGAACGCCTCAGCCTGCGTCCGGGCTTTGTCCTGCATGGACGTAACGGCACGCCCTAGCCTGCCCCTTCTCAGCCCACCGGAGATTCGACATGGATGGACTCAACGTACTACTGACCGGCGCCTGCGGCAGGATCGGCAAAGTGTTTTTCCAGGGCTCCCAGGAGCGCCATCGCTTCACCCTCACCGACCGCGTCGAGCCGTACTTCGACATCCCGGCGCCCCACCGTTTCGTGCGCCTGGACCTTGATGACCCGCAAGCCATCAGCCGCCTGCTGCCGGGGATCGACGTCATCGTGCACCTGGCCGGCATCCCCCACGCCACTGCCGGCTTCGACGAACTGCTGCCCAACAACATCCTCGCCACCACCTACCTGTTCGAGGCCGCAGTGAACGCCGGTTGCCGGCGCCTGGTGTTCGCCAGCAGCGCCCAGACCATCGAAGGCTACCCGGTGGACCGGCAGATCACCCCGGGCATGCCGGTGATGCCGGCCAACCTCTACGGTGTGAGCAAATGTTATGGCGAAGCCCTGTGTGCCTTTTATGCAGCCCGGCGCGGGCTGTCCTGCATCGCCCTGCGCATCGGGGCGTTCGAGGACCCGCAACACCACGAACTGACCACCACCCGCGACCTGAGCGCCTGGCTCAGCCCTCGGGACGCTGTGCAACTGCTGCAGCGAGCGGTAGAAACCCCCGGGGTGCAGTTCCTGATCGGCCATGGCATATCCAACAACCGCTTCAAGCGCCTGGACCTAAGCGAAACCACCAAGATCCTGGGGTACGAGCCTGTGGACGATGCCTTCCAGGAGCATTTCGGCATTCCCATCACTTACTGAGACGCTGATCGCCGCCCCTCGGCAAACAGGCGGGCGGCAATTGCCAGGAAGCGGCAAGACTTGTCCGCTTACTGGCCACCCGCCGAGAACAATTGCCCTAACCCCCTGATATTCAATGACTAAAGTATCGGCATGGAACTTGCTAAAACTTCAGCCTAGTTCTCTCACACAGGTTCCCGATCATGTTGGTCAACGCCCAGAAATCCGTTTCGGTGCAGCCCACCTCGCGCACCGATATGGACCCGACCACCGCTGCCGCCAGCGCGCTGTACAGCGGCATGCTGCAGCAGGCCCAGAACTCCGTGACTGTGCCGACGTCCCAGTCCAGCCTGCAAGGCAATACCGTGGACGACAACGTCAATGCAGCGTTCGCCAAGACCCGTGTCCTGCTCCAGGCCACGCCGCCCGCCACCAGCACTCCACAGGCCACCAGCGCCACGGAAACCGGTGCCCTGAGCGAGTTCAAGGACTACATGAGCAAGACGCCCGAACAGCGTCTGCGCGACAGCATCCTCAAGGATATGGGGCTGACCGAAGAAGACCTGAGGAACCTACCGCCTGAACGGCAACTGACGATCAACCAGGAAATCGCCCAGCGCCTGCAAGACAAGATGCAGTTGGCCAAGGAAGAGAAAGAGGCCAAGGACAGCGCCAAGCCGATCGACGAGAAGTTCCTCGCTGCGTTGTAACAGCGCCAACAAAAAGGGTTCCCTGCATGGGAACCCTTTTTTGTATCCGAAGGAAAAGCGCGGCTACAGCTGCAAGGTCGAATTGAACTGGCTGATGGCATCCACCACATGCCTTGAGCCCTGCTGAATCTCCAGGATCACCTCCCCCGCCTCATTGGCCAGCTCGACCCCCAGTCCAGTACGACTCAGGCTCGACTGCATGCTGGTGACCGCGCTCATGGACAGGTCGTGGTTCTTGCGCACCACCTCGACGATCTCCACCGTCGCCTGGCTGGTGCGTGCCGCCAGGCTGCGTACCTCGTCCGCCACCACCGCGAACCCCCGTCCATGCTCACCGGCCCGGGCCGCCTCGATGGCCGCATTAAGCGCCAACAGGTTGGTCTGGTCGGCAATCCCGCGAATGGTCTGGACTATGCTGCCGATGATCTCCGATTGTTTGCTGACCGCATCAATGCTGCGGGCGGCTTCGTTCAGGTCGTGGGAAATCTGCTGAATGATCCCCACCGTCTGTTGCACCACCTCCGAGCCCTTCTGGGCGCAGGCATCATTCTGCACCGAGGTGCTGTGGGCCGATTCGGCGGCAGATTGCAGGGTGGTCACTTGCTGGGTGATATCGCTGGCGAACTTGACCACCTTGTACAAGCGCCCCTTGGTGTCGAACAGCGGGTTGTAGGAAGCCTCGAGGAACACGGTCTGGCCGTACTTGTTTTCCCGCTCGAAACGGTGGGAATGGTATTCACCACGGTTCAACGAGGCCCAGAACTGCTTGTACTCGGCAGACTCGGCTTCAGAGCGATGACAGAACATGCTGTGGTGCTGACCGAGTATTTCATTCAGGGAGTACTGCATGGTCTTGAGGAAGTTGTCGTTAGCGGCAACTATCTTGCCATCCGGGGTGAATTCGATGATTGCCATGGAGCGGCCAATGGCGTTCAACAGACTCTGGTTTTCATGTTCCAGATGGATGCGCTCGGAGATGTCCGAAGCCACCTTGATCACACTCTTGACCTGACGCTCGGCATCGAACACCGGCATGTAGCTGGCTTCGAGCCAGATCTCCTGGCCGCGCTTGTTCAGCCGCAGGAAGGTGCCGCTGACAGGTTCACCGCGGCCCAGATCACGCCACAACTTGGCGTACTCCTCACTGCGGTAGAACGCTTCCTCGCAGAAGATCCGGTGATGCTTGCCTCGTATCTCCTCCGCGGAATAGCCCATGGCCTTGCAAAAGTTTTCGTTGGCGTCGAGCACGATGCCATCGGGAGAGAACTCGATCATCGCCATGGAATGGCTGATCGCCGCCAACTTGGCATTGGCCTCGGTCAACGCACAATTAAAGCGCTCGATCTCTAGAAGATCTGCCTTGTGATGTAGGTTAAACATGGTTGTATCACCTTCAACGCTGTCTTTTGATTGACGGAAGTTTCTAGTCTTTCAACTGATCCACCACAACGTTCCATTAACAGGGCAAGCGCCTCTCTCCATATGAGAAAGGAAGTGTCAGGTGACAAATGATGTTTAATCGGAGAGTCCATGTTGCAACGCTCTTATCAAGCCATCCTTTTCTTGATGACCCGCTGTCGGGTCGGACCTAACAAAGAAAAGAAATTCCATCTAATTAATTACTCCTGATCCTGCGGTGCCTCTAAATGCGCACTCTCGTCTTTATTCATGAAGTCAATTTCGTGCCCGGATGAACATTCCACAAACAGCCGTTATAAGGCTGAAACATCACGAGACAGTGGTTGAAAAAGCGACCGATACGCTTTTTCACAATTAAGCATAGACAGACGCCGACTCTATGCAAGGTCACCAGTCATTCTGTTTTCACAACTTGTAAATGCCTCTCAAGCCTTTGCGAAAAGTCTCAATCAAGGCATAAACATGACTCGCCAGGAACCGCCCGCCGACTAGGCCCGAGCGAGCATCTGCACAAAGGCCTGAACCAGTCCGTTCGACTCCTGCCCCGGCGCCGCCACCAGGGCGAACTGGCGCTCGATCGCGCAACTCAAAGGCAGCACCCGCAATCCCTGGCGCTGTTCAGGCAAGGTGCTCTCGGGCACCAGGGTCACCCCCAAACGTTCACGCACCAGGCTGAATGCGCTCTTCCACTCGCGCACTTCGATCCGCACATCCGCCAACGACACTCCAGCTTCAAGCGCCAGGCTGCGGGCATTCACCGAGCAGCCGCCAGTGGCCAGGATAAAAGGCTGCGCCAGCAAGGCTTCAAGTTCGATGGTCGGGGCCTGCCAGGGGTGATCCTGGGGCAGCACGGCCACCCACGAATCGACACCCAGCAACCACGAACGACGCTCGGGAGGCGGATTCAGTACCACTCCCAGATCCACCAGTTGCGCCTCCAGCAGGGCTTCGACCTCATCGTCGCTGACCTCCAACTGCACCACCTCGATCCCCGGGTACAGTTGCTTGAAACGTCGCAGCACCGGTGGCAGGAAGCTCGCCAGGACCATGGGAAAGCCCGCCAGGCGCAAACTGCCCTGGAGGATGCCCCGGGCCGTGTCCACTTGTCGGCGAACCTGGGCCAGGGCTCCGAGCATCACCCGGGCCTGCTCCAGCACCTGTAGACCGATTGCCGTGGGCAAAGCCTGGCGGCTTTCCCGAATGAACAGTTGCACGCCCAGCATGTCTTCCATCTGGGCCAAGGCCTGACTGGCCCCGGACTGGGTCATGCCCACCTGTTCGGCGGCCCGGGTGATGGTGCCGCACTCGGCGATTGCCACCAGCAAGCGCCAATGCATCAGGTTCATCATGGCAGTAGCTTTCCTTATGGCCATTTTCTGAAAGATTAATTTTACCCATGCCAGTGCTGCCCCGACACTGGCTCGAACATCAACCAGAGACCTGCCGATGAAACTCTACTACGCCCCTCAAGCCTGCTCCCTGGCCTCCCATATCGTGCTGCGGGAACTGCAACTGCCGTTCGACGCCATCCGCGTCGACAATCGCAGCAAGCGCACCGCCGACGGCCAGGATTTCCTCACCCTCAACCCCAAGGGCTACGTGGCCGCCCTGCAGCTGGACAACGGCGAAGTGCTCACCGAAGGCCCGGCGATCCTGCAATACCTGGCAGACCTCAAGCCCGAGGCCGGATTGGCGGCGGCCAATGGCAGCTGGCAACGGGTAAGGCTGCAGGAAACCCTGAACTTCATCACCAGCGAAGTTCACGGGATCATGGGTTGGCTGTTCAACCCAGGGCTCGATGACAGTGTGAAGGAGGTGTTCCGGCAGAAGCTGTTCAAACGCTTTGCCCTGTTGGAGCAGACCCTGGAGCGCCAGGATTATCTGCAAGGCGGACAGTTCGGCATCGCCGATGCCTATCTGTTCACCGTGCTGCGCTGGACTGCGCTGTTTGCCATTGATCTGGGAGCCTGGCCGGCACTGGCGAAGTTCCAGGCCCGGGTCGAGCAGCGGCCGGCGGTGCGGGAGGCATTGGCGGTGGAGCTGGCGTAGGTTCGAAACAGCAAATGGAGAAATCGCGCTGAACAGGCAGAACCCGCGCCTGCCTTTTTAGCAGGGATAAAACGAAGCCCGCGTTGCGGGCTTCGTCAAATTGATCAATGGCCGAAGATGTTCACTTCGGTTTTCTTGGCCTTTTTCTCGGCGCGCTTCTCGTCAGCGCTCTTTGCCGGTTTCTTCTTGGCATTTTTCTTGGCGTTCATACCTTTGGACATGATCTTTACTCCACTGCTGCGGGATAGGACTCAGGTATAGCACCTATAGCGACCGGGGGTTCCTTTATAATCCGCCGCTCCCTGTTGCAATCCCGGAAAGTCATGTCCAGCCTCCAGATCTGCCTCCTTGCCGAGGCCGCGCGTCCCTTGCTGAACAAGTTCTATCGCCAGCACCAATCGCCCATGCGGGCCTCGTCCGCAGGCCAGCTCTGGGTGGCCAGGAACGAGGGGATCGTCGCCGGAATGAGCCTGACCCCGGTGGCCCAGGGACATTGGCTGACGGGTTTGTTCGTTGCCCCCGACCACCGCGGCCAGGGGCTGGCCGGACAGTTGGTGGAGCGGGCGCTGATGCAGGTCGAAGGGCCAGTCTGGCTGTTCTGTCACCCGGACCTGGAAACTTTGTATCAGCGCATGAGTTTTTCCACCGCGACCCGATTACCCCAGCCCCTGGCCGAAAGGCTGGCTCGCTATCAACGCAGCAAGCCGCTGCTGGCCATGGGGACCGACAGCGTTTGCCTGGGTCCCTAGGCTTGGGCGTTACGCGTCAGCGTTGGGATCGAGGTCGGGAAACAGCACCTCGGTGAAACCGAACTTGCTGAAATCACTGATCCGCGACGGGTACAGCCGCCCGATCAAGTGATCGCACTCATGCTGCACCACCCGGGCATGAAAGCCCGAGGCCACACGCACGATAGGCTCGCCCTTGGGGCTGAAACCTTCATAGCGAATGTGCTGGTAGCGCTGCACCGCGCCCCGCAGCCCCGGCACCGAGAGACAACCTTCCCAGCCCTCTTCCAGTTGCGGACTCAAGGGCGTGATCAAGGGATTGATGAGGATGGTCTGAGGCACTGCCTCCGCCTCCGGATAACGTTCGCTGTGCTCAAAGCCGAAGATCACCAGTTGCAGATCGACACCGATCTGCGGTGCTGCCAGGCCAACGCCACCGACACTTTCCATGGTTTGGAACATATCGTCGATCAGTTGCCACAGCTCGGGGCTGTCGAACATCTCGGGCGCCACCGGGGGCGCAATACGCAGCAGGCGTTCATCGCCCATTTTGAGGATTTCACGGATCATGTTCAGGCTTCGTCAGTGGTCGGATGGCGCGAGTGATCCCGGCCCAGTCCCGATACGTGTTGTTTATCGCCGGGCCCGTCAAAGTCCTTTTCGCCAGGTTCCTTGCCTTCGGCCGACATGTGTTCGATCACCGCGTTCATCTCCGCCCCCAGCAACAGCACTGCAGCAGAGATGTAGAAGTACAGCAGCAACACGATGATCGCGCCGATACTGCCATACATGGCGTTGTAGTTAGCGAAGGTTTTCACGTAGTAGGCAAAGCCCAGGGACGCGACAATCCAGACCACCACCGCCAGCACCGAGCCCGGCGTGATGAAGCGAAACTTCTGCTTCACATCGGGCATCACGTAGTACATCAAGGCCACGGCCACCATCATCAGCAGCACGATCACCGGCCAGCGCAGGATGGTCCACAGGGTGACGATGAACTCTTCCAGGCCCACCTGCCCAGCCAGCCAGGTCATCACCTGGGGCCCCAGTACCATCAGGGCTGCCGCGGCCAGGAGCATGCCGGCAATGCCCACGGTATAGAACACCGACAGCGGAAAGCGCTTCCAGATCGGCCGGCCCTCGACCACATCGTAGGCTGCGTTCATTGCGCTCATCATCAGGCGCACGCCTGCCGAGGCGGTCCACAGGGCGATGACGATACCCACGGAGAGCAATCCGCCCTTGGACTGTTGCAGTTGATCGATCACCGGATTCACCTGCTCCAGGGCCTGGGGCGGCAGCACCAATTCCGATTGCAGGCGCAGCCAGGTAAAGAAGTCCGGCAGATGCAGGAAACCGATCAGGGCAATGAGAAACAGGATGAAGGGGAACAGCGAGAACAGCATCTGGTAGGCCAGCGCCGAGGCATAGGTGGACATCTCGTCCGCGATGAATTCATTGACCGTGCGGATCAGCACACGGTGCAGGGGCAAACCTTTGAGGTCCGGAAAAATCATAGCGTCTCCTTTCGCCGCAAAAAGGTTGAAGTCGATGGCGACTCAGGGGGCGTTTTCTACAACAAATTAGCCTAGTTGGCGAACCGCAACCATTCGCACGGGCTGATTACGGGTCCTCGACGGTAACGCACACATGAAAACGGCCATCCGAGGATGGCCGCTGCGGTGCATCATCGAAGGCCTCGTACTCAGGCCTTGTCGATGGTCTTTTTCACTGCATCCTTGGTCTTGCCAAGGGCTTGCTGGGCTTCGCCTTTCTTCTCCTGCAACTTGCCCTCTGCCTGCAGTTTGGGGTTGTCGGTGGCCTTGCCGACACCCTGCTTGACGTTGCCGATGGCTTCGTTGGCCAGACCTTTTGCCTTATCTGCTGTGCTGCCCATGGTATTTCTCCGTAGAACATTCATTGATCAAACAAAGAGGATTTGCGTCGTTACCCAAGGTTGACTCGTGGCCGTTACGCAGAGTTTCAATTATTTTTCGTCAGGCATTTCATCGCAGGCCCGAGGTTGCCCTTTATGTTTGTCGGGCAACCCGGGAGAATGCTCGACCTGTTCAGGCCAAGCACTGAAGATCCAATCCCCGTAGGAATGTTATGAAACTCGATAAAAAGCAGGCCATTGCCCGTAGAAACCAGGAACTGGGCGGTGCGGTGCTGGGCGTCAACAACTGCCATTTCGCGGAACTGAACCGCAATCGCAATATCTGGTGGTTCGATATCCTGGTGACCCGTCTGGCCATTGGTCAGTACGAATGGGTGCACCTGCTGCTGCACACCCCGGACACCAACCAGTTGCTGCACCTGAAAGTGCCGACCGTGTTCCTGCGGGAAAAGATGGAAGGCCTGGTGATCCGCAATGAAGGCAAGCGCAAGGCCGCCCTGAGCCTGGAGTTGAGTGCCGACAAGGACTCCTTCCTCAAGGACGTGCGCCCGGCCGGCACCGGCGTGAGCTTTGCCCAGTTCCAGCAGTAAGCCGGCACAAGTTACGAACCCATGAAAAAGCCCCGCACTGGCGGGGCTTTTTTGTGGACGCTGCGGCTTACTTCTTCACGCCGAGCTTCTTCAACTCTTCGTCACGCAGTTCACGGCGCAGGATCTTGCCGACGTTGGTGGTCGGCAGCGCATCGCGGAACTCCACGGCCTTGGGCACCTTGTAGCCGGTGACATTGGCGCGCATGTGTTCCATCACCTGCTCCTTGGTCAGGGTCACGCCTGGCTTGGCGACGATGAAGATCTTGATGATCTCGCCAGACTTCTCGTCCGGTACGCCGATCGCTGCGCACTGCAGGACCCCCGGCAGGGAAGCCAGGACGTCTTCCAGTTCGTTGGGGTACACGTTGAAACCCGAGACCAGGATCATGTCCTTCTTGCGGTCGACGATGCGGATATATCCGTCCGGCTGAATCACGGCGATGTCACCGGTCTTCAACCAGCCGTCGCTGAGGACTTCGTCAGTAGCGTCCTGACGCTGCCAGTAGCCCTTCATCACCTGCGGGCCCTTCACGCACAGTTCACCCACTTCCCCGAGGGGCAGTTCGTCGCCCGCGTCGTTGATCACCCGACACAAGGTCGAAGGCACTGGAATGCCGATGGTGCCGATCTGGATGTTCTGGATCGGGTTGACCGTGGCCACCGGACTGGTCTCGGTCATACCGTAGCCTTCACAGATCGAGCAATTGGTGACCGACTTCCAACGCTCGGCGGCCGCCAGTTGCAGGGCCATGCCCCCGGACAGCGTGACTTTGAGCGCGGAAAAATCCAGTTTGCGGAACGCTTCGTTGTTGCACAGGGCAACGAACAGGGTGTTGAGACCGACAAAACCGCTGAACTTCCACTTCGACAGTTCCTTGACCATCGCCGGCAGATCCCGCGGGTTACTGATCAGGATGTTGTGGTTGCCCATGAGCATGATGGCCATGCAATGGAAGGTGAACGCATAGATGTGGTACAGCGGCAGCGGAGTGATGAGGATCTCGCAACCTTCATTGAGGTTGGAGCCCATCAGCGCCTTGCACTGCAGCATGTTGGCCACCAGATTGCGATGGGTCAGCATCGCCCCCTTGGCCACGCCGGTGGTACCGCCGGTGTATTGCAGTACCGCCACGTCGCCGCTGGCAGGGTTGGCTTCCTGTACTGGCTGGCCGTGGCCCTTGCTCAACACCTCATTGAACTTGACGGCCTGGGGCAAGTGATAAGCCGGCACCATCTTCTTCACGTACTTGACCACACTGTTGATCAGCACACGCTTGAAGGTGGGCAAAAGGTCCGCCACTTCGGTGATGATCACGTGCTTGACCGAGGTTTTGGGGACCACGGTCTCTGCCAGGTGGGCCATGTTGGCCAGGCAAACCAGAGCCTTGGCTCCAGAGTCGTTGAACTGGTGCTCCATCTCCCGCGCGGTGTACAGCGGGTTGGTGTTGACCACGATCAGGCCGGCGCGAATAGCACCGAACACCGCAATCGGGTATTGCAACAGGTTGGGCAACTGCAGGGCGATTCGATCGCCAGGCTGCAAATCGGTATGCTGCTGCAGGTACGCGGCGAAGGCCCCAGACAGTTCGTACAGTTCACCGTAAGTGATTGTCTTGCCGAGGTTGCTAAAGGCCGGTTTGTTAGCAAAACGTTGGCAGGACTGCTTCAACACCGCCTGAATATTCGGATACTCGTCAGGATTGATATCGGCAGCAATCCCAGCTGGGTACTTATCCTTCCAAAAGTCTTCGATCATGGAAGCCCACTCCTCAGCAACGCGAATTCATCACCGCATTTGATGCGATTATTATTTGTCTGTGTTTTTTATTGGTGTCTATTGTTGGTGAGTCTGGCTTTTACTTAGGCCGAGAAGTCACAAAGCGCGCCGAGAGTAGCAGCTTTGGAAAAGGCCGCCTAGAGCCAAAAAAGGCCTCAATAGTCACATTTATGACTCAAGACATTCTAATAGTCATTTTTAGAGTAAAAATTCTACAACCTTGAATTCCGCTCTGGCACGGGGCTTTGCGCCCCCAGAATGCATCGCGGGCAAGCCCGTTGAGCCAACAGGCTTGCCCGCGATGGAAAAAGCCAGGGATCAGGCGATGTCGCGCAGCTCGCGACGCAGGATCTTGCCCACAGGCGTCATCGGCAGAGACTCACGCAGCACGATGTGCTTGGGCACTTTGTACCCCGTGAAATTCTCCTTGCAGTAGGCCTTGAGCTCTTCAAGGCTGACCCCCGCTTCACGAGGCACCACAAACAGCTTCACCGCCTCGCCGGAACGCTCGTCCGGAACCCCGATCACCGCGCAGTTGGCGACCTTGGGGTGAGCCATGACCACATCTTCGATCTCGTTGGGGTAAACGTTGAAACCCGAGACGATGATCATGTCCTTCTTACGATCAACGATGCGCACGAAACCATCGGGATCGATCACTGCAATATCGCCGGACTTGAACCAACCCTCGGCATCCAGTACTTCGGCCGTGGCTTCCGGCTTGTTCCAGTAGCCCTTCATGATCTGTGGTCCCTTGATGCACAGCTCGCCACGCTCGCCCAGCGGCAGCTCGGTGCCCTGGTCATCGATGACCTTCAAGGTGGTGCCCGGCACTGGCAGACCAACCGTACCCAACCGCGAGCGGTCGCCATAAGGGTTGGTGCAGGCCACCGGCGAGGTTTCGGTGAGGCCATAACCTTCGGTGATCCGGCAGCCGGTGAGTTTCTGCCAGCGCTCAGCCGTGGCCTTGACCAGGGCCGTGCCACCGGAGTTGGTCAGCTTGAGGTTGGAAAAATCCAGGTTCTTGAATTCCGGGTGATCCATCAGGGCCACGAACAGCGTGTTGAGCCCCAGCAAGGCGGAAAAACGCCAGTTCTTCAGTTCCTTGATAAAGGCGCCGATATCCCGCGGATTGCTGATCAGCACGTTGTGGTTGCCCGTGACCATCATGCACATGCAGTTCGCGGTGAAGGCATAGATGTGGTACAGCGGCAGCGGCGCGATCATCACTTCCTGCCCTTCACGCCACTGGCTATGACCGTCGGGCCCGTGCTGACCGAGGCAGGCCCGGGCTTGCTGCATGTTGGCCACCAGGTTGCCGTGGGTCAGCATCGCGCCCTTGGCCAGGCCGGTGGTACCGCCGGTGTACTGCAACACGGCAACATCATCGAGCCCCACCTGCAGCGGCTTGATCCCCTGGCCACGCCCCAGGCGCAGGGCACTCTTGAAGGAAATGGCCTGGGGCAGGTGATAGGCCGGGACCATCTTCTTGACCTTGTCCACCACCAGGTTGACCAACCAGCCCTTGGCGGTGGGCATCAGGTCGCCCATCTTGGCCTCGATCAGGAACTGGATATCGGTATCCCCCAAAACTTCCTGGACCTTCTGCCCGAAGACATTCAGGTAGACCAGGGCCCGGGCTCCTGAATCCTTGAACTGATGACGCATCTCCCTGGCGGTGTACAGCGGATTGGTGTTGACCACCACCAGACCGGCCCGCAGCGCACCGAAGACCGCGATCGGGTACTGCAGGACGTTGGGCATCTGCACCGCAATACGATCCCCCGGAACCAGATCGGTATGGCTTTGCAGATAACCGGCAAAGGCCGCGCTGTAGCGTTCCAGCTCGGCGTAGGTGAGGGTCACCCCCATATTGCTGAAGGCCGGGCGATCAGCAAATTTCTTGCAGGAACGCTCAAACACCTCGATCACCGACTTGAAGGCCCCCAGGTCAATCTCGTTAGGGACGCCGGCGGGGCGCTTATCATTCCAGAAATCAGGTTGCATTATTCTTGTCCTCTCATTACCTGAACGGTCCGGGCCGCCTCTGTAACGCTGTCAGCGGCGGGGCTCCTCGGACGTTAGCAGCTATGGTGAATCAGGCAAATATGCGCAAGTGTGTCATTAATTTTATGAATCTTGCTTCCAACAGGCGTGCGCATCAGACGCACACGCGGCGATACGCTATAAAGTGCAGCGTCTTCGTGCAAAGGAATCGCCATGACCCACGACACGTTCTGGTTGACCACGAGTGATCACCAACGCCTCTTCGTCAACCTGTGGCTGCCCGAGCGCCCGCTCAAGGCACTCATCCTGCTGTCCCACGGCATGGCCGAGCACAGCGGGCGTTATGCTCGCCTGGCCGAGGCCCTGTGCGCCGAGGGTTATGGAATCTATGCCCCGGATCAACGCGGCCACGGTAAAAGCGCGGAACACGGGGTACTCGGCCACTATGCAGACCAGGGTGGCTGGAACAAGGTCGTCGGCGACCTGGCCAGCCTCAACCAGCACATCGGCCAGCAACACCCCGGCACGCCCATCGTGCTGTTGGGCCACAGCATGGGCAGCTACATCGCCCAGGCCTACCTGCAACATCACAGCGCCAGCCTACACGGGGCGATTCTCAGCGGCTCGAACTTCCAGCCAGTGGCCCTGTACCGCGCCGCCAGCCTGATCGCGCGGTTCGAACGCTGGCGCCAGGGCGGCCAGGGACGCAGCGCACTGATCGAGTGGCTGTCGTTCGGCTCCTTCAACAAGGCCTTCAAGCCCAATCGCACCGCCTTCGACTGGCTCAGCCGCGACCCGGCCGAAGTCGACAAGTACGTGAACGACCCGCTGTGTGGCTATCGCTGCACCAACCAGCTGTGGATCGACCTGCTCGGTGGCCTGCAGCAAATCAGCAAGATTTCCAACCTGGCGCAGATCGATCCCGGCCTGCCGTTGTTGGTCATGGGAGGAGAATGTGATCCGGTGAGCGATGGCAAGCGTCTCAAGGATCTGGCCAACGCATTGCGCGAGGCCGGCAGCCAGTGCCTGCAACTCAATATCTACCCGCAGGCACGTCATGAGCTGTTCAACGAAAGCAACCGTGATCAAGTGACCCACGACGTACTGGCCTGGCTGGACCAAGCGCTGCAACACCGCCGGCCTCCACGGTCGGAGTAAGCGACGGCGCGGCCAGTGCGCTCATTTACCTGTCAGAGGATTTCAGCAACATGACCCAGGTTACCAACACCCCTTACGAAGCCCTGGAAGTCGGTCAGACCGCCCAGTACAGCAAGACCGTCGAGGAGCGTGACATCCAGCTGTTCGCCGCCATGTCCGGCGATCACAACCCGGTGCACCTGGATCCCGAGTTCGCCGCCGCCACCATGTTCAAGGAGCGCATTGCCCACGGCATGTTCAGCGGCGCCCTGATCAGCGCCGCCGTGGCCTGCGAATTGCCTGGGCCGGGCACCATCTACATCGGCCAGCAGATGAGCTTCCAGAAGCCGGTGAAGATTGGCGACACCCTGACCGTACGCCTGGAAATCCTCGAAAAACTGCCGAAATTCCGCGTCCGCATCGCCACTCGCGTATTCAACCAGCGCGACGAGCTGGTGGTGGACGGCGAAGCCGAGATTCTCGCCCCACGCAAGCAACAGACCGTGACCCTGCCGACCCTGCCGGCCATCACCATTGGCTAAACCGCGCCCCACGTAGTCCTCCAGGAGCCGGCTTGTCGGCGAAGGCTTTGCTCGTCATGGCTTGCGCCAGCAAGCCGTCTCCTACCGTCCACTGCCCTCCTCGACCTGCACGCTGGCGGTCATCCCGGCGCTCAGGTTGATGCCTTCAGGCACCTTGTCCAGCTTGATCCGCACCGGAATCCGCTGGGCCAGACGAACCCAGTTGAAGGTCGGCTCCACCTCCGCCAGCAATTGCCCGTCAGGGGTGGCATTGCGGTCGGTAATCCCCCGGCTGACACTTTGCACATGGCCCGGCAGGGCATCGCCGGCACTCATCAGCCAGACCTTAACCCGGTCGCCGACCTGGATTCGCGGCAGCTTGGTTTCCTCGAAATAAGCCTGGACGTAGAACGTCGAATCATCGATCAGCGCCATCACTGGCTGCCCGGCATTGACGTAGTTGCCCTCGGCCAGGCGCAGGTTGGTGATATGCCCGTTACGGGGCGCGCGCACCTGACTGCGGGCCAGGTTGAGCTCCGCGACCTTGGCCTCGGCCTGGGCCTGACGCAGTTCGCCCCGGGCTATGCCGGCATTGATCTGGGCGTTCTCGCGCAGCTCGGCACTGATGGCCTGGGGACCCAGGGCCGCACGGCGACTGGCCTCGTGCTCGCGCAGACTCAATTGCTGCTGACGGGTCTGAACCACGGCCTGGGCCTTTTCCAGGGCCGCCTCGAACCGGTCGCGGTCGATGCTCAGCAACAAGTCTCCGGCCTTCACGGGCTGGTTGTCCGCCACCTTGAGCTCGCGCACCCAACCGGATACGTCCGGGGCCACGATCACCACGTCGGCGCGAATTCGCGCGTCCCGGGTCCAGGGCGTCAGCATGTAGTACTGCCACAGGTGATAACCGGCGAAGATCGCCACCGCCACCAGGCACAGGGTAAATACGACACGTACGGGTGTACGCATAATCAACTCCTTATAAAGGTCCCAGGACCACAGTGATCACCGTCAATACACAGACGTACAGGGCACAATCGAACAGGGCTTCATGCCAGATCCAGCGCCCCAGTCCGGTGACTCGCACCAGCACTCGCAGCACGCCGGTGACCACCAGCGCCAGCACCACGTAAATCAGAAACGGGCTGAGCAGCACCCCGCCCAACGACCACTCACGCAGCCCCATGACTGTCCTCCTGCTGCCGGCACCAACTGCGCCAGCTGTTTTGCAATTGCAGCACCGCCCCCTTGGCCAGTTTCAACGCGTCACTGGGTGGCTGCTGGGCCAAAGCGTCAAGCAAGGCCGCACTGGGCGCCACCAGGGCTTCCTGGCGATGACCGGCCGGACCCTGTTCAAGGATGCGTTGCAACTGCTCGAAATACTCGCGCTGCGCCGCACTCACCGGCACCTGGGCCACCGCCAGGCTCAGGCGCAGGTGCATCAGTTCATCGCCGACGTCCAGGCCCAACAGGCCATCGTCCCAGCGACTGCGGGCCTGCTCCGGCAGCTCCGGATAATGCCGGGCCAGCTGCAGCAGGCGATCGGCCATGCGCCCGCCGAACCAGCTTTCCGCGCCCCGCAGGTTGCGCCGGGTCAAACGCACCAGATCACTCAGGGTCGCCGCCAGCAGGCGCCGGCCATGCCAGGCCGGGTTACGCAGAATCAGCAGATGGAAGGCCAGTACCGCGGCGCCCACCCCCAGCACCATGGCCTGGGCGTTGTTGAAGAAGCTGGCGACATCGAAACTCATGCGGTTCATCGGCGAAATCAACACGATGAAATGCAGGCAGAACGAAGTGGCAGTGGCGCCTATCTGTGGCTTGGCCATGCCCAGGGCGCCGAAGAACAGCGGCACGCCCATGGCCATGGCCAACATCGCAAAGCCGCTCCATTGAGGCAGGAGGATCTGCCCCACCAGGAACGCCGCCGGAATCGCCAGGAAGATTCCGCGCATGAAACTCATGCCAATCTGCGCGCCGTTCTCACGGCTGGCGAACAGGCTGCAGACCACACACGTCAGGAGCATGGCCCCGGAGGCAGCAGGCCAGGCAGTGGCCAGCCAGAAGCTGGCTACCGTGAGGAACGCCAAGGCACTGCGGGCACCGAATACCAGGGCCAGCGACAGATCACGATGGGGAGTCAGGTTTGCCGGTTGCTCCACCGGCGCCCGCCCCTCCTGCACCGCGTCCAGGGCCTGGGTTGCCGCCAGGGCGGTATCCAGCAACAACGCAAAACGCGCCAGGCAAAAGCTCTGCGCCGGACTGATCTGAAGCTCATGGGACGCTTCCTGCAGGCGCGGACGCAGCGCTTGCAGACCAGCCTTGTCGGCCGCCGCCAGGGCTTCCTGAACCCGATCCATCCAGGGCTGCAGTTGCCGGGCTTCGTCGGCGTCCAGCTGTTTCCACTGGCGCCGCACCGAACGGGAGATCCGCAACAGCATCAGCAGCTTCTGGCTCAGGCCACTGATGGCCCGGGCCCGCTGGCGCCCCGATGGACCTTCGAACCAGGCGTGTTCGCGCTGGGAGTCCACGGCGACGATGCGCCCGAGAATTTCCAGCAGGCCCTTGCGCGCCAGGGCATCGCCGGCCAGGGTGGCGCGGGCCGCCTGCATGCCACTGTGCCAGGCGCTGCGGGCCTGATCCGCCAATTGCCGCTCTACCCGCATCGGCCAGATCAGGGCACTGCTGGCGGTGGCGCAGATGATCCCCAGGGAGATTTCCGTGCAACGGGCCACGGCCTGATCGAACACGGTCAACGGGTGACTGATGGCGGGCAAGGCGATGATCGCCACGGTGTAGCCCGCCAGCACGAAGGAATAGGACCAGGCACTGCGCAGCAGCGTGGAACTGGCAGTGCACAACCCCAGCCACAGGGCCAGGGCCAGCAGGAACAACCAGGGCGTCTGGGCGAACAGGCCCATGAACAGCACCGACATAAGGGTGCCAACCAAGGTCCCCAGCAGCCGGGCCAGCCCCTTTTGCAGAACCATTCCGGACAACGGCTGAGCGACGATGAACGCGGTCATCAGGGCCCAAGCCGGCTGCTCCAGGCCCCAACGCAACGCCAGCCACAGCGCCAGGCCGCCACCCAGCAGCGTCTTGATCGCGAACTGCACCGCAGGAAGGCTGGGAGCAAGCAAGGCCTGCAAGGTAATGGGCACGAACAAGGACTCTTTGAAGGACTGAATAACCATAGTCGGGATCGCCACGAGTGGGCGCGAGCTAATTATTAGCTAGCTAACTAATTCCCGTCCAGCACTAAATCACAGGCATAAAAAAACGCCAGACTGGCTGGCGTTTTTGACAGGTTTTAACCGTTACGAACGGGCACGGGCCTGGTTGCGCAAGGCTTTGACCTGATCATGATTGCGTTGCACGCCGTGGTACTGGCGCTCTACCACATCACGAATACCCACCAGGTTGTGCTTGCTGATTTTATCCAGCGCCTCCTTGTAGGACTTCAAGGCATGGTCTTCGCCACGCTCGGCCTCGTTGAGCACCGATTCCTCATCCTTGCCGGTCACCAGTGACTTGAGGTCGACCCAACGACGGTGCAGATCGCCACTGACGCTGGTGGAGGTTTCCGGTTCGCCACCCATGGAGCGCACCACGGACTGCAGTTCGGCGGCGGCGGTAGCGCAATCGGTGGAGCGCTTGATGAACAGCGCCTTGAGTTCTGGGTGCTTGATGTCTTCAGCACAGGTCTTGAACCCTTCCTGACCATCCTTGCTGGTCTCGATCAGGCTGTTGAGCACCGAAATTGCTTCTTTATTCAAGTCAGTCATTTTCTGGTTCCTTGCGGGTTGGGAGAGTTGAGTCAACTGCTGAGTTAACTGCTGAATTAACCGTTGCACCCGCCATGCCAGACTTTGAATTTATATTTTTTACTTAATTTTCAATAAGTTATCTTTTAACTGAAAATCTGTATCCGCGTTATTTGCATGATCTGTCATTTGGCCTGCATGCAGAATGCCTGTATTTTCCATGGCGTTCGAATCACACGAAAGTTGCGCCATGACCCCCGAGACACTTGAACTGCTGATCACCCGGGAAATGCCCTTCGGCAAGTACAAGGGCCGCATCCTGGCCGACCTGCCCGGCCCCTACCTGAATTGGTTCGCCCGCGAGGGCTTTCCCAAGGGCGAGCTCGGCGGCCTGCTGGCCCTGATGCAGGAGATCGATCACAACGGCCTGTCCGATCTGCTCGACCCGCTGCGCGCCAAACACGGCAAACCCAAGCCCCGTCACTGAAAAAGAGCCCACCATGCCAAGGACTGCAGCACCCCTTGCCCATGACGAAGACCATTGGCGTGCAATCGCCCGGCAGTTCGACATCGATCCTGGGCCGATCAATCTGGAAAACGGCTATTTCGGGCGCATGACGCACAAGGTGGCCGAGGAGTACCAACACAATATCCAGTGGGTGAACCGCAGTAACTCGGTGCATGTGCGCCAGCGCTTCGAACAGATCGAGGCCCTGCAGATCCGTGGCCAGCTGGCAGCACTGCTGGAGGCCCCGGAGAATGCCGTGGCCCTGACTCGCTGTGCTTCCGACGCCCTGCAATCCTTGATCCGCAACTACAACCGCCTGCAACCCGGCGACCAGGTGCTGCTCAGCAACCTGGAGTACGACACGGTGAAAAGCGCGATGCGCTGGCTGGCCCGTCACCGGGGTGTGGAGGTGATAGAAATCGAGCACCAGCACCCTGCCAGTTTTGACAGCCTGGTCGACACCTATACAAGCGCGTTCGAGCGTTACCCGCGACTCAAGCTGATGCCGCTGACCTATGTCACCCATCGCAGCGGACTGGTCATGCCAGTCCAGGCCATTGCCGCCGCCGCCCGGGAACACCAAGTCGACATCATTCTCGACGGCGCCCACGCCCTGGGCCAGATCGAGTTCGACCTGCCCCAGCTGGGGATCGCCTTCGCTGGTTTCAACCTGCACAAATGGATCGGCGCGCCGCTGAGCCTGGGCTTTATCTATATCCACCCGGAACGCCTGGAGGATATCGACCCGGACATGGGCGAGTTCCACTTCCCGGTCGACGACATCAGGGCCCGAACGCCCTACAGCACACCGAACATCCCGGCGCTGATGACCTTGCCCCTGGTGTTCGAGGAGCATCGAGCCATGGGCGGTTCGGCGGCCAAGGGGGCACGCCTGAACTACCTGCGCGCGACCTGGACCGAAGCCGTGCGCGAGACGCCAGGGATCGAAATCCTGACCCCGAAAGACCCGCGCCTGTGCTGCGCCATCAGCGCCCTGCGCTTTACCCGCCACGCCGACCAGCAAGCCCTGGTGGAGCGCCTGCTGCGCGACTACAACCTGTTCGCCGTAACCCGCACCGGCGCCGGTTTTGGCCCCTGCATCCGCATCACCCCGGGGCTGGTGACGCCTCTGGAGCACATCCAGTGCTTGATCGGGGCCCTTGGCGAATTGGCCAACCAGTGACGCCTCCCTCTCTTCAAGCGAGGGGCGAGGCTTTTTCTCCAGGCAAAAAAAAAACGGTGCACCGACCAAGCGCACCGTAAAGCCGTAGAACACACCAACGAATCAGGTAAAAATTTCAGTCCAGCAGAGACAGGGCCTCGGCCGTGCACTCTTGAATCCGCGCCCAGTCGCCGTTCTTGATCCACTCGGGATCGAGCATCCAGCTACCGCCCACGCACATCACATTCTTCAACGCCATGTAGCTCTTGATATTGGCCGGGCCAACGCCGCCAGTCGGGCAGAATTTCACCTCACCGAACGGACCGCCCAGGGCCTTGATCGCCGCCACGCCACCGCTGACTTCAGCCGGGAACAGCTTGAAGCGACGATAACCCAGGGCATAACCCTCCATGATCCCGGAAGCATTGCTGATCCCCGGCAACAGCGGGATCGGACTGGCGACACTGGCCTGCAACAAGTCACGGGTGATGCCCGGGGTGACGATGAACTGCGAGCCTGCCGCTTCCGCCGCGACGAGCATGTGCGGATCAAGCACAGTGCCGGCACCGGTCACCAGTTCCGGGCGCTGCTCGCGCAGGATCTGGATGGCCTTGAGGCCGAACTGCGAACGCAGGGTCACTTCCAGGGCCGTCAGGCCACCTGCCGCCAGGGCGTCTGCCAGTGGCAGCACATCCTGCTCACGGGCGATGGTGATCACCGGCAGAATCCGCGCCTTGGCACAGAGGCTGTCGATCAGGGCAACTTTGTCCGCCATGGAAACGGTCGGGGGTAGGTTTGTCATAGCGGCTGATCCTTGGCTCATGGGCACCAGTAAATCTCTAACGGGGTTTGCAGGAAGGCGCGAATCGGCATTTCGGCAACAGCGTCACCGGCCAGTGCGGCACTCAGGGTGGTCAGCTTGGACTGACCGGAAATCGACAACAGCTGATGGCGGGCCGAGGCCAGTAAGGCCCGGCTCATGCTCAGGCGCTGATGGGGCACAGTGGGCGCCAGCATTGGCCAGCAGCGACGGCTGCCATCGACCCGAAGCGCCTCGGCCAGGTTCGGGCTGTTGGGGAACAGCGAGGCGGTATGACCGTCATCGCCCATGCCCAGCACCAGCACATCAATTCCCGGCAACTCGGACAACAGACGATCGGCCTGCTGGGCCGCTTCTTCCAGGTTGGCCGCCGCGCTATAGAGGCTGAGGAAGCTGGCCTTGGCCACCGGCCCCTGGAGCAGATAGCGCTTGAGCAGACCGGCATTGCTATCGGCATGTTCCACCGGCACCCAACGCTCGTCCGCCAGGGTGATCAGCACCTTGGACCAATCCAGCTCCTGCTTCACCAGGGCCTGGAAAAACGCCACCGGGCTACGGCCACCGGACACCACCAGAGTCGCGTTGCCGCGGGCGGCAATCGCCTCGCGCAGCAGCTCGGCCACTCTCAGCGCCTGGCCTTCAGCCAACAAGGTAGGACTGCGGAATTCGTGGGCTGCTACCCCCGCCGGCAGTTGCAAATCAGATATCGCCATACCAAGACCTCCCGTCCCGCGTGATCAGTGCAATGGAGCTCATCGGCCCCCAGGACCCGGCCGCATACGGCTTGGGCGCATCGCCGGATTTCTTCCACCCGGCGATCAACTGGTCACACCACTTCCACGCGGCTTCGATTTCATCTTTGCGGACAAACAGGTTCTGATTGCCGCGCATCACTTCCAGCAACAACCGCTCGTAGGCATCGGGAATCCGTGCACTGCGATAGGTATCGGAAAAATTCAGCTGCAACGGACCGCTGCGCAGCTGCATGCCCTTGTCCAGGCCTTGTTCCTTGGTCATCACCCGCAACGAGATGCCTTCATCCGGTTGCAGGCGAATGATCAGCTTGTTGCTGATCTGCAGGCGCTGCTCGGGGGCGAAGATATAGTGCGACGGCTCTTTGAAGTGGATGACGATCTGCGACAGTTTTTGCGGCATGCGCTTGCCGGTACGCAGGTAGAACGGCACCCCGGCCCAACGCCAGTTGCGGATGTCGGCACGCAGGGCAACGAAGGTTTCGGTGTCGCTCTGGGTGTTGGAGTTTTCTTCCTCCAGGTAACCGGGCACCGATTGGCCCTCGCTGTGACCGGCAATGTACTGGCCACGCACCACCTGGGTGGTCAGGCCTTCCGGGCTGATGGGCGCCAGGGCCTTGAGCACCTTGACCTTCTCGTCACGGATGCTGTCGGCAGACAGGTCGGCCGGTGGGTCCATGGCGATCAGGCACAGCAACTGCAGCAAGTGGTTCTGGATCATGTCCCGCAGCTGGCCGGCCTTGTCGAAATAGCCCCAGCGGCCTTCGATGCCAACCTTCTCGGCCACGGTGATTTCCACGTGGGAGATGTAGTTCTGGTTCCACTGGGTTTCGAACAGGCTGTTGGCGAAGCGCAAGGCGATCAGGTTCTGCACCGTCTCCTTGCCCAGGTAATGGTCGATCCGGTAGATGCGATTTTCCGGGAAGAACTGGGCCACCGCGTCGTTGACCTTGCGCGACGATTCCAGGTCCGAACCAATGGGTTTTTCCAGGACCACGCGAGTGTGCTGGTTGAGTCCGACCCGGGACAGGTTCTCGCAAATCGCGCCATACACCGCCGCCGGTGTGGCGAAGTAGGCGATCAAGCGTTGTTCGCCGCCGGCGCGCTCAGCCAGGGCCACATAGTCCTCGGCCTTGAGGAAGTCCACATGCAGGTAGCTCAGGCGAGCGAGAAAAGTCTGCAGGACTTCACTGTCGATGTCCTTGTCGCCGACGTACTTGCGCAGCTCGGTTTCGATATTCGCCAGGTGCTCTTGCTCGCTGCCCGGCTCACGAGCCAGGGCCAGAATCCGCGTGTCTTCATGCAACAGACCGGCGGCATCGAGTTGGTACAAGGCAGGAAACAGCTTACGCAGCGCCAGATCGCCCAGCGCGCCGAACAAGGCAAAGGTGCAGGGTTCAACCGTTATCGAAGGCATGATGTTTGTTCTTTTATCAAGTTAAGCTACAAATACCTTTTTTCAAGGCATCACTCAAGGAAAAATGTAGTAATAAACACAACATTTTTACAAAATACAGATTCCAGGTGGTGGTCGATCCAGGCCATCAGTAGGATAGGCCACCTCTCAACTTCGCATTGCGGGCGCTCTAGCGGCTCTGCTGCTGCGCCTGTCTAGCCGATCTAGGAAACCTGAATGGACCGAGTGCGAAATCTTCTGGAGCAGATCCAGAACCGCCTTGAAGAACTGAACAAGGCGGAACGTAAAGTCGCCGAAGTCATCCTGCTCAACCCACAGCAGGCGACTCGCTTCAGCATCGCTGCGCTGGCCCAGGCCGCTTCGGTCAGCGAACCGACGGTCAATCGCTTCTGCCGCTCGTTCGGTGTCAGCGGCTACCCGGAACTCAAGCTGCAACTGGCCCAGAGCCTGGCCAGCGGCGCCGCCTACGTCAGCCGCGCCGTAGAGGCCGACGACAACCCCGAGGCCTACACACAAAAGATCTTCGGCAGTGCCATCGCCTCCCTGGACAGTGCCTGCCAGGCCCTGGACCCGAACCTGATCAGCAAGGCCGTTGACCTGTTGATTCAGGCTCGGCAGATCCACTTCTTCGGCCTCGGTGCCTCGGCCCCAGTGGCCATGGATGCGCTGCACAAGTTTTTCCGCTTCAACCTGGCAGTGACGGCCCATGCCGATGTACTGATGCAGCGCATGATCGCCTCGGTGGCCCACACCGGCGAATTGTTCGTGATCATTTCCTACACCGGCCGGACCCGCGAACTGGTGGAAGTGGCGCGCATTGCCCGGGAAAACGGCGCTTCGGTGCTGGGACTGACCGCAGAGAACTCGCCGCTGGCCAAGGCCAGTACCTTGAGCCTGAACATCCCTCTGCCCGAAGACACCGACATCTACATGCCGATGACCTCGCGGATCATCCAGCTCACCGTGCTCGACGTGCTGGCCACCGGCATGACCCTGCGCCGTGGCGTGGACTTCCAGCCGCACCTGCGCAAGATCAAGGAAAGCCTCAACGCCAGCCGCTATCCGGTGGGCGACGAGTTCAACTGAGGCTGGCCGGTTCGCCGGCCTGCCGACTCCTACCCCGCTGCCCGCGCCTGCAAGCTCAGGTGCGCCTGCTCCCCGGGCGCCAGGCACAGGCTGTCGGTGCCGCCGGCAGCCGCTTCGACGCAGACAAACCGCGACACCTCATTCCAGCTCACCCCCAGCAAGGGCCGGGTGCCGGGGTGCCAGACCACGGTGTCGGCATCGTCACCGGTATCGATACACAGCTCGCGCTGCCAGGCGTGGTCCTTGAGCTGCAATTCGCCTTCGTGCTGGAACACCCGCTGGCACCCGCCCTCGACCCGCAACTCGCCCTGCTGCTGACAGACCTGGCGGTTCAACTGGTCGTAACCCTGGGCGCCATCAAGCCCGGACAGCGCTACCTCACCGACGTCACCAATACGCCAGTAGGCATGCAAAGCCTGGCTCAACTGACAAGGTTCACTGTCCTGGTGCTCGGTGCTCAGGCGCAGATCCATGCTTTGCCCCAGGTGCGCATGCAAGTCGACCTTCCAGTCGCACAACTGCAATTGCCAGTGCAGGCGCACGCCGTCCTCGTCGCTGCTGCTGTCCAGCAGTTTCCAGTCCAGCAGCCGCGCCCAACCGTGGGACGGCCAGGCATTTTCACTGGGATGGCGACCGTACCAGGGCCAGCACACCGGCACACCACCGCGGATCGCCCCCACTTGCGGCCACTTCGAGGCACACCACAGCCAGGGCTTCTGCCCGGCCGGCTGAAAGTGCAGCAGTTGAGCGCCCTGGCGACTGAACACCGCCTGGCACAGCGGGTGATCGATCACCAGCACATCGCGCATCTGATAGCGCTCCCAGGCGAACACCGGGCGTTCGCGCAGGGATTTGAAAAAGCGTTGTAGCGGATGCTCATGCATGGGCCGCGGTCCTGAAATTCACTGCTGTCTCGATACTCATCAGGGGGACTTGCAATCCCCACAAAAAAAAGCGGACGGCCTGGGCCATCCGCAAAATGCGCACATGGAGGAGGAGCTTATCGCAACAGCTCTAGAATACCGACTGAATTTTCAGACCGGCCACCAACGCGTTATCCACTTCATCCACACCGCCCGGATGGGTGATGTATTGCAGGTTGGGGCGTACGGTCAGCCAGTTGGTGACGTGGAAACCGTAGTTGATCTCGTAGTTGTATTCCGTGTCGCGCAGCGGCATGTACAGCGGGTTGTCGTAGTTGCTGATGCCGTTGTCCTCGTTGATCAGTTGGGCGTTCTTGCGCACATCGTCGTTGACGTGGATCCGCGCAAAACCGATGCCCACGTCATCTTTCGGACGCGCATCGAACGGCCCCTTGTACACGAACATCAGCGACTGGTAGTTGTCGACGACGTTGGTGTCCTTGTCATGGAAGGTGGCGTTGGCGGCGATGTTCAAGCCACGGGAAGCGTCACCGTTGTGGGTGGTGAGTTGCTGTTGAGCAACGAACCAGTAGCCGTGCTTGCTGTTGTGCACGCGATAGGCGTCGCCCGTGTCCGCGGCGTCCTGGCCGTTGGCGTCCTTGCGCACATCATTGGCGTCGGCCGTGCTCTTGTAGTAACCCACGCGGTACTCGCCCGGCAGGCTATTGAGCTTGGGCGACCAGACCAGTTCCACCGGCAATACCGTGCCCTTGGTGCCGCTGCCGCTGAGCTTGAAGCCGTTGCCGTGCTCCAGCTGTGACGGGTTCTGGTTGTAAGCGCCGATCTGCGCATACAGCTCGGGGGTGATGTGGTATTTGACCCGCAGCGCCGCCTGGCTGACCGGCCAGTTGTACCAGATACCGGTGGCCCAGTTGCCCACCTGGGAGCCGCAGAAAGCCAGGTTCTGGAACTCGCAGGGGAAGGTGTTGAAGTCTTCGCCTTCGCCGAAGTAACCGGCCTTGACGTCCAGCTTGCCGTCGAGGAACTGGTGCTGAATCCACAGCTGGGTCAGACGCACCATATGGCCACGACCGTACACCTCCTGGGAAGAACTCAGGGTGCCGGCACGCGGGTCGCCGATGCGATCGTTGGAAATGTTCTGGCCGTTACGGTTGGTCAGCTGAATCTTGGCCTGGGTATTGTCCCAGCCCAGCAGCTTCTGCAGATCCAAGGCCACGCCGAGACCGAACTGATCGCTGTAGCGCCCGGTCTTGTCGTCGTTGTAGCCGCCATGCAGGTTGGCGCCCATTTCACCGACGTAGTCGGCCTTGATGTCGATCCCCTGCTCGATCAGCTTGGTACGCTCACCACCCCAGTCGCCGGTCATCCACTTGGAGTCGGCGCTGAACGCCTCGTCCGCCATGGCATTGGCGGACAGGACCAATGCCGCAGCCGCTGACAACTGGCAAAGCAGCCGGGTATTGCTGTGTTGCTTTTTCATCCCTACATCCTCGTCTTTATTGTTATTAACGATTTATCCAACGCGGTTTACAGCGGGTGCGACGGATGACAGGCCATCCGCCACGGATTCATCGCCCCTTGAACTGCGCCACGTTGCCGCTACGGGGCTCGGACACAGGCGCGCCGGCCGCTCCCAGGCGCTCGCCGCTCTGGGCATCGAACAGCAGCACTCGGGCCGGATCGAACTGCAAGGTCAGGGTTTCTCCTGCCTCGGGCGCCTGATCCGGAGCCAGGCGGCAGCAGACCTTGGTGCCATTGAGGGTGACGAACACCAGGGTGTCGGGACCGGTGGGCTCGACCACCTGGACCTCAGCGCGCAAGGTCGGCAAGCCATTGGCTTCGGTGGCGGCCAGGGCAATCTGCTCCGGACGAATGCCGAGGATCACCTCACGGTCTTCGAGCCCCGCGTCCTGCATGCCCAGAGGCAGCTCGCAACGGGCCTGGCCACTGTCCAGTAGCGCCAGCAGGCGGCCGTCCTTGCGTTGCAGGCGCAGGGGGATGAAGTTCATCGGCGGCGATCCGATAAAACTCGCCACGAACAGGTTGGCCGGGTCGTTGTAGATCTGCTTCGGGGTGCCGAACTGCTGGATGATCCCGTCCTTCATCACCGCGACCTTGTCGCCCAGGGTCATGGCTTCGATCTGGTCGTGGGTGACGTAGACCGTGGTGGTCTTGAGGCGCTGGTGCATCAGTTTCATTTCGGTGCGCATCTCGACCCGCAGCTTGGCGTCGAGGTTGGACAGCGGTTCGTCGAACAGGTAGATCTTCGGCCGCCGCGCCAGCGCCCGGCCCATGGCCACCCGCTGCTGCTGGCCACCGGAGAGCTGGCCCGGCTTGCGGGTCAGCAGGTGCTCGATCTGCAGCAGCTTGGCCACCCGTGCCACTTCCGCGTCGATCTCGGCGCTGGGCATCTTGCGGATCTTCAGGCCGAAGGCGATGTTGTCGCGCACGCTCATGGTCGGGTACAGCGCGTAGGACTGGAACACCATGGCGATGTCTCGGTCCTTGGGGCTCATGCCGCTGATGTCGGCGTCGTCCACCAGGATCGCCCCGCCGCTGATGTTCTCCAGCCCGGCGATGCAGTTCATCAGGGTGGATTTGCCGCAGCCGGACGGGCCGACGAGGATCAGGAACTCACCGTCGTCGATCTTCAGTTCGATGTTCTTCAGGGTGTCCGGCAGGCCGGCACCGTAGGTCTTGTTGACGTTGCGTAACTCGAGAGTGGCCATGCTTTACCCCTTGACTGCGCCGGACGTCAGCCCGCGCAGGAAATACTTGCCGGCGAAGATGTAGACCAGCAGTGTCGGCAGCCCGGCGATCATCGCCGCCGCCATATCAACGTTGTATTCCTTGGCCCCGGTGCTGGTGTTGACCAGGTTGTTCAGGGCCACGGTGATCGGTTGCGCATCGCCGCTGGCAAACACCACGCCGAACAGGAAATCGTTCCAGATCTGGGTGAACTGCCAGATCAGGCAGACCATGATGATCGGCACCGACATCGGCAGCAGGATCTTGCCGAAGATGGTGAAGAACCCGGCGCCATCCAAACGCGCGGCCTTGACCAGGGCATCGGGGATGCTCACGTAGTAGTTGCGGAAAAACAGCGTGGTGAAGGCCAGGCCGTAGACCACGTGCACCAGCACCAGGCCGGTGGTGGTGTTGGCCAGGCCGAACTTGCCGAGGGTGAACGAGGCCGGCAGCAGCACGGTCTGGAATGGCAGGAAGCAGCCGAACAGCAGCAGGCCGAAGAACAGCTGGGAGCCGCGAAAGCGCCACATCGACAGCACGTAGCCGTTCATTGCACCGATGAAGGTGGAGATCAGTACCGCCGGCACGGTGATCTTCACCGAGTTCCAGAAGTAGCCGCCCACAGCGTCCCAGGCCTTGATCCAGCCGATGCCGTCCACCACCTGGGGCCAGCTCAGCAGGTTGCCGGTGCGGATGTCTTCCGGGGTCTTGAAGCTGGTCAGCAGCATCACCACCAAGGGAATCAGATACACCGCCGCCGCCAGCAGCAAGGTGGCGTAGATGGCGATCCGACTGAAGTTCAGGGTCGGCTTGGCGAGGGAGTTAGTCATGGCGCTTGCCTCGCAGTTCGGAGTACAGGTACGGCACCAGGATGGTCAGCACGGCACCGAGCATCAGCATGGCGCTGGCCGAGCCGATGCCCATCTGGCCCCGGCTGAAGGTGAAGGAGTACATGAACATCGCCGGCAGGTCGGAGGAGTAGCCCGGGCCGCCCGCGGTCATCGCCGCCACCAGGTCGAAGCTCTTGATGGCGATGTGGGCGAGGATCATGAAGGCACTGAAGAACACCGGTCGCAGGCTCGGCAGCACGATCCGCAGGTAGATGGTCGGCAGGCTCGCGCCGTCCACCTGGGCGGCGCGGATGATCGACTGGTCAACACCGCGCAGACCGGCGAGGAACATCGCCATGACAAAGCCCGAGGCCTGCCATACGGCGGCGATCACCAGGCAGTAGACCACCCGGTCCTGATCCACCAGCCAGTCCAGGCGAAAGCCTTCCCAGCCCCAGTCGCGGAGCATCTTGTCCAGGCCCAGGCCAGGGTTGAGCAGCCACTTCCAGGCAGTACCGGTGACGATCATCGACAGTGCCATGGGGTACAGGTACACGGTGCGGATGAAGCCTTCCTTGCGGATGCGCTGGTCCAGCAGCACCGCCAGGAACACCCCCAGCACCAGGCTGATGGCAATGAACATGCCGCCGAAGAGCGCGAGGTTCTTGCTCGCCACCCACCAGCGGTCGTTGTCCATCAAGCGCAGGTATTGCTGCAGGCCGACCCACTTGTAGCTCGGCATGAAGCTGGAATTGGTAAAGGACAGAATGAACGTCCAGATGATGTAGCCATAAAACCCCACGAGCACGATCACCATGCTCGGCGCCAGCACCAGCTTGGGTAGCCAGCGCTGCAGTGCGTCCAGGGGTGAGGCCTTGCTGAAAACCGCCACAGAGCTCATCGCAAAAACCCAGTTATTGAAGTGAATCCGGGATGCACGCCGCCGCTGCATGGGCGTAAGCCCTGCAGGGCGGCAACACAGTCACAGGTCAGCCGCCGGCATACCGGCGGCGGGGTCAAGGATTACTGCGCGGCTTTGACCGCCGAGGCCAGTTGCGCACTGGCCTTGGCCGGGTCCGCATCCTTGTCGTTCATGAAGTTGGTGACCACATCGAAGATCGCACCCTGCACCGCCAGGGAAGTGGCCATGTTGTGCGCCATGCTCGGCTGCAGGCCGCCGGTCTTCTCGTCGGCCAGGAAGTCCTTGGCCGCTGCCTGGGCGCAGGAGTCGAAGCCCTCGGCGCTCATGTCGTTGAGCATGTCGGTGCGCACCGGGATCGAGCCCTTGTTGATGCTGAAGACCTTCTGGAAGTCCTTGCCCAGGGCGACCTTGGCCAGGTCCTGCTGAGCGGCGATATCACCTTTGCGATCGGCCTTGAGCTTGAACACCGCCAGGGAGTCGATGTTGTAGGTGAAGGCCTTATCAGTGCCCGGGAACGGCACGCACTGGTAGTCCTTGCCGGCAACTTTCTTCGCCGCCGTCCATTCGCTCTTGGCCCAGTCGCCCATCATCTGCATGCCGGCCTTGCCGCCGATCACGTCGGCAGCCGCAATGTTCCAGTCACGCCCGGCACGGTTGGGGTCCATGTAGCCGGTGATTTTCTTCAGCTCGGTGAAGGCCTTGGTCATTTCTGCACCGGAGAGGGTTTTCTGGTCCAGGTCCACCAGGGCTTTCTTGTAGCCTTCAGGGCCCATGACCGAGAGCACCACGTCTTCAAACACGGTGCTGTCCTGCCACGGCTGGCCACCGTGGGCCAGGGCGATAAAGCCCGCGGCCTTGAGCTTGTCGCCGGCGGCATAGAACTCTTCGAGGGTGGTCGGTGCCTTGTCGATCCCGGCCTTCTTGAACACTTCAGGGTTGATCCACAGCCAGTTGACCCGGTGGATGTTCACCGGCACTGCTACGTAATCACCTTCGTACTTGACGGTATTGGCCACCTTGGACGAGAGCAGGCCGTCCCAGTTTTCCGCCTTGGCCACGTCCTTGAGGGTGTCGGTGCTGAGCAGGCCGGTGCTGCCCCATTCCTGGATATCCGGGCCCTTGATCTGGGCTACGCCCGGCGGGTTGCCGGCCACGGCGCGGCTTTTGAGCACGGTCATCGCAGTGGAACCGCCACCACCGGCCACGGCGCCGTCCTTCCAGGTGAAACCGTCTTTTTCCACTTGGGCCTTGAGCACATCGACAGCAGCTTTTTCACCACCCGAAGTCCACCAGTGGACGACTTCCACGGAACCTTTGGAATCGGCGGCGAGGGCACTCAGGGGAAACAGAGAGGCAAGGGAAATGACAGTGGCGAGGCGAGAAATCGCATTCATTTGAAGTACCTTTCTTGTTGTTATGCATGCAAGTCTGGTGCTTGCGCTGCATACGAGTCTAAACAGCCTAGTCGAACGTTCGGGTAACGAAGCGACGGGAAAATGTCACGACATGGTTACACAAGGCCCGGAACAGACGCTTGGGCCAAAGCCGAGGCCATGCTCGGTGCCAGGGGCAGACGCGGAATCAGCACGGCTTGCCAGGCGTGATAGAGGTCCGGCTTGCCGCCCCAGATCTCGGCAGCCGGGCGGTTGTCGCGGCCCAGTTCGTGATGCCAGCTGCCCTGCTGACGATCGATGAAATGGGCTTCGCAGAACTCCCAGAAACGCCGGTACCAGACCTCGTATTGCTCCTGGCCGGTGCGCTTGAGCAAAGCGCTGGCGGCGGCGCTGGCCTCGGCGTGGGTCCAGTGCAGGCGCTGGCGCACCACTGGCCGGTTGTCCCAGTCCAGGGTGTAGACAATGCCCGGGGCACCGTCCACGTCCCAGCCGTGGCGACAGTTGCTCTGGAACAAGCGTTGCGCATCCAGCGCCAGCCAACCCGGAGTCAACAGGCCGGCCTGGACCCGCGATGCCTCCAGGTGCAACAGCAGGCGCGCCCATTCGAAACCGTGGCCCGGCGTGGTGCCGAAGGGCCGGAAACCGTCGGCGGGAAAGGCCCGGTTGTAGTTCCGCAGGGGCTGCCAGTCAGCGTTGAAATGCTCGATCACCATGAAGTCGTTGGCGGCGGCGTGCTGATGGATCACCCGCTCGACGATGCGCAGGGCGCGGTTGAGCCAGCGCGGGTCCTGGGTGACATCGGCCAGGGCCAGAAAGGCCTCGGTGGCGTGCATGTTGCTGTTAGCGCCGCGATAGGCTTCCGGCTCGCGCCAGTCACGATTGAAGGACTCGAGCATGGCGCCCTCCTCCTCGCTCCAGAAATACCCATCGACGATCCGGATCGCCTCCTCAAGTAGGGCCTGGGCACCCGGCCGCTGCGCCACCACCGCAGAGCTGGCGGCCAGGGTGACAAAGGCATGCAGATAGGCAGCCTTGGTGCTGTTGCCATCGGCCTGACCGGCCACGGCGAACCAGCCGCCGTGCTCGGCATCGCGCAACGGCCCCATGAGCGCGGCGATGCCGTGATCCACCAGCCCGGCATAACCCGGCAGGCCCTGGATGTGCGCCATGGCGAAGCTGTGGGTCATGCGCGCGGTGTTCATGGTTTCGGCCTGGGCACCGGCGGGCAGGCAGCCCCGGGCATCGAGGTTGCCGAAGCCTTCGGCGAGTCGTGAAGCCTTGGCGAAATCAAGCAGGCGCTGGCCTTCGGCGGCGAGCCAGGAATGGTGAGCGGGCGCGTTCAGCCAACTGCGCAGCGGCAGGGGGAGAGAGTCCATGAGTGGCCTGTTGTTGTTTTTATCGAAGGCTTGAGTCTAATCAAGCCGCTCGCAACCGCAGGTAACGAAGGGCCAGCACAATGTCACCAAACCGTGACATTGCGCGGCTCCCCCCGTAGGAGCCGGCTTGCCGGCGAAGAGGCCCTTGAGTCCTGCAGTGCCCTTGGGAACGCCTTCGCTGGCAAGCCAGCCCCTACACAAGTCAGCGTCTGCACAGGCCAACCGCTCAGTCGAAGGTCCGGGGCAGGTACAGGGTCACCCGCAGGCCGCCTTCGCGCAGGTTCTGCAGGCTGACTTCGCCGCCATGGCTATGGGCAATGTTGCGCGCGATGCCCAGGCCCAGGCCGTAGCCCTGCTGCTGGCCGGCCAGACGGAAATGCGGCTCGAACACCTGCTCCAGGCGCTGCTCCGGTACGCCCGGGCCTTCGTCGTCTACATGCAGGACAAAACCGCTGTCGTCGTCTTCGATGTGCAGATGGGCGTTCTGGCCGTACTTCAGGGCGTTGTCGATCAGGTTGCCCATGCAGCGCTTGAGCGCCAGGGGCTTGCCCGGATAGCTGGCCAGCGCCCGGCCCTGCTGGGTCACGCGGCCATTGCCGTTGGGTGCCAGGTAAGGCTCCACCAGGCAGTCGAGCACCTGGTTGAGGTCCACCGGCTCGATGTTCTCGTGGATGTCGGTGTCCTTGACGCATTGCAACGCACCTTTGACCAGCAGTTCCAGCTCGTCCAGGTCGCGGCCGAACTTGGCTTGCAGTTGTTCGTCCTCCAACAGTTCGACCCGCAGGCGCAGGCGGGTGATGGGGGTGCGCAGGTCGTGGGAGATGGCGCTGAACAGCTGGCTGCGCTCGGTCAGGTAGCGGCTGATGCGTTCGCGCATGCTGTTGAAGGCCCGCCCCACTTCCACCACTTCACTGCCGCCGCCCTGCGCCACCGGCTCGACATCGGCGCCCAGGGACATGTCCCGCGCCGCCCGGGCCAGACGCTTGAGGGGCCGGCTCTGCCAATGCACCAGCAGGCCGATGAACAGCAGCAGAAAACCGCTGGTGAGCAGGATGAACCACACCTGCTGCGCCGGCAGCCCCTGCTCTTCGAGACTGGTGTAGGGCTCGGGCAGCAGCGAGGCGATGTACAGCCATTCTCCCGGGGCCATCTGGATCTGGGTTACCAGCACCGGTGGGTTCACCGGCTCCAGGGTCAAGGCGTAATGGGCCCAGGAGCGGGGTAATTCGTCGAGCTTGAGGCCGCCATTGAAAATCCGCAGATCATCGGGGCTGACAAAGGTCACGGATAGATCCGCGTCGTTGCCCAGGGACTGGCGCAGCACTTGCTCCACCGCCTGCAATACCGCCTCTTTGCGCGGTGTAGCGGGCAGCACCTGCATGCCCAGGGGCTTGTCATTGAGGGTCACGACAAAACGGGTACCGCCCATGCTGCGCAACTGGTCGAGCACCAGGGGGCGATAAGCCACCGGCAGCGAACGCAGGTAACTGACGCTGGCGGTCATCGAGTGAGCCAGGCTGCGGGCGCTGGTCACCAGGCCTTCGAGCTGGGTAGCGCGCAACTGCGAAACCCAGATCACGCTGGACAGGGCCTGGGCGAACAACACCGCCAGCAAGGTCAGCAGAAGCATGCGCCCCAGCAGCGAGCGAGGCACCGGCACCCGCCGCAATACTCTGCGCACTGCCTCAGTGACCATTGCCGGCAACCACATTGGCTGCCAATTGATAGCCACTGCCACGCACGGTACGGATCAGCCGCGGCGGCTTTTCCGTGTCCCGCAGACGCTGGCGCAGGCGGCTGACAGCCATGTCGACGATGCGGTCCAGGGGCATCAGGTCGCGCCCGCGAGTGGCATTGCCGATGGTGTCGCGGTCGAGGATTTCCTGGGGGTGGTCGAGGAACAGCTTGAGCAGGGCAAAGTCGGCGCCGGAGAGGATCACCTCCTCGCCGTCGTTATGAAACAAGCGGTGACTGATCACATCCAGGCGCCACTCGTCGAAGCACAGCACGTCACCTGCAACCCGCTCCTGGGCAAACTGCACCCGGCGCAACAGCGCCTTGATCCGCGCCTGCAACTCCCGTGGGCTGAAGGGCTTGCCCAGGTAGTCGTCGGCCCCCAGCTCCAGACCGATCACCCGATCGGCCTCGTCGGAGCTGGCGGTGAGCATGATGATCGGCACCTGACTGCACCGTGGGTGCTGGCGAATCCAGCGGCACAGGCTGAAGCCGTCTTCGTCGGGCAGCATCACGTCGAGGATCACCAGGTCGCTGGGGGCCTCGCTCAGGGCCTGACGAAAGCCGGCGCCATCGGCGGTCGTGCGCACCTGGAAGCCGCAGCGGCTGAGGTAGGTTTCCAGCAGCTCGCGAATTTCCTGATCGTCGTCAACCAACAAAATCGACTTACTGACTGAACTCACCGGGGCCGTCCTTATTGTTAGGCAGGGAGCGCGATTATGCCTGATGCCGGGAGGCGTGTTACCGCCTCTTCACCGGTAAGCCGGCTCCTACGCCGTGCGGCTCAAGGTCAACCCTGGGCCTGCTCCAGCGCTACGCCGGCACCGGTCAGCCCGGAATAGGGCGCCGTCACCAACCACACCGGAATGCCCTTGAAGTAGTCGCTCATGCAGCCCTTGTCGGCAAAGCTCCTGGCAAAGCCGCTGTGGATGAAGAAGTCGGCGAAACGGGGAATCACCCCGCCGACGATATACACCCCGCCCCGCGCGCCCGTGGTCAGCACGTTGTTGCCCGCCACTCGCCCCAGCCAGCAGCTGAACTGCTCCAGCACTTCCCGGGCAATCGGGTCGCCAGCCAGCCCGGCAGCGGTGATGGCCTCCGGGGTATCGAGGCGCGGCTCATGGCCGTCCACCGCACAGATCGCCCGGTACACCCGCGGCAATCCACTGCCGCTCAAAGCGGTCTCGGCGCTGACATGGCCAATTTCATCGTGGATGTGCTGCCACAGCTGGGTTTCCCGCGGGCTGCTCAAGGGCAGGTCGACATGACCGCCCTCCCCCGGCAAGGCCATGTAGCGGCCGTCGCCGAAATTCAACAGGGTACCGACGCCGAGACCAGTGCCCGGGCCGATCACCACCGCCGGACGCAAGGGCTCGGCAACGCCTTCGCAGACCACGCGAAACTCATCGGGCTGCAAGCGGGTCATGCCCAGGGCCATGGCCGAGAAATCGTTGACCAGCAGCAACTGCTCCACCTGCAAGGCCTGGCAGAACGCCTGGCGACTCAGGCGCCAGTGGTTGTTGGTAAAACGGAACTCATCGCCGCTGACCGGACCGGCCACCGACAGGCATACCGAACCGATGGAACCCAGGGCCAGGCCCTGGTCTTGCAGGTACGCCTTGATGGCGTCTTCCGGGCAGCGATAGTCCGCCGTTGCATGGACCTGGATCGCGTCCAGTTGTTGGTCTTTCCACAACGCGAAGCGCGCGTTGGTGCCACCGATGTCACCGACCAGGGCCAGTTTCAATTAAGCGTCTCCAGAGCAGAGGTAAAGGCGCTGGCGCCCTGCTCTGCCGAGCTGAAGGCCATGCGCATGAAAGCGAAGAGTTCACGACCGGTGCCGACGTTGTTGCCCAACAGGCCCTTGGCCGGTTCCCGGGCGGCGAATTCGGCGGCGTCGACCTTGAGTTCCAAGGTGCCCTTGACCCCGTCAACGCGAATGATGTCACCGTCCAGCACCCGAGCCAGCGCACCGCCGACCTGGGCCTCGGGGCTGACATGAATCGCCGCCGGAATCTTGCCCGAGGCACCCGACATACGTCCATCGGTCACCAGCGCCACCTTGAAGCCACGGTCCTGCAGTACCCCGAGGAACGGGGTCATCTTGTGCAGCTCGGGCATGCCGTTGGAGCGCGGGCCCTGGAAGCGCATCACCGCGACGAAATCTTTTTCCAGCAGGCCGGCCTTGAAGGCGTCGGCCAGGTCCTGCTGGTCCTGGAACACCACGGCCGGGGCTTCGACGACCTGATGCTCGGGGGCCACGGCGGACACTTTCATCACCCCGCGGCCGAGGTTGCCTTCCATGACCCGCAAGCCGCCTTCCGGGGAGAAGGCCCGGGCCACCGGCCGCAGGATGTTTTCGTCGAGGCTTTCGATCGGGCCTTCGCGCCATACCAGCTTGCCGTTATCGAGGAACGGCTCCTGGGTGTAGCGGCTCAGGCCGCGGCCGGCCACAGTATTGACGTCTTCATGCAGTAGCCCGGCTTCCAGCAGTTCACGGATCAGGAAGGACATGCCGCCCGCTGCCTGGAAGTGGTTAATGTCGGCCTTGCCGTTGGGATAGACGTGGGACAGGGTCGGCACCACCTCGGACAGGTCGGCCATGTCCTGCCAGGTCAACTGGATGCCTGCCGCCTGGGCGATGGCCGGCATGTGCAGGGTGTGGTTGGTGGAACCGCCGGTGGCGTGCAGAGCGACGATGGAGTTGACCAGGCAACGCTCGTCGACGATTTCGCCAATGGGCGTGAAGCTGCCGCTCTGCTTGGTCAGGCGCGTGACCTGCTGCGCCGCCTCATGGGTCAGGGCGTCGCGCAGCGGCGTGTTGGGGTTGACGAAGGAGGCGCCCGGCAGGTGCAGGCCCATGACTTCCATGAGCAACTGGTTGGTGTTGGCGGTGCCATAGAAGGTGCAGGTGCCCGGGCTGTGGTAGGACTTCATTTCCGATTCCAGCAGCTCCTCGCGGCTGGCCTTGCCTTCAGCATAACGCTGGCGCACATCGGCCTTCTGCTTGTTGGAAATCCCCGACACCATCGGCCCGCCCGGGACGAAGACCATCGGCAGATGACCGAAGCGCAGGGCGCCCATCATCAGGCCCGGGACGATCTTGTCGCAGATCCCCAGCATCAGCGCCGCGTCGAACATGTTGTGCGACAGGGCCACGGCCGTGGACAGCGCAATCACCTCGCGGCTCGGCAGGCTCAGTTCCATGCCGGCCTCGCCCTGGGTCACGCCATCGCACATGGCCGGGGTGCCGCCAGCGAACTGGCCCACCGAACCGATCTCGCGCAGGGCTTTCTTGATCTGCTCGGGAAAACGCTCGTAAGGCTGGTGAGCCGACAACATGTCGTTATATGACGAAACAATTGCCACGTTGGCCGCATTCATCATCCGCAGGCTGTGTTTGTCGTCGGCGCCACAACCGGCCACGCCGTGGGCGAAGTTCGCACACTGCAGCTTGCCGCGCTGCGGACCATCGCTGGCGGCACCACGGATCAACGCCAGATAAGCCTGGCGAGTGGCGCGACTGCGAGCGATAAGCCGTTCGGTGACCTCAAGAACGCGGGGATGCATATGTAGAACTCCAGGCTAACGGATGTGGCGACCTGTTTGTCTATGCTGATCAGAAGCCCCGCCACCGAGGGACAGTGGAGGACATTTCTGACCATTTGGACCAGTTGATTCAGGTCACTCGTTGTAGATAAGACAAAATATTGCCACTAAAAAGGCTTGTTTTCTATTTCTATGCGAATAATCTTGTAATTCCAACAACAAATTTAACGACAGGCGTTTGCACATGACTCTTCGAATCGCAATCAACGGTTTTGGCCGTATTGGCCGTAACGTCCTGCGCGCACTCTATACCCAAGGCTATCGTCAGGATCTGCAGATCGTCGCCATCAACGATCTGGGGGACAGCGCGATCAATGCCCACCTGCTGAAATACGACACCGTCCACGGCACCTTCGACGCCGAAGTCCAGCACGACCAGGAAAGCCTGACCGTCAACGGTGACCGCATCGCCGTCAGTGCCATCCGCAACCCGGCCGAACTGCCCTGGGCAGCGGAAAAGATCGACGTGGTCTTCGAATGCACCGGCCTGTTCACCGACCGCGCCAAGGCCGCTGCCCATCTTACTGCCGGCGCCCGCAAAGTGATCATCTCGGCCCCGGCCAAAGGCGCCGACGCCACCGTGGTCTACGGGGTCAACCACGACATCCTGCGCCAGTCGCACCAGGTCATTTCCAACGCTTCGTGCACCACCAACTGCCTGGCCCCGGTGGCCCAGGTGCTGCACCGCGAGCTGGGCATCGACAACGGCCTGATGACCACCATCCACGCCTACACCAACGACCAGAACCTCACCGACGTCTACCACAGCGACCCCTACCGCGCCCGTTCGGCCACCCAGAACATGATTCCGAGCAAGACCGGCGCCGCTGAAGCTGTGGGCCTGGTGCTGCCGGAGCTGGCGGGCAAGCTGACCGGCATGGCAGTGCGGGTACCGGTGATCAACGTATCCCTGGTGGACCTGACCGTGACCCTCAAGCGCGACACCACCGCCGAAGAGGTCAACGCCCTGCTCAAGAGTGCCAGCCAGCATTCGAAGATCCTCGGCTACAACACCCTGCCGCTGGTCTCCAGCGACTTCAATCACAACCCGCTGTCGTCGATCTTCGACGCCAACCACACCAAGGTCAGCGGCGGTCGCTTGCTCAAGGTGCTGGCCTGGTACGACAACGAGTGGGGCTTCTCCAACCGCATGCTGGATAACTGCCTGGCCCTGTGCAACGCGGAATAAAACGGATATTCGTCGATGATCGGTATCAGTTTTACCCAAAAGACCATGGCGGCGCGCAAGCGCATCGCCCTGGTCGCGCATGACCACTGCAAGGTCTTTCTGCTGGACTGGGCCGAGCGACAGAAGTCACGCCTGGCCGAACATGAACTGCTGGCCACCGGCACCACCGGGCTGCTGCTGAGCAAACGCCTGGGACTGCCGGTGCAAAGCATGATCAGCGGCCCTCTGGGCGGCGATCAGCAACTGGGCGCGCAGATTGCTGAACAGCGGGTCGACCTGCTGGTGTTCTTCTGGGACCCCTTCGAACCCCAGCCCCACGATCCGGATATCAAGGCCCTGCTGCGCGTGGCGGCGGTGTGGAACATTCCCGTGGCCTGCAACGAGTGCAGCGCCGACTATCTGCTCAGCAGCCCACTGATGAGCCAGGCCCATGAACACCGGATTCCCGACTACCAGGCGTACCTGGCCGCTCGGGGATAAATCACACAAGGCTTGACCATTGGCGCAGATGACAATCATTATCATCTGCTGCAAAAATGGATCAGGCCTTGCTGTGAGTCAATCGCACTTCAACCACGTCTTCCTCACTCAACGAATTTCTCTGCTGCGAACGCTGGAGCGGATGGTCAACAACCACAGCACCGCCGAAGACCTGCTGCAGGAAACCTATCTGCGGGTGACCCGCGCCCTCAGCGAGCGGCCGATCACCCACCTTGAGCCCTTCGTGTTCCAGACTGCACGCAACTTGGCGCTCGACCACCTGCGGGCCCGGCGTATCCAGGGCCGCACCCTGCTGGAAGATGTGCCACCGGAGGTGGTGGAGAGCGTCGCCGCTCCCCTCAGCAGCGCCGAGGACGCAGCCCACGCCGAGCAATTGCTCGAACGCCTGAACCTCAGCCTCGGTCAGCTCAGCCCGCGCCAGCAGCAGATCTTCATCCTCAGCCGCCTGCACGGCCACAGCTATCAGGAGATCGCCGACGCACTCGGGGTGTCGCTGAGCACCGTGCAAAAGGAACTGAAATTGATCATGGCCATCTGCATCGGCGTCGCCGAACGTCTCGACGGCCAGTGAGTCTCAACCGCTGAGCACAATGACTGCGTCAGCCCCAGGCCTTTGCTAACCTTGGCCGGCTTTCGCTCTCTCTTGAAAAAACAGCTGCGCACAGACGCCGCCGAGGAACACCCGTGACGGATTTTCACAGCGCCGAGCCGCCCACCCCTGCCGGCTCGCACTCAAGCACCCTTGCCATGGATCAGGCGCTGGATTGGCTGATCGAGCTGGAACATCCGAACGAGGAACACGTGCGCCAGTTTCATCAGTGGCTGGCGGCTTCACCGCTCAATGCCCAGGCCTTCGAAAAGGCCCAGGCCATCTGGAACGGACCGCAAGTGGCGCTCTGTGCCCAGGCCCTGGCCGCCCCTGCACCGAAGGTTTCACGCCTGGCTCGCCTGCGCCCCCACTGGAAGCCCCTGGCCACCGCCGCGGTGCTGGTGCTTGGGCTGTTCAGCTTCAGCAACCTGCCCCTGCGCCTGCAGGCCGACCACCTGACCCTGGTGGGTGAACGCCAGCGCCTGCAACTGGAAGACGGCTCGAAAGTCCTGCTCAACACCAACTCGGCGTTTTCCAGCCAGATCAACGATCACCAGCGCGTGGCTCGGCTGTACCAGGGCGAAGCCTTCTTCGAGATCCCGGCCACTCTCGGCCGGCCCCTGGAACTGGACGCCGGTCCGGTCAAGGCCAGCGTGGGCGACACCGCCTTCGCCGTGCGCTATCTGGACGGCATCGCCCAGGTCCAGGTGCAACGCGGCGATATCGACCTGCGGGCGACCCACGCCGACCAGCGCATTCGCTTGAGGGCCGGAGAAAGCGTACGCGTCGGCCCTCAGGGATTTGAGCGCCCGGCCAAGCTCGATGCTGGCAAGGACCTGGCCTGGGTCGAGGGGCGCCTGGTATTCGAGAACTGCCCCCTCAATCAGGTGCTGGCGGAACTGCGACGTTATTACCCGGGCTGGATCGTCAACAACAACGAGCAGTTGGCAAGTGTTGCGGTCACCGGCAACTACCGCCTGGACCAGCCCCTGGATGTGTTGCGTTCCCTGGCCCATATCACCTCGGCGCGACTCTCGGAATTCCCGGCGCTGGTGATTCTCAACTGAGAATAATTGTTTTTACGCGATAGCCATGGGTCATACGTCTCGTTATAGCCAATGCAACTGATTCGCATTTTTAATGCGTGTCTGCACCTATAAGATTCGTGCGACCCGGAGCGCTCTCGATGTCCCCTCGCCTCAACAGCCGATCCTCTGTTCCCTGTACCCGTCTGCAGAACTGCACGCTGTCGCTGCTCACCGCAGCGATCCTGCTGGCCGGCGCTCACGCCACTCCTGTGATGGCCGCCGATGCCCCGGCGCCTTCCAGCCAGCGCATGGGCAACTACAACTTCGCCATTGCCGAGCAACCGCTGGTCTCGGCGCTCAATGCCTTTACCGCGGTCACCGGCTGGCAAGTGGGCCTGCCCGCCGAGCTGGGTTCCGGCGTTGCCTCCCCCGGCGTACGCGGCTCGCTGCCGCCGGAAAAGGCCCTGGATCGGCTGCTCAGCGGCACCAGCCTGAGCTACCGCAAACTGGGCAGCAACAGCATCGTCCTGGAGAAGCGCAGCGGCGCCAACGTGGTGAACCTGCAGCAAGTGACCATCAGCGCTACCCGCCAGGAGCAGGACATCAACTCGGTGCCGAGCACCGTGAGCGTGCAGACCCGGGAAGAACTGGACCGCCAGAACGTCAACACCATCAAGGAGCTGGTGCGCTACGAGCCTGGGGTTTCCGTCGGTGGTGCAGGTCAGCGCGCAGGACTCAGTGGCTACAACATCCGCGGCATCGACAGCGACCGGATTCTCACCCAGGTCGATGGCGTGGAAGTGCCGGATCACTTCTTCAGCGGTCCCTACGCCAAGACCAACCGCAACTATGTCGACCCGGAAATCGTCAAGCGCGTGGAAATCCTCCGTGGCCCGGCCTCGGTGCTCTACGGCAGCAGCGCCATCGGCGGCGCCGTCAGCTACTACACCCTGGACGCCGACGACATCATCAAACCCGGCCAGGACGTTGGCGCGCGCCTGAAGAGCGGCTACAGCTCAGCTGATGAAAGCTGGCTGAAATCCGCCACCGTCGCCGGCCGGGCCAGCGACTTCGACGCCCTGCTGCACCTGAGCCGGCGTGATGGCCACGAAACCGAGTCCTATGGCAGCAACAACGGCACCGGCCTCAACCGCACCGCCGCCAACCCGGAAGACGCACGCACCACCAACGTCCTGGCCAAGCTCGGCTGGAACTATGCACCGGATGCTCGCCTGGGCCTGACGTACGAAAAGTACAAGGATGACCGCGACACCAACCAGAAAAGCGCAGTAGGCGGCCTGTTTCTCAACGGCGTCGGTCAGAACTGGTATCGCTCGCGGGTCGGCAACGACACCATCACCCGTGAGCGCTTCGGCCTGGAAAACAGCTTTGCCCTGGAGTCGCCAATCGCCGATCGGATCAAGTGGAGCCTGAACTACCAGATCGCCAAGACCGACCAGACCACCAGCGAACGCTACAACATTGCCCGCGACGTGCTGCGCCAGCGCGAAACCCTCTACCAGGAGAAGCAATGGGTATTCGACGCCCAGATGGACAAGGCCTTCAGCCTGGGTGAAACCGAGCACCAGCTGACCTACGGCACCACCCTCAAGCAACAGAAGGTCACGGGCTCGCGCTACGGCACCGCCACTTGCCTGAAAGTCGGCGGCGGCTGCACCGCGGTTGGCGCACCCAGCCCAAGCGCCAGCGACAGCGTGAAAAAATCCAGCGACTTCCCGGACCCCACCGTCAGCACCTACAGCCTGTTCGCCCAGGACCAGATCAGCTGGAACGCCTGGACCTTCACCCCTGGCCTGCGCTACGACTACACCCAGCTCAAGCCGAAACTGACCCAGGAGTTCCTCAATGTCGCCAACCCTACCGGCAACTTTCCGGTCAGCGACGACAAGAAGACCTGGCATCGGGTTTCGCCCAAGTTCGGCCTGACCTACGCCTTCGACGAGCACTACACGGCCTATGGCCAGTATTCCGAGGGCTTCCGCACGCCGTCGGCCAAGGCGCTCTACGGCCGCTTTGAAAACCTCGCCACCGGGTACGTGGTCGAGCCCAACTCCAACCTCAAGCCAGAAACCAGCAAAGGTTATGAAACCGGCCTGCGCGGCAACTTCGACGCGGGCTCCTTCGATGTCTCGGTGTTCTACAACCAGTACCGCGACTTCATCAACGAAGACGCCATCACCGCCGGCGCACTGCAATCGGTGATCCAGAGCAACAACATCAAACACGCCACCATCAAGGGCGCCGAAGCCAGGGGCCGTCTGAACCTCGATGCCTTCGGTGCACCACAGGGCCTGTACAGCATCGGCTCGCTGGCCTACGCCTACGGTCGCAACAATGACAACGGCGAGCCGATCAACAGCGTCAACCCACTCAAAGGCGTATTTGGCCTCGGCTACGACCAGGACAACTATGGCGCGCTGCTGAGCTGGACCCTGGTCAAACGCAAGGACCGGGTCGACAACAGCACCTTCAAGGCCCCGGATGGCCGCGCCACCAGCGGTCAGTTCAAGACACCGGGCTACGGCATCCTCGACCTCAGCGGCTTCTACAAGGTCACCGATGACCTCACCGTGAACGCCGGCCTGTACAACCTGACCGACAAGAAATACTGGAACTGGGACGACGTGCGCGGCTACGACAGTGTCGGTGAGGCCGGACAAACCGCACCCGCCAACCTCGACCGCCTGACCCAGCCGGGCCGCAACTTCTCGGTCAACCTGGTGTGGGACATCTGACCCCAAACCGCCTCACTGCCCTTTTTCATCCGGGGCAGTGAGGATTTTTTACTGTGTCGCGTCTTCTTGTTCGTCTAGTCACTAAGTGCCTCTCATTCTCAAGGACATCTGCATGACCTCCCAGGATTCCTCCCAGCGTCATCACCTGCGCTCCCAGCGTCTGAACCAGATCACCCACGAGCCCCATTCCAAGCTCGACGCCCTGGTCAAGGCCCACGCACCGTTTGAAACCCAGGGCGCCTTCGCCCGCTTCGTGGTCGCCCAATACCTGTTCCAGTCGGAACTGGTGGAGCTGTACAACGATGCCGAACTGAACCGCATCGTGCCTGACCTGGCCGAGCGCTGCCGCGCCGAAGCGGCCAAGGCCGACCTGGCGGACCTGGACACTGAAGTGCCAGCACCGGTAGCCGGCGCCGTGCGCAACCCGAGCAAGGCCGAAGCCCTGGGCTGGATCTTCGTTTCCGAGGGTTCCAAGCTCGGCGCCGCGTTCCTGATCAAGCGCGCCGTGGGCCTGGGCCTGAGCGAAACCTTCGGCGCCCGGCACCTGGGCGAACCAGCCGGTGGCCGTGCCGAAGGCTGGAAGACCTTCACCCGCATCCTCGACGGCCTGGAATTCACCGCCGAAGAAGAAGCCGCTGCGGAAAAAGGCGCCCTGGATGCCTTCAACCGCTTCACCGTACTGCTGGAGCAGGCTTACTCCAGCGCCGCGCAACCGGCCTGACTCCGACGTTGTGGGCACGGTGGCGGCTGACCCCTCTGCCCTGCCCACAGCGGTATTTTGTCGGCCGGCATCTTCCCCGGATTGAGCCACACGACGCGTTACCTCATCATCGAAGCCATGACCCCCACTCGCCCCTCCTCGTCGAAAATATCCCGCCTGCTGTTTGGCGTGCTGGCCTATATCAGCCTGGCTATCGGCCTGATCGCCATCGTCGTACCGGGCCTGCCGACCACCGAATTCATCCTCCTGGCCGCCTGGGCCGCTACCAAGAGTTCGCCACGCCTGAGTGCCTGGATGGAGAACCACCGGCTGTTCGGCCCGATCCTCTGCAACTGGCGCAACGGCCGGATTGTCAGCCGCAAGGCCAAAGTCAGCGCCACCCTCAGCATGCTGCTGTGCGCCGGCCTGATGCTGACCCTGCTCAATCATCACTGGACGATGTACGCCGCCATCGCTGGCATGACCCTGGGCAACCTGTGGATCTGGTCGCGCCCCGAAGCCCTGCCGCAAACCTACACCCCGCCTCTGTAACAGCCCGCTTGCCGGGCAGAGCGCCCTCAGCATTGGCATGAGCTTCACGGACCTTTTCGCTGGTAAGCCGGCGCCTACGCGGCGAAGGCCTCATACCTACCGTTCGTCGGCTAAACCTCACGCAAAAGCAGGCCAAGCCGATGTTCCAAACATGGCGCTAAAAGGACTTGGCGACCGGAATCAACCGATTCCGTGCTTACCATCCGTCCTTTCGCGAGATCGCCTCATGCTCGACTCTCTCTCCATCCGCCTGAAAATCGTGCTGTTGTCCGGACTGTGCCTGTTGGGCGTGGTGGCGCTGATCGTCGGCATGAACATCTATCAAAGCCAGCAGAACAACCAACTGGTCAACACCTCCAGCACGCAGATGCTGACGGCCGGTGTCGAGGACCTGTTGCAGGCCAAGGCAGCCGAACAAGCGGCACACATTCAGAAGACCTTCGGCGAAAGCCAGCTGGTGATCACCGCCCTGGCGGATCAGGTCCGGGACCTACGAGACCTGGCCAACCAGCGCGGCCTGGATGCTGCAGCGCTGCGCGAAGAACTCAACCGCAGCCTGAAAACCGCCTTCGAGCGCAACCCCAAGGTGCTCGGCATCTGGCTCGCCTATGAGCCCAATGCCCTGGATGGCAAGGACAGCGAGTTCGCCAACGATGCCACCCGGGCCTCCAACGAACGCGGACGTTTTGCCAGCTACTGGAGTCGCGCCGGCGGCCAGCAACTCAATACCGTGATGGCTGAGGAGGACATGACCAAGACCACCCTCAACCTCAGCGGCACGCCCTACAACATCTGGTACACCTGCCCCCGGGACACCCGACGCATCTGCTTGCTCGATCCCTATGCCGACACCATCGGCCAGGACAAGAAACAAGTGCTGATGACCACCATCTCCCTGCCCCTGCTGGTGGACGGCAAGGTGCTGGGGGTGATTGGCGTCGACATCGCCCTGGACTCCCTGCAAGCCGCCGCTGTCGAGGCACAGCGGGACCTGTTCGACGGAGCCGGGCACATGATGATCCTCGCCGGTAGTGGGCTGCTGGCCGCTGTCGGCGCCGATGCCGGCCAGGTCGGCAAGAACATCAATGAAACCCTTGGCGCCCAGGGCAAGGACATCCTCGCAACACTCAGCGGTAGCCCATCGAAAATCCTCCAGCAAGGCGACCTGATCCGCGCGGTCTATCCCTTCAGCCCGATTGCCGATGCCAAGGCCTGGGGCGTGACCATCGACCTGCCACAACAGGTACTGCTGGCGGACTCGGTCAAGCTGCAAACCCTGCTGGATCAAGCCCAGACCAGCGGCACCCTGAAAACCCTGCTGGTCGCCGTCGGTGCCGGCCTGCTGGGCCTGCTGTTGATGTGGCTCAGCGCCTCCGGCGTGACCCGGCCGATCAACAGCGTGGCGCAGATGCTCCAGGCCATCGCCAGCGGCGACGGCGACCTGACCCAGCGCCTGAACTACAGCAAGAAAGACGAACTGGGCGAGCTGGTGAGTTGGTTCAACCGTTTCCTCGACAAGCTGCAACCGACCATTGCCCAGATCAAGCAAAGCATCATCGAGGCCCGCGGCACCGCCGACCAGTCTTCGGAAATCGCCCGCCAGACCAGCGAAGGCATGCAAGTGCAGTTCCGCGAGATCGACCAGGTGGCCACCGCCTCCAACGAAATGAGCGCCACCGCCCACGAAGTCGCCAGCAGTGCGTCCAACGCCGCCCAGGCCGCCCGTGGCGCCGACCAGTCGGCCAAGGAAGGCATGAGCATCATCGAACGCAGCACCCGGGACATCAGCCTGCTGGCCGACGAGGTGAGCAAGGCGGTGGGTGAAGTCGAAGCCCTGGCGGTGAGCAGCGAGCAGATCGGCTCGGTGCTGGAGGTGATCCGCAGCATCGCCGAGCAGACCAACCTTCTGGCCCTCAACGCCGCCATCGAGGCGGCCCGTGCCGGAGAAAGCGGTCGCGGCTTTGCCGTGGTCGCCGATGAAGTACGCAACCTGGCCAAGCGCACCCAGGACTCGGTGGAGGAAATCCGCGTGGTGATCGAACGCATCCAGAGCGGCACCCGCGATGTGGTCAGCACCATGCACGCCAGCCAGAGCCAGGCGCAGAACAACGCCGGACAGATCCAGCAAGCGGTCCAGGCCCTGGGCAAGATCAGCGACGCGGTCACCGTGATCAGCGACATGAACCTGCAGATCGCCAGCGCCGCCGAGGAGCAGAGTGCTGTGGCCGAAGAGGTCAACCGCAACGTCTCGGCGATTCGCAGCGTGACCGAAACCCTGACCGAGCAAGCCAGCGAGTCAGCCCAGGTCAGCAGCCAGCTCAATGCCCTGGCCACCCAGCAGATGAAGCTGATGGATCAATTCCGGGTATAAGCGCAGGTTCTCGCCCCCCGGCCGCCCGCCGCGGCCGATGACCGGGGGTGATCGACAGGGGCGGCGGTTTCAGGGTGCAATGCCCTCCTCTGAACCGGGGAGTGCGTCATGACCGAACTACTGGTCACCCTCCAGGCCGCGCTGGGCCTGGCGCCCGCAAGCGTCCGACAAACCGGCCAGGGCGCCCTGCCCTCGGCCTTCGCCGTGACCGACCTGGCCTGCGCCAGCATCGCCGCCGCCGGCCAGAGGTCAGCGTCGACCGGCGCCTGGCCTCGTTCTGGTTCGCCGGTTCAATCCGCCCGCAAGGCTGGAGCCTGCCCTCTCCCTGGGACCCGATTGCTGGGGATTACCCCAGCCGCGATGGCTGGATTCGCCTGCACACCAACGCGCCCCACCACCGCGCCGCCGCCGAACGGGTGCTGGGCGCGGTGACCGGGCGCGACGCCATGGCCGCCCGAGTGGCCACCTGGGACGCGCTGGAGCTGGAACAGGCCATCGTCGATCAAGGCGGTTGCGCCGCGCAGATGCGCAGTTGGGCGCAGTGGCAGGCGCACCCGCAGGGTCAGGCGGTCAACGCCGAACCCCTGGTGCACTGGCTGCCGCACAGCGGCTCGCGGCCAAGCACCTGGAGCGGTTCCAGCGCCCGGCCCCTGGCCGGACTGAAGGTGCTGGACCTGACCCGGGTCCTGGCCGGCCCCGTGGCCAGCCGCCTGCTGGCGGGGCTGGGCGCCGAGGTACTGCGCATCGACCCGCCGGGCTGGAACGAACCGGCCCTGGAGCCGGAGGTGACCCTGGGCAAGCGCTGCGCACGCCTGGACCTGCACGACCTTGAACAGCGCGCGGTATTCGAGGGCCTGCTGGCCGACGCCGACCTGCTGCTGCACGGCTATCGCGCCGATGCCCTGGAACACCTGGGTTACCACGCCGAGGCACGCCAGCGCATCGCCCCGGGGCTGATCGAGGTCAGCCTCAACGCCTATGGCTGGAGCGGCCCCTGGCGCAACCGCCGGGGCTTCGACAGCCTGGTACAGATGAGCGCCGGCATCGCCGCAGCCGGAATGGACTGGAAAGCTGCGGACCAACCGCTGCCACTGCCGGTCCAGGCCCTGGATCACGCCACCGGCTACCTGATGGCCGCCAGCGCTCTGCGGGCCCTGAACCTGTCCTTGAGCGGCGGCCAGGGCCGCTCGGCGCGCCTGTCCCTGGCGCGCACCGCCAAGCTTCTGGTTGAGCATTGCCCGTCAGCGGAAAACGCAACGCCGCTACGCTCGGAAGACGCTGACGATCAGGGGCTGGTTCAGGAACAGACCCCTTGGGGACCGGCCCGACGCCTGCGGGTGCCGTTGCATATCGCAGGAACTCCCGTGCAGTGGGATTGCCCCGCCGGCACCCTGGGCGCCCATCGCCCCCAATGGTGATGAGCCCTCGATCACAGCGCCAGCAGACCGCTGTACAGGCCATAAGCCGCCAGCGAAGCGCCGATGATCACAGCACTGAAGATCAGCTTTTCCAGCGGGGTGAACAGCGGCTGGCCCTGCTCGCGCTTGGCCTTGGCGAACAGCACCACGCCGGGGGCGTAGAGCAGCGCCGACAGCAGCAGGTACTTCAAGCCGCCGGCGTACAACAGCCAGATGGCGTAGCTCAGGGCCACGACGGCGATGAACAGGTCCTTCATCCGCTCCCGGGAGGCTTGCTCGTAGGTTTCCCCACGGCCGCTGAGCAACACCGCGTAGGCCGCCGACCACAGGTAGGGCACCAGGATCATCGACGATGCCAAATAGATCAGGCTGGTATAGGTGCCGGCGGAAAACAGGGTGATCAACAGAAAGATCTGGATCATCACGTTGGTCAGCCACAGTGCATTGACCGGCACATGGTTGGCGTTCTCCTTCTTCAGGAACGCCGGCATGGTCCGGTCCCGGGCGGTCGCGTAGAGAATCTCCGCGCACAGCAGGGCCCAGGACAACAGCGCCCCCAGCAGGGAAATCGCCAGGCCAATGCTGATCAGCAAGGCGCCCCAGGGGCCGACGATATGTTCCAGCACCGCTGCCAGGGAAGGGTTCTGCAGCTTGGCCAGCTCCGGCTGGCTCATGATCCCCAGGGACAGCACATTCACCAGCACCAGCAGCGCCAGCACCCCCAGGAAGCCGATCACCGTGGCCCGTCCGACGTCCGCGCGTTTCTGCGCCCGGGCCGAGTAGACGCTGGCGCCCTCGATGCCGATGAACACGAATACCGTGACCAGCATCATGTTGCGCACCTGGTCCATCACCCCGCCAAAATTCGGATTGCTGCGGCCCCAGATATCGCGGGTGAAGATGTCGGCCTTGAACGCCACGGCCGCAATGACGATGAACATCACCAGCGGCACAATCTTCGCCACCGTGGTCAATTGGTTGATGAAGGCCGCCTCCTTGATCCCGCGCAGCACCAGAAAGTGCACGGCCCACAGCAGCAATGACGCACAACCGATGGCCACCGGGGTATTGCCCTGGCCGAACACCGGAAAGAAATAGCCCAGGGTGCTGAACAGCAGGACGAAGTAGCCGACGTTGCCCAGCCAGGCACTGATCCAGTAACCCCAGGCGGACGAGAAGCCCATGTAGTCGCCGAATCCGGCCTTGGCATAGGCATAGACTCCGGAATCCAGCTCCGGCTTGCGATTGGCCAGGGTCTGGAAAACGAACGCCAGGGTCAGCATGCCCACAGCGGTAATTCCCCAGCCGATCAGCACCGCACCGGCATCGGCCCGGGCGGCCATGTTCTGCGGCAGGGAAAAGATCCCACCGCCAATCATGGAACCCACGACCAGAGCGATCAGTGCACCGAGTTGAAGCTTCTGCGCCGGTTGTGTCATCCCTACCTCTGCCTCAGTGAGTCGATCTGGCGATAAACCTGAAGTTTATTAAATAACGTCTACAAACGTGCGTCTAACAGTAACAGTCAATTAATCATCCTTTATCCGCACTGGCTTTAGATACCCTGCAGAAGACACTGAATAACCGAGTGTTTTGTTCTGTAAATGTACTAAGTGCCATCATCAGTAAGTGATTAATAAACACCCGTAAAGATTTGCACATTCTGCAAAAGGGTCTAGTTTCAAACATCGTCGGTAATGAGAACCCCTACTGATTAGGAGATCACAAAGCGTCTGGAATGGCCCTTTCAGGGCAGCATTCTACCTCCCGTAATAAATCTTAAGTCATTCATTCACAACGGAATGTAGCGATGAACTGATCTAAGTCAGCTGTTCGGATTGCCAGCAGATTTACTCTGAAGTCTCTCTTCTCCTGCATTGGAGTCACGCAATGTCTGAATCCCCCGGTAAACTAAGACTGGGCGCCTTAGTCGCCCTGGTAGTGGGTTCCATGATTGGCGGCGGGATCTTTTCCTTACCGCAAAATATGGCAGCCAGCGCCGATGTCGGTGCAGTTCTTATTGGTTGGGCAATTACCGCTGTCGGCATGTTGACCCTGGCATTTGTCTTCCAGACCCTGGCCAATCGCAAACCTGATCTGGACGGTGGTGTATATGCCTACGCCAAGGCCGGATTCGGCGACTACATGGGTTTCTCGTCCGCCTGGGGCTACTGGATCAGCGCCTGGCTGGGCAACGTCGGCTACTTCGTCCTGCTGTTCAGCACCTTGGGCTATTTCTTCCCGATCTTCGGCGAGGGCAACACCCCGGCCGCGGTGATCGGTGCCTCGGTGCTGCTCTGGGCGGTGCACTTCCTGGTGCTGCGCGGGATCAAGGAAGCGGCCTTCATCAACCTGGTGACCACGGTGGCCAAAGTGGTGCCGCTGTTGCTGTTCGTGCTGATTGCCCTGTTCGCCTTCAAGCTGGACATCTTCACCGCCGACATCTGGGGCGTGAAAAACCCGGACCTGGGCAGCGTGATGAACCAGGTGCGCAACATGATGCTGGTCACCGTCTGGGTGTTCATCGGCATCGAGGGCGCCAGCATCTTCTCCTCCCGGGCGGAAAAGCGCTCGGACGTGGGCAAGGCCACTGTCATCGGCTTCATCACCGTGCTGCTGTTCCTGGTGCTGGTGAACGTGCTGTCCCTGGGGATCATGACCCAGCCGGAACTGGCCAAGCTGCAGAACCCGTCCATGGCTGCCGTACTGGAGCATGTGGTGGGCCACTGGGGCGCGGTGCTGATCAGCGTCGGCCTGATCATCTCGCTGCTGGGGGCGCTGCTGTCCTGGGTGCTGCTGTGTGCGGAGATCATGTTCGCCGCGGCCAAGGACCACACCATGCCGGAGTTCCTGCGCCGCGAGAACGCCAACCATGTACCGGCCAACGCCCTGTGGCTGACCAATGCCATGGTGCAGATCTTCCTGGTCATCACCCTGTTCTCGGCCAGCACCTACCTGTCGCTGATCTACCTCGCCACCTCGATGATCCTGGTGCCCTATCTGTGGTCCGCGGCCTACGCGGTGCTGCTGGCAGTGCGCGGCGAAAGCTACGAACAAGCCCTGGCCGAGCGCAAGAAGGACCTGATCATCGGCGGCATCGCCCTGCTCTACGCGATGTGGCTGCTGTATGCCGGCGGGGTCAAGTACCTGCTGCTCTCGGCCCTGCTCTACGCCCCCGGCGTGGTGCTGTTCGCCAAGGCCAAGATGGAACTGCACAAACCGATTTTCACCAACGTCGAGAAGCTGATTTTTGCCGCGGTGGTCATAGGCGCCCTGGTGGCGGCCTACGGGCTCTACGACGGCTTCCTGACCCTGTAACACCGCCTTTCAAGCAACACCCCGATTGTTTTGTCTCTGGAGGATCACAGTAATGACCACGGAAAAAGTTAAGTACGGCGTCCACTCCGAAGCCGGTAAACTGCGCAAAGTCATGGTTTGCTCCCCAGGCCTGGCCCACCAGCGGCTGACCCCGAACAACTGCGACGAACTGCTGTTCGATGATGTGCTGTGGGTGGCCCAGGCCAAACGCGACCATTTCGACTTCGTCACCAAAATGCGCGAGCGGGACATTGATGTGCTGGAAATGCACAACCTGCTGACCGACATCGTCGCCATCCCCGAAGCCCTGGACTGGATTCTGGAGCGCAAGATCACCGCCAATCAGGTCGGCCTGGGCCTGGTCAACGAAGTCGGCTCGTGGCTGCGCAGCCTGGAACCACGCAAGGTCGCCGAGTTCCTCATCGGCGGCGTCTCCGCCGACGACCTGCCCAGCAGCTTCGGCGGCAAGACCATCGAGATGTTCCGCGACTTCCTCGGCCACTCCAGCTTCATCCTGCCGCCGCTGCCCAACACTCAGTTCACCCGCGACACCACTTGCTGGATTTATGGCGGCGTGACCCTGAACCCGATGTACTGGCCAGCGCGACGTCAGGAAACCCTGCTGACCACCGCCATCTATAAATTCCACCCCGAGTTCACCCACGCCGACTTCCAGATCTGGTACGGCGACCCGGACCAGGAACACGGCAATGCCACCCTGGAAGGCGGCGACGTGATGCCTATCGGCAATGGCGTGGTCCTGATCGGCATGGGCGAACGCTCATCGCGCCAGGCCATCGGTCAACTGGCACTGAGCCTGTTCAAGCACAAGGCCGTGGAACGGGTGATCGTTGCCGGCCTGCCGAAGTCCCGCGCGGCCATGCACCTGGATACCGTGTTCAGCTTCTGCGACCGCGACCTGGTCACAGTCTTCCCGGAAGTGGTGAGCCAGATCGTCGCCTTCAGCCTGCGCCCTGACGAAAGCAAACCGGGCGGCATTGACGTGCGCCGCGAAGAAACCAGCTTCCTCGACACCGTGGCCAAGGCCCTCAACCTCAAGGCCCTGCGCGTGGTGGAAACCGGTGGCAACAGCTTCGCCGCCGAACGCGAGCAATGGGACGACGGCAACAACGTGGTGGCCGTGGAGCCGGGCGTGGTCATCGGCTACGACCGCAACACCTACACCAACACCCTGCTGCGCAAGGCCGGGGTCGAGGTCATCACCATCAGCGCCGGCGAACTGGGTCGCGGCCGTGGCGGTGGCCACTGCATGACCTGCCCGATCATCCGCGATCCGATCGACTACTAAGCCTTTAGACGACACCCTCTCCGACCGCGCCTACCCGGCGCCGGTCGGACCGATTACCGAATCCGAGGAAATTAATCATGGCGTTCAACATCCACAACCGTAACCTGCTGAGCCTGGAACACCACACCCCACGCGAACTGCGCTACCTGCTGGACCTGTCCCGTGACCTCAAGCGCGCCAAGTACACCGGCACCGAGCAGCAGCACCTCAAGGGCAACAACATCGCCCTGATCTTCGAAAAGACCTCGACCCGCACCCGTTGCGCCTTCGAAGTGGCCGCCTATGACCAGGGCGCCAACGTCACCTATATCGACCCCAACTCGTCGCAGATCGGCCACAAGGAAAGCATGAAGGACACCGCCCGGGTGCTGGGGCGCATGTACGACGCCATCGAGTACCGCGGCTTCAAGCAGGAAATCGTCGAAGAACTGGCGAAATTCGCAGGCGTCCCGGTGTTCAACGGCCTGACCGACGAATACCACCCAACCCAGATGATCGCCGACGTGCTGACCATGCGTGAACACGCCGACAAGCCGATCCACGAGATCAGCTACGCCTACCTGGGGGACGCCCGCAACAACATGGGCAACTCGCTGCTGCTGGTGGGCGCCAAGCTCGGCATGGACGTGCGCATCTGCGCGCCCAAGGCGCTGTGGCCCCATGACGACCTGGTGCAGCGCTGCAAGCAATACGCCGAGGAAAGCGGTGCCCGCATCACCCTCACCGAAGACCCGAAGGCCGCGGTCAAGGGCGTGGACTTCATCCACACCGACGTCTGGGTCTCCATGGGCGAGCCGGTGGAAGCCTGGGCCGAGCGCATAGAGCAACTGCTGCCGTACCAGGTCAACGCCCAGCTGATGAAAGCCACCGGCAACCCTCGGACCAAGTTCATGCACTGCCTGCCGGCCTTCCACAACAGCGACACCAAGGTGGGCAAGCAGATCGCCGAGCAGTATCCGCACCTGGCCAACGGCATCGAAGTCACCGACGACGTATTTGAGTCCCCGGCCTGCATCGCCTTCGAGCAAGCGGAGAACCGCATGCACACCATCAAGGCGATCCTGGTTTCGACCCTGGCCGACCTCTAACCCGCCTCCCCTGCAGGTGCTGGCTTGCCAGCGCCTGCAACCTCTAGAAGGACTGCATTATGCGTATCGTCGTTGCACTGGGCGGTAACGCCCTGCTCCGCCGTGGTGAACCCATGACCGCGGACAACCAACGCGCCAATATCCGCATCGCCACCGAACAGATCGCCAAGATCCATCCCGGCAACCAGTTGGTGATTGCTCACGGCAATGGCCCGCAAGTGGGCCTGCTGTCGCTGCAGGCCGCCGCCTACACCCAGGTTTCGCCCTACCCGCTGGACGTGCTCGGTGCCGAGACCGAAGGCATGATCGGCTACATCATCGAACAGGAACTGGGCAACCTGCTGGACTTCGAGGTGCCCTTCGCCACCTTGCTGACCCAGGTGGAAGTGGACGCCAAGGACCCGGCCTTCAAGAACCCGACCAAGCCCATCGGCCCGGTCTACAGCCAGGAAGAGGCCGAGAAGCTGGCCAAGGAGAAAGGCTGGGCCATTGCCCCGGACGGCGACAAGTACCGCCGGGTGGTGGCCAGCCCGAAACCCAAGCGCATCTTCGAGATCCGCCCGATCAAGTGGCTGCTGGAAAAGAGCAGCATCGTGATCTGCGCCGGCGGTGGCGGCATTCCGACGATGTACGGCGAGGACGGCAAGCTCAAGGGCATCGAGGCGGTGATCGACAAGGACCTGTGTTCGGCGCTGCTGGCCGAGCAACTCGAAGCCGATCTGCTAGTGATCGCCACCGACGTCAACGCGGCATTCATCGACTTCGGCAAGCCGACCCAGAAGGCCATCGCCCAGGCCCACCCGGATGAAATGGACAAGCTGGGATTTGCCGCCGGCTCCATGGGGCCCAAGGTCCAGGCCGCCTGCGAATTTGCCCGGCACACTGGCAAAGTCGCGGTGATCGGTTCACTCTCGGACATCGAAGCGATCGTCCAGGGCAAGGCCGGCACCCGCATCAGCACAGCGAAAACCGGCATCAGCTACCTGTAAGACGCTTGCTGTGAGAACACGGGGCAGGCCCGCTGCCTGCCCTCATTCAAAGCCCTGGAGGAGAGACGCCTATGGCCATGTTTGAGCCCGGTCACCTGCATATAGAGCGCCATGCGCTGAGCAAGGACGACTTCAGCTACAACCTGTGCATCGACTACGAACTGGCCCAGGACCCCAAGGAGGGTCATGGCATGCTGTTCACCCTGCACGGCACCATTGAAGACAAATCCTTGAAAGAGCAGTTCTTCCTGGCCAAGGACCTGGCCTTTGACTTCGCCCGTCACGCCACCCGCATCGCCCAACAGTACGGCTTGCCCAAGAGCGCCAGCATTGCCTCCATGCACAAGTACTACGACGAGATGTTCGAAGACGTACGCAAGCAACTGAACGTCAAGCCCGGCGACCCGATCAACCCCGAACACCTGGCATGACCCCCCTTCCGTAGGAGCCGGCTTGCCGGCGAAATGACCACCGCCATGCCTGGGGATCTGGTCCGCCTTCGCCGGCAAGCCGGCTCCTACAACGCCCCACCGATTTCGACTAAGGCCCTCGCCCAAGGCATACTGGCGCACTTCAGTGTCCCAGAATCTTCTGTCATCCCATGCGTATCCACGTCAGTTTCATCGACCGCGTCGGCATTACCCAGGAAGTCCTGGCCCTGCTGGGCGGACGCAATCTCAACCTGGATGCGGTGGAGATGGTGCCGCCCAACGTCTATATCGACGCCCCGACCCTGAGCCCCCAGGTACTGGAAGAGTTGCGTGATGCGCTGTTCAACGTACAGGGCGTGCAGGCGGTAACGGTGGTCGATATCCTGCCCGGCCAGCGTCGCCACTTGCAGTTGGACGCCTTGCTGGCGGCCATGACCGATCCGGTACTGGCCCTGGATAGTGCCGGCAAGGTATTGCTGGCCAACCCGGCGCTGATCGCCCTGTATGGCCGTGAACCGGCGGGAGAAAGCGTCGCCGAACTGTTTGCCGATGCCGCACTGCTGGAGGCCCTGCTGGAAAACGGTTTTCGCCTGCCGCTGCGGGAAATCATGGTCAACGGACAGACGCTGCTGCTGGACGCCACGCCCATTACCGATGCCGGCGCGCTGCTGACCCTGTATCAACCCAACCGCATCGGCGAGCGACTCTCGGCCCTGCACCATGATCACGCCGAAGGCTTCGATGCCCTGCTCGGCGAATCCCCGGCAATTCGCACGCTCAAGGCCCGGGCCCAACGGGTCGCGGCCCTGGATGCACCGCTGTTGATCCAAGGGGAAACCGGCACCGGCAAAGAGCTGGTGGCCCGCGCCTGCCACGCCATCAGCGCTCGGCACAGTGCGCCCTTCCTGGCCTTGAACTGCGCAGCACTGCCGGAAAACCTCGCCGAGAGCGAACTGTTCGGCTACGCCCCCGGGGCCTTTACCGGGGCCCAGCGCGGCGGCAAGCCGGGCCTGATGGAGCTGGCCAACCAGGGCACGGTGTTTCTCGATGAGATCGGCGAGATGTCGCCTTACCTGCAAGCCAAGCTGCTGCGTTTTCTCAATGACGGCAGTTTTCGCCGGGTCGGTGGCGATCGCGAGATCAAGGTCAATGTGCGCATCCTCAGCGCCACCCATCGTGACCTGGAAAAGATGGTCGGCGAAGGCAGCTTCCGCGAAGACCTGTTCTACCGCCTCAACGTATTGAATGTCGAAGTGCCGCCGCTGCGCGAACGTGGCCAGGACATCCTGCTGCTGGCCCGCTACTTCATGCAGCAGGCCTGCGCGCAGATCCAGCGCCCGGTGTGTCGCCTGACCCCGGGCACCTACCCCGCCCTGCTGGGCAACCGCTGGCCGGGCAACGTGCGGCAGTTGCAAAACGTGATCTTTCGCGCCGCTGCGATCTGCGAAAGCAACCTGGTGGATATCGGCGACCTGGACATCGCCGGCACCTCGGTGGCACGACAGAACGATACCGAAGTCGAGAGCCTGGAACAGGCAGTGGAAGCCTTCGAGAAGGAACTGCTGGAAAACCTCTACAGCAACTACCCTTCGACCCGGCAACTGGCCAACCGCCTGCAGACCTCCCATACCGCCATCGCCCATCGCCTGCGCAAATACGGCATCCCCAGCAAGGCCTGACCTGCCCCCTCACCCGTAGGAGCCGGCTCGCCGGCGAAGAGGCCCTCAAGCCCTGTGTCGCTCTTAAGGGTGCTTTCGCTGGCAAGCCAGCTCCTACCTCCCCGCCGCGTCTACCGTTCTAGAAACGACCTGCAACTGTACTGAAAGCGCTACAGCGGAACGATTTCGCTACACAGCCTTGTAATCGCTGCCGTGCAAGGCTTTGATCCTCAAAGCCTTTTTTCTACAGCATCAGGTGTAGCGATTTCGCTACACGCGAAAATTTCAGGCCAAAGAGAAAAACGCTCAAGCCATTGTTTTTAAAGGATTAAGTATTTATTGGCCGTGTTCTTGCTATGGACATTGCCATTCGGCTCGGCCCTGCACGAGCATTCAATCGCGTCCACCAGACGAGTCTGGCCCTTGAGGAGTTTCCATGAGCGAGTTGCGTTTTACTGAAGATCACGAATGGCTGCGTAGCGAAGCGGATGGCAGTGTCACCGTCGGCATCACGGCTTTCGCCCAGAACGCTCTGGGTGATGTGGTGTTTGTGCAACTGCCGGAGCTGCAGAGCTACGACAAGGGCGCCGAAGCCGCCACCGTGGAATCGGTAAAGGCCGCCAGCGGCGTGTACATGCCCCTGGACGGTGAAGTGGTCGCCACCAACCCGGCCCTGGAAGACAGCCCGGAACTGGTCAACGAAGATCCGCTGGGTGAAGGCTGGTTCTTCCGCTTCATTCCCGCCGATGCCGCTGCTGTCGGCCAACTGCTGGATCAGGACGCCTACGACCGCCTGATCAAAGCCAGCGCTGAAGCCTGAGGAGCCCGTCATGACCGTCAACCTGACTACCGCCAACGAATTCATCGCGCGCCACATCGGTCCGCGCCAGGGCGATGAGCAAGCCATGCTCAACAGCCTGGGCTTCGACTCCCTGGAAGCCCTGAGCGCCAGCGTGATTCCCGACAGCATCAAGGGCACCAACGTGCTGGACCTGGGTCAGGGCCAGAGCGAAGCCCAGGCCCTGGCCTCGATCAAGGCCATCGCCGCCAAGAACCAACTGTTCAAGACCTACATCGGCCAGGGCTACTACAGCTGTCACACGCCTTCGCCGATCCTGCGCAACCTGCTGGAAAACCCGGCCTGGTACACCGCCTACACCCCCTACCAGCCAGAAATCTCCCAAGGTCGCCTGGAAGCCCTGCTGAACTTCCAGACCCTGATCAGCGACCTGACCGGCCTGCCGATCGCCAACGCCTCGCTGCTGGACGAAGGCACTGCCGCCGCCGAAGCCATGACTTTCTGCAAGCGCCTGAGCAAGAACAAGGGCAGCCACGCCTTCTTCGCTTCCGTGCATTGCCACCCGCAAACCCTGGACGTACTGCGCACTCGTGCCGAGCCCTTGGGGATCAACGTGGTGGTTGGCGATGAGCGCAAACTGACCGATGTCAGCCCGTTCTTCGGTGCTCTGCTGCAATATCCGGCGAGCAACGGCGACCTGTTCGACTACCGCGAACTGGCCGAGCGCTTCCACGCTGCCAACGCCCTGGTGGCCGTGGCCGCCGACCTGCTGGCCCTGACCCTGCTGACCCCGCCGGGCGAGTTCGGTGCCGACGTGGCCATCGGCAGCGCCCAGCACTTCGGCGTGCCGCTGGGCTTCGGTGGTCCGCATGCGGCTTACTTCTCCACTCGCGATGCCTTCAAGCGCGACATGCCGGGCCGTCTGGTCGGTGTCTCTGTAGACCGTTTCGGCAAACCGGCCCTGCGCCTGGCCATGCAGACCCGCGAGCAGCATATCCGCCGTGAAAAGGCCACCAGCAACATCTGCACCGCCCAGGTCCTGCTGGCCAACATCGCCAGCATGTACGCCGTGTACCACGGCCCCAAAGGCCTGATCCAGATTGCCCAGCGCATCCACCAACTGACCGCGATCCTGGCCAAGGGCCTGAAGGATCTGGGGCTGGCCGTGGAGCAGGACAACTTCTTCGACACCCTGAGCCTGCGCACCGGTGCCGATACCGCCGCGCTGCACGACAAGGCTCATGCCCGAGGCATCAACCTGCGGGTGATCGACGCCGAGCGCCTGGGCCTGTCCCTGGACGAAACCACCACCCAGGCCGACGTTGAAGGCCTGTGGAACCTGCTGGGCGAAGGCAAGGCCGCGCCGGACTTCGCCGCCCTGGCGGCTGCGGTCACCAGCAGCATCCCCGCCGCCCTGGTCCGTCAGTCGGCGATCCTCAGCCACCCGGTGTTCAACCGCTATCACTCGGAAACCGAGCTGATGCGCTACCTGCGCAAATTGGCGGACAAGGACCTGGCCCTGGATCGCACCATGATCCCGCTGGGTTCCTGCACCATGAAGCTCAACGCCGCCAGCGAGATGATCCCGATCACCTGGGCCGAGTTCGGTGCTCTGCACCCCTTCGCTCCGGCCGAGCAGAGTGCTGGCTACCAGCAACTGACCACCGAGCTGGAAGCCATGCTCTGCGCCGCCACCGGCTACGACGCCGTCTCCCTGCAGCCCAACGCCGGCTCCCAGGGTGAGTACGCCGGTCTCCTGGCCATCCGCGCCTATCACCAGAGTCGTGGCGATGACCGTCGCGACATCTGCCTGATTCCTTCCTCGGCCCACGGCACCAACCCGGCCACCGCCAACATGGCCGGCATGCGCGTGGTGGTCACCGCCTGCGACGCCCGCGGCAACGTCGATATTGAAGACCTGCGGGCCAAGGCCATCGAGCACCGCGAACACCTCGCCGCGCTGATGATCACTTACCCGTCGACCCACGGTGTGTTCGAAGAAGGCATCCGCGAAATCTGCGGCATCATTCATGACAACGGCGGCCAGGTGTACATCGATGGCGCCAACATGAACGCCATGGTCGGCCTCTGCGCGCCGGGCAAATTCGGTGGCGATGTGTCCCACCTGAACCTGCACAAGACCTTCTGCATTCCCCACGGTGGTGGCGGTCCGGGGGTTGGCCCGATCGGCGTCAAATCGCACCTGGCGCCTTTCCTGCCGGGCCACGCGGCGCTGGAAAACAAGACAGGCGCGGTGTGTGCCGCACCGTTCGGCAGCGCCAGCATCCTGCCGATCACCTGGATGTACATCCGCATGATGGGCGGCGCCGGCCTCAAGCGCGCATCGCAGCTGGCGATCCTCAATGCCAACTACATTTCCCGGCGCCTGGAAGAGCACTACCCCGTGCTCTACACCGGCAGCAACGGCCTGGTGGCCCACGAATGCATCCTCGACCTGCGTCCTTTGAAAGACAGCAGCGGCATCAGCGTCGATGACGTGGCCAAGCGCCTGATCGATTTTGGCTTCCACGCGCCGACCATGTCGTTCCCGGTAGCCGGTACCCTGATGATCGAACCGACCGAAAGCGAATCCAAGGAAGAACTGGACCGCTTCTGCGACGCCATGATCCGCATCCGCGAGGAAATCCGCGCCGTGGAAAACGGCACTCTGGACAAGGACGACAACCCGCTGAAGAACGCTCCGCACACGGCAGCAGAACTGGTGGGCGAATGGTCCCATCCGTACAGCCGCGAGCAGGCCGTGTACCCAGTGGCATCGCTGATCGAAGGCAAGTACTGGCCGCCGGTTGGCCGGGTCGACAACGTGTTTGGCGACCGCAACCTGGTGTGCGCCTGCCCGTCGATCGAAAGCTACCAGGACGCCTAAGCCGTCCATCACAGGAGAGCCGTGCCCCTGCAGATACCGCGTATACCTGTAGGAGCCGGCTCGCCGGCGATGAGCAATAACGCATCAATCGGGCAGAGCAGCGGCGCCTGAATCGCGGGCAAGCCCGCTCCTGCAAATGCCTGCTTGCCGATCACTACAATAAGAAACCGGAGAACCAACATGTCCCTGAGCGTGTTCGACCTGTTCAAGATTGGCATCGGCCCCTCCAGTTCCCACACCGTCGGCCCGATGCGCGCAGCAGCGCGTTTTGTCGAAGGCCTGCGGCGCGATCAACTGCTGGCCAGCACCACCTGCGTCAAAGTCGAGCTGTACGGCTCGCTGGGCGCCACTGGTAAAGGCCATGGCAGCGACAAGGCCGTGCTGCTGGGCCTGGAAGGTGAACACCCGGACACCGTGAACACCGAAAATATCGCCGCACGCCTGCAGCAAATACGCAGCAGCGGACGTATCGATCTGCTCGGCGAACACAGCATTGCGTTCAACGAGAAAGAACACCTGGCAATGATCCGCAAACCCCTGGCCTATCACCCCAATGGCATGATTTTCCGTGCCTTCGATAGCGCCGGTCTGCAGATCCGCAGCCGTGAGTACTACTCCGTTGGCGGCGGTTTCGTGGTCGACGAAGACGCCGCCGGCGCCGACCGTATCGTCGAAGACACCACTCGCTTGACCTTTCCTTTCAGGAACGCCAAGGAGCTGCTGCAGCACTGCAGCACCTACGGCTTGTCCATCAGCCAGGTGATGCTGACCAACGAAAGCGCCTGGCGCCCGGAAGCGGAAACCCGTGCCGGACTGCTGAAGATCTGGCAGGTGATGCAGGACTGCGTGGACGCCGGTTGTCGCAATGAAGGGATTCTGCCCGGCGGGCTCAAGGTCAAGCGCCGCGCTGCCGCCTTGCATCGCCAACTGTGCAAACACCCGGAAGCGGCACTGCGCGATGCCCTGTCAGTACTGGACTGGGTCAACCTCTACGCCCTGGCGGTGAATGAAGAAAACGCCAACGGCGGGCGAGTGGTCACCGCCCCTACCAATGGCGCGGCCGGAATCATTCCGGCGGTGCTGCATTACTACATGCGCTTCATCCCCGGGGCCAACGAAGACGGGGTGGTGCGTTTTCTCCTCACGGCTGCGGCCATCGGCATTCTGTACAAGGAAAACGCCTCGATCTCCGGCGCCGAAGTCGGCTGCCAGGGCGAAGTGGGCGTGGCCTGCTCAATGGCGGCCGGGGCCTTGTGCGAAGTCCTCGGAGGCAGCGTGCAGCAGGTGGAGAACGCCGCGGAAATCGGCATGGAACACAATCTCGGATTGACCTGCGACCCGATTGGCGGCCTGGTGCAAGTGCCCTGCATCGAGCGCAACGCCATGGGTTCGGTCAAAGCCATCAACGCGGTGCGCATGGCCCTGCGGGGTGACGGGCAGCATTTCGTCTCCCTGGACAAGGTCATTCGCACCATGCGCCAGACCGGCGCCGACATGAAAAGCAAATACAAGGAAACCGCCCGTGGCGGTCTGGCCGTGAACATTATCGAGTGCTGATGCCCAAGCGACGCATCCGCACATTTTTCAGGAGTTGCCCATGTCCACCGAAACACTGTTGAAAACCCCATTGCACAGCCTGCACCTGGAACTCGGCGCCCGCATGGTGCCGTTCGCCGGCTACGACATGCCGGTGCAGTACCCGCTTGGGGTAATGAAAGAGCATCAGCACACCCGTGAGCACGCTGGTCTGTTCGATGTGTCCCACATGGGGCAGATCCGCTTGAGCGGCGCCAATGCCGCCAAGGCCCTGGAAACCCTGGTGCCGGTAGACATCATCGACTTGCCGGTGGGCATGCAGCGCTACGCCATGTTCACCAACGAACAGGGCGGTATCCTCGATGACCTGATGGTCGCCAACCTGGGCGACGGGCAACTGTTCCTGGTGGTCAACGCCGCGTGCAAGGAGCAGGACCTGGCCCATCTGCGCCAGCACATCGGCGATCAATGCGACATCCAACCCCTGTTCGAAGAACGCGCCCTGCTGGCACTGCAAGGACCGGCAGCAGTCACCGTACTGGCACGCCTGGCGCCGGAAGTGGCGCAGATGACCTTCATGCAGTTCAAGCCGGTGCAGGTGCTGGGCGCCGACTGTTTTGTCAGCCGTTCGGGTTACACCGGGGAGGACGGCTTCGAAATCTCGGTACCGGCTGATCAGGCGGAAAAACTAGCCCGGGCGCTGTTGGCCGAGCCGGAAGTGGCGGCCATTGGGCTGGGCGCCCGTGACTCCCTGCGCCTGGAAGCCGGCCTGTGCCTGTATGGCCACGATATGAACAGCGACACCACGCCGATCCAGGCCAGCCTGCTGTGGGCTATCTCCAAGGTCCGCCGTGCCGATGGTGCCAGGGCTGGCGGTTTCCCAGGCGCCCAGGCGATCTTTGCCCAACAGCAAGATGGCGTCAGTCGCAAACGCGTCGGCCTGCTGCCACAGGAACGGACACCGGTACGAGAAGGCGCGGAAATCGTCGACGCCGAAGGCAACATCATCGGTAGCGTCTGCAGCGGCGGCTTCGGCCCCACCTTGGGCGGTCCATTGGCCATGGGTTACCTCGACGTGAAGCACAGTGCACTTGATACGCCGGTTGCTGCGATAGTTCGTGGGAAAAAGGTGCCAATGCTTGTAAGCAAAATGCCATTCGTGCCACAACGCTACTACCGTGGCTAAAGGACTGTTTCTATAAGTAACGCGGTTGCGTTAGAAGTGCACTAATCTGTAACGCAACCGCCATAAAACAGTGCATATTTTCGATACTGAACGCTACTTATAACGCCCGAAAACAATTGAACAACTCTATCGAATAAGCCCTGCACGCTAGTTCCGCCAAACCTCGGAAAGCTGAGTAAAACCGGGGCTTCGCGGGGCTTGTTTTTTCTCCCATAGTTGGCGTAGAGTTTCCCCACTGTGTTTGCATGGGTCGCTTGGAATCGTGACCTGGGCAGTAGCTAACAAGTTTGCTACAACCCGTTCGACGTCTCTTACTTTCCTGCAACCCAGCCCAGTACTCTTTCATGAGGAAGAGACTGTCATTAATTTTTTAGCGTCAAAGGAAATAAGAAATGTCCCAACGTCAGAGCGGTACCGTCAAGTGGTTTAACGACGAGAAAGGTTTTGGTTTTATCACTCCAGAAAGCGGTCCGGATCTGTTCGTACACTTCCGCGCCATTCAGGGCAACGGCTTCAAGAGCCTGAAAGAAGGCCAAAAAGTGACCTTCATCGCTGTGCAAGGCCAGAAAGGCATGCAGGCTGACGAAGTACAAGCAGAAGCTTAATCGTCTGTAACGAAAAAGCCCCTGATGCTGACATCAGGGGCTTTTTTGTGCGCGCAATTCCGTAAAATGGCTTCTTTTTTCAGTCGAGAGCCTGTCATGTCGAAACATCTGCTAAGCCCCCAAGGCGAATTCCCCGCCGCTGGTCTGGGTCGTCGCCTGGCAGCGATGTTCTATGATTTTCTACTCTGCGTCGCCCTGCTGATTGTCACGGGCGGCCTCTACAAACTGATCCAGATGCAAATCATCGGCGAAACGCGGATGCGCGCCCTGACCGAGTCTGGAGCCCTGGACGGCGATCCACTGTACTCAACCGTACTGCTGTTCGTGCTGTTCGGTTTCTTCGCCAAGTTCTGGACCCATTCCGGACAGACCCTGGGCATGCAAGTCTGGGGCATTCGGGTGCAGAACGCCGATGGCAGCCGCATCAGCCTGTGGCAGGCGCTGTTGCGTTTCATGGTGTCCATCGCGTCCTGGCTGTGCGCGGGCCTGGGCTTCTTCTGGGTGCTGGTGGACAAGCAGAAACGCAGCTGGCACGACATCTATTCCAATACCCAGCTGGTGCGTATCCCCAAGAAAAAGAAATAGCCCGCCACTCACAAAAACGCCCCGACAGATCGGGGCGTTTTCATGACCACGGGAGAAAACCGATCAGGCGTTACCCGCCAGTTTCATCCGCGCCGCCTGGGTAAAGTCCAGCATGCGCTTGAGCGGCCGAACCGCATTAGGGATCAGCGCCGGGTCCACATGGATCTCGTTGCTGCCCTGCTGCAGGCACTGCAAGGTGCGCTCAAGGGTATTCATGGCCATCCACGGGCAATGGGCACAACTGCGGCACGCCGCGCCGTTACCGGCAGTAGGCGCCTCGATGAACACCTTGTCCGGGCACAGCTGCTGCATCTTGTAGAAGATGCCGCGGTCGGTAGCGACGATGAAGGTCTTGTTCGGCAAGCGCTGCGCGGCCGCGATCAACTGGCTGGTGGAGCCAACCGCGTCAGCCAGATCGATCACCGAACTGGGGGACTCCGGGTGCACCAGGATCGCCGCCTCTGGGTACAGCGCCTTCATGTCTTCCAGTTGCTTGGACTTGAACTCTTCATGAACGATGCATGCACCGTCCCAGAGCAGCATGTCGGCACCGGTCTGGCGCTGGATGTAAGTACCCAGGTGCTTGTCCGGCCCCCAGATGATCTTCTCGCCGTTATCCATCAGGCTTTCGACGATCTCCAGGGCGCAGCTGGAGGTGACCACCCAATCGGCGCGGGCTTTGACCGCTGCCGAGGTGTTGGCATACACCACCACGGTACGCTCGGGGTGCTGATCGCAAAAAGCCGAGAACTCATCCACCGGGCAACCCAGATCGAGAGAGCAAGTGGCTTCCAGCGTCGGCATCAGCACGCGTTTTTCAGGATTGAGAATCTTCGCCGTTTCCCCCATGAAGCGGACACCGGCAACCACGACGGTCTTGGCCGGATGGGCATTGCCGAAGCGCGCCATTTCCAGGGAGTCGGAAACACAGCCACCGGTTTCTTCGGCCAGGGCCTGAATCACCGGATCACAATAGAAATGTGCAACCAGCACCGCATCCTGAGCCTTGAGCTCGGCAGCGATGGCGGTACGCAGATGGGCCTCTTGCTCAGCGCTCAAGGGTTTGGGCTGCTTGGCGTCGAGGTGGGCTTGAACCAGAAGGCGTTCAGAAATTTGCGTCATGTTCGCAAGACCTGCAGGCGCTTGGGCGCGAAAGTCGAGTATACCACCGGCTCCGGACCGCTTAGGGCCCCGCCGGGAGAGTGAGTTCATCAGGTACGGACAGCATTGGAGCCGCGCAAGGCTACAGAATATCCAGGGTATTCAAAAGCCTATTCTGCCCAACAGCCACGCCCTGCCCCGCTGGCTCCGTATCTGCCCCGGGCGCGTTCAAGACGCGCCTGGACCGTCGGTCGGGCCGAACACTACCCAGCCCCGGTCCGGCATGCACCACCAGGAGGTGCAAGGAACGACCCGACGGGAACTTCACCCGCCTCGAACAGCCCACAACCGCTCACCAAGCGATTCGCGGCAGAGCGCTGCGATCCAGAAGCCAGGTCGCCACATCAGGACTATTGATCACTGAAGCATGGTGACTCCGCTCATCCCGCCAGTAGCGATTGTCCTGGGCCGGATCGAGGCCCAAGCCCTGGGCCAGCGCCTCGGCGCTGCGGCCAGCAGATAGCAGCACATCCACCGCGCGCCCCTTCAGCGACACGGCCTGCCACTCAGAGAGCAGCAGGATATTGCCGTGGACACAGTCGCGGCTGACCAACTGTGCATCCACCAAGTCGTCGATATAGGCGTACTGCGGGTCGGCTTCCAGGCGTTGAGCAATGGCGGCCGGGTCCAGTCCTCGTAGCTCGGACAGCCGTGGCGGGTCCACCAGCAATACGGGCTGCGGCGCACTCGCCAGGCCCCGCCGTGCCACGCAACAAGCGGCCACATAGGCGCCGAATGAGTAACCCAGCACCGCGTCCACTGTATTCAGGTCGTGCTCCTGGGCAATGTTTCGGGCCAGGGCGCCGACACTGGAATAGGGCCAGTAGTCGCTGTAGTTGACCTGCACCAGCGACACCCGCCCCTTGAGCGCCCTCCCCAGGGCGGAAAAACAGATCGGATGGCCGACAAAGTCGGGAAAGCAGATCAGCTTCATCCCCGTTCCCCCGCCGCAACAAAAGACTCCAGGAAGGCCCGGGCCTGCGGCTCTGGCAAATAGCTGTTGAGCAGCACGTCGCAGCCCTGAGCCGACTTGACCACCGTCAGGTCAAGCAGGGTCTTGGGCCACTCAGTGACCGGGTTGGCGATCCGGGTTTGCAGCCACTGTGCATCACTGGCCGGCAGCTCGACGAAGTTGCACAGGAACGCCGGGGCAAAGCCATACAAGCCCAGCGCAACCAGTATCTCCTCATAGCCGAGCACCGCTCGGGCCAGCTTGTCATTCAGGTAGTCCATGGTGGCTTGCGGCTCGCAACCCTGGGCAAATCGCCCCGCTGTCAGCGGCACCGGCACGGTGTAAGTGGAGAAACCGCTGATCACCGCCTGCTCGGCCCAGGCGAACAGCAGATTGACAATCGGCGCCTCAATCCCCAGTCCCACGACGCAGCCCTGGCGAAACGCCTGCAACAGGTGGAACAGACGTTGTGGCGAGGCCAGCTTCAGCGGGTCCATGGCCAACCGCGTCCGCATCTGTACCGGCTGGGCGGTGGCCACCGGCGCTACGACATCGGCCAGCGGCGCATACTCCTCGGCCTCCTGCTCCCAGGCCTCGGTGCCGCCATCTGCCAGGTGCTCATAGTCCTCGACCTGCATCAGGTTGTTACCGATAAAGGAAAAATCCGGCCCCTCCGCTATCAACTGCGGGTCCTGCGCCAACTGCTCAACGCTGCGCAGCAGGCTCAGTTGTCCAACGTGGTTGCCGAGAATGTGATGCAGCCACAGCCCCAAGTGCAGGACGCCGTCGATGCGCACCTTGAACAAGCTGCACAGGTCCTGTTCGAACAACGACAGCGGCCGCTGGAGGAAGTGTTCCACGCAGGCCTCCTGGCTGGGGAACTCCGCGACAGGGTCCAGCCACAGGCGCGCCGGCGGCTCGGGAGCCAGGTCGAAACAGTACTCGCCCTCGACCCGGGCCACTCGACAGCCCGCTAGCGGATAACGCTGCTTCAGCCCCTGGGCCAGCGTCGCCAGGTCCAGCCCGGCGGCCGGCAACTGCTCGGGCCGGAACAGATAGAGCACGTTGTTGGCCCGCAGGTCCTTGTGCAACAGCTCGGCATACACCATCGACAGCTGGCTCTTGTTCAGGCCGATCCAGCGACTGTCGCCAGCCGCCTGCAACGGCTCGGGAACGTTGCGCAACACCTCCCGGGCCTGGCTGGCGGAGGTGGCGCGGAGCACGGCAAAACGCCCCAGGTGGCTGTTGATCGAAAACCCTGCATGGGCTTCGGACAGGGACTCCTGCTGCAGCGGCGTGACGTAGTACTGCTCGGTGCCCCTTTCCAGCAACGACGCCAAAACGGGCTGCGCCTGCAGCCAGTCCAGCAACTGCTGCAGGCTGCTCATGCGGTAGAACTGTTCCAGGCCCAGGCCCTCCCGGCCCAGGTGCCGGTTCACCGTATCCACCAGCTTGATTGCCCCCAGTGAGTTGCCTCCGTTGTCGAAGAAACTGCGCTGACGGTCATGAGCCAACACGCCAAAGCGCGCGAGAAAACGCCCCGCTGCCGAATCGTCCACGTCCCGGGGCCGATGCTCGCCGCACAGGCGCTGCTTCAGTTCAGCGATATCCAGCTTGCCGGACGCCCGCAGGGGAAAGCGTTCAAGCCCGACAAAGCGCTGCGGCAACATGAACGGCGGCAGGCGTTGCCGACCATACTCGGCCAGCGCCCCAGGTTCGACACCGGGGGCTTCCAGGTACACCAGCAGCAACTGCGCCTCGCTCCCCAGATCATCCAGCAGTACCGCACAGTCGAGCATTCCCGGATAACGCTTGAAGGCCGCAGCCACCTCAGTCAACGACAGGCGCTGGCCACGCAACTTGATCTGGTCATCGCTGCGGCCGTGAAAGTGATACAGCCCCTGGCCATCGCGGGAAACCAGATCACCACTGCGGTAGCAACGCAGCGTCTGCCCCTGCCACGGCCGTTCGATGAAGCGCTCCCGGGTCAGCGCCGCGTCCCCAAGATAACCGGGGGACAGCCCATCTCCGGCAATCAGCAATTCACCGGGCTCATCCACATCGCATTCCTGCCCGTCGGCGCGCACCAGCAGCAAGACAGCATCGTCCACGCCATGGCCGATAGGAATCTCCCGGGTGCAGTCAAAGTCCCGGGGAATGGCATAGACACAGGTGCCCATGGTGTTTTCCGTGGGGCCATAACCGTTGTACAGCGTCAGCCCGTCGGCGGCGGCATAGGCCTGCTGGATATGCCCCGCGGACAGCACCTCGCCGCCGACCATCAGCCGCTGGACACCCCGCAGCCAGTCGCGATCGATGTCGATGAAGGTGTTGAACAGGGTCGAGGTCAGCCACAGGCTGTCGACCCCGGCGTCATGGATGTAACGCCGCAGGTGCCCGAGGGTCAGTGGACCGGGGACATGAATATGCAGCTCGCCGCCATTGAGCAGCGCGGTCCAGATCTCGAACTGCGAGGCATCGAAGGTCAGGTTCGAGGCATAGAGCATGCGAAAACCCGGCTGCAACGGAAAGTGTCGCGGGCGGTCGCAAAAGCCCAACACCCCGCGATGGGTGCAGGGAATGATCTTCGGTGCGCCAGTAGTGCCGCTGGAAAAGTTCACGTACACCGGCTCGGCACCGGTTAGCTGCGGCCAGCACGGCCTCTCGTCCGTCGGCGCCAGCAATGGCTCCAGTGCCAGATACCCGGGGCCACCGGCAGCCTCCTGAGTGATGCGCCAATGCACGCCGCTGCGCTCACAGACCGACTGGTTCCACTGGGGCGGATTGCTGCGGTCCAGATAGCAGTACGACAGGCCTGCCCGGACCATGCCCACCAGCAGCACCAGTTGCTCGATCGAACGCTCCACTTCCAGGCCCAGGGTGCTGCCCGGTGACAGGCCGAGGCCCAGCAGCCGCGCCGCCACAGCAGCCGAGCGCTGCTCCAGCTCTCGGTAGCTGAGCCGTGCGCCGTTGCAGCTCAGCGCGGTGTCCGTGGCGTGGCGAGCGAAGACTTCATCCAGGCGCGAAGCTATAGATAGATGGCCCATGCCGTTAATCGTCCCTGTGCTTGATCAGGTTGATTCCAGGGGCGAAGAACGCCTCTGAGTTGTAGGTCTGCAACGCCTGCTCCAGGTCCATCTCGACTCGCCGCAAGTGCTCCAGCCAGGCCTTGCCGGTCACCAGATAGTCGAGGCAACGCGCGATGTTGCGCTCAACCGTGGCCTCTCCTAACGGACACTGCACGTTCTTGAGGCCATGATGGTAAGCGTCGTCGCGATAACCGTTGCCGCAGCGGGAAACGTTGACGATGTCGATGTTGCCCATTTGCGGCGAGAGCTCCAGGGTCAGGCTGACTCGCCCGACATTCACCAGCCGCGAACGGGTCTGCCCGTTACCCTCCGGATTGAGCAGGGCCAGCAAGCGCGGAAACAAGGCGCTGATATCGCCATCGATGCACAGGAAGATCCGGGTGAAGCGCCCGGCCATCGCCCCAGGCTCGGCCAGCAGGTCGAGCACCCGCACCGGCAGGCCCGGATCGATGGCGGCCGGGTTCAGGTCGGCCACCCAGATCTGCGCGTCATGACAGGCCGCCACCAGGCCGAGCATCTTGCCCACCAGGCCCATGCCCACCACCAGGATCTGTTCCCCCGCCTGCAATTGCGCACGGTCCACCGCATGCACGGCCGTGGCGCCCAGGGTGGCGAGAATCGCCTGGTCCTGAGTCAGTGATGGCGGCACCTTGCACACCAGGCGCTGCGGCACCTGGATCCAGTTGGAATGGGTGGCGATCTTCCAGCCCATGGCCACCACCCGGTCCCCCGGTTGCAAGCCTGCAACCTTGGCCCCCACTGCGTGAACCACCCCGACCGCGCAATAGCCCAGTGGCAACTGCTCGCCCGTCTCGCGAACCTGCTGCAGGTAGTGGCGCTCGGTCCCCGGGCTGACCATGGAATAGTCCACCGCCACCCGCACTTCGGTGGCCGCCAGTGCGGCGAGCGGCGCCTCAAGGGCGATCACGCCATTGGCGCCACAGGCGGTGAGTGTGTAGCAATCGGCGCGCATCAGGCCTCCCGTCCGGTCAGGCGATCCAGGCATTGGGCGAACCCTGGAAAGGAAGTCTGGTAGCAATGCCCTTCGAGGATGGTGGCCTTGAGCCCGTGGGCCAGCAGCAATACGTGAGCGGTCATCGACAGGCGATGGTCACCGAAGGTCGGGATCGCCCCTTGCACCCGCGGTGTCTGCCCGCCCGACACGTGCACGTCGTAGCCCTCGACCCGATAGTCCAGGCCCAGGGCATTGAGCATGCTGCGGGTGGCGGCGATCCGGTCCGACTCCTTGAAGGTCAGTTCGTAAAGGTCACTGAAGGTCGCACTTCCCGGCAGCACGCAGCTGATGGCCAGGGCCAGCGGCACCTCGTCGATCATCGCGTGGAACTGATGCTTGTCGCGCAAGTCGTGGGCCCTGGGTCGGCCACCGCCGCGCAGCAGCAGACGCCCCACCGGCTCGCCATGGCGAATGCTGTCCACTTCCAGCGTCAGGTTGAAGCCGCAGGCCAGCAGCCAGTTGAAGAAGCCCAGGCGCGTCGGGTTCAGGCACAGGTTGTCGAAGCTCAGGCACTGCTGCTCCTGGTGGCGGTTGCACAGCAGGAACAGCGCCGCGGGATAGGCAATGGCCGATGGGTCGCGGGGCACGCTGATCTCGGTGGGGATCGCACAGTCACGGGGCTGATAGTGGATCTGCAGCTGCTCGTCCTGCAGCCAGTCGCCAAAACTGTTGATGATGCGCTGGGTGTGATCCCGGGCCACCACCGGGTAACGGATCGACATCGGCTTGCGTGCCGCGACCCCGGCAAACAGCAAGGTGCTGATGGCCTGGGCGCTGCCAATCCGGATCTGCGCCGCACCGCCCTGGAACGACGCCTGATGAATGCGGATTGGCAGCGCTCCCGGTCGGCCCAGGTACTCCAGGTGGGCGCCCATCTGGTTCAAGGGCTCGACGATCCAGTCGAAGGGACGATTGCGCAGGGTCTCGTCGCCGTCGACGATGCACGGCACATTGAGCCCCACCAGCATCCCGATCAACAGCCGCGCCGCAGCGCTGGAGGGCCCCAGGTCGACCCGCCGATCATGGGTTGCCTGGGCGAACCCACCGCTGATCTCCAGGGTCTGTGGCGCTTGCCCCGGCGTGACCTCAAGGCCCAGTTGCTGCAGGGCATCGAGCAACAGGGTCACCGCCTTGCCCCGATTCAAGTCCCGCAGGCGCACCGGGTGCCGAGCCAGCGCAGCGAACAGGATCATCCGGTGGCTGATGGACTTGTCCGACGGCAAGTAGTCGTCGATGTTGGCCCAGACCTGCTGTTCACGGTCCAGGGTGAAATCGATGGGCCGGTCCGGATAATCGATCATGGGGTACTCCTGTACTTGGCGGGGTTGATCAGTTCGGCGTCGTCCACCAGCGCTTCGTCGTCGAAGAAGTCGCCCACGCCGGGCCCGGCGGGCAGCACCAGCGGCTGGGTTTCGTAGAAGCGCCGGCGGTTCTTCTTGCGTTCAAGGCCGAGGTTGAAGCCACTCAGGTCGACGCCCCAGCTTTCCAGCCGGCCGTGGGCGATCGCACTGTCCACCAGGGCCTGGCCCCTTTCGGTACGGATCAGCGCACGGCCGTGTTTCTGCTCCTGGGAGCCGTTGAGGCTGGCTTCAAAAATGTTCGGGTCGCCGTCACAGACGCTGACGTCGGCCAGCCCGCTCATCCAGTCACCGCAACTGAGGCAGCGAAAGGTCTTGTTGTCCTTGAGCTTGCCGAGGATTTCCCAGAAATCGATGCCGAAGGTCTGGCTGTCCAGCAGGGTGACTTGCAGGCGCCCGGGGTAATCGCCTTCGCGGTACTTGATGCCGCGGACCTGTTGCGGGTCCTGCCCCAGCACTTCGCTGATGATGCTGCGGGTGCCGGCCGGCAAGGTGTTGGAGGAACAGGCGGTCTCGATCACGCAAACGATCTGACTGCGAGCCCAGTGGCCGATGGCCGTGTCCCGACACTGCAACTTGCGGATCGCCTGCACGTGGCAAGCCAGCCCCACCAGGGCGATGCGTGCCTTGGGCTGCTGTTCGTAAACTTCACGCAGGGCATTCAGGTAAGGCGCCAACTGGTAGGTGGACTGGGCATTGTTGAGGATCGCCTGTGCGGCGCTGCCCAGCTGCGGGGCACTGCGCCAGCCCTGCTCGGGGTGACGGCCCATGGTCAGGGTCAGGTCCACGGCGAAATGGTCCCGAGCAGTCAGCAACAAGGTGGTGGCGGTGCCGCCGCTGGCCGAGCGCTGGACAATCTGCGGATCGGTGGAGCGCGCGCCGATGGCCTGGCGGCTGATTCCCAGCCAGCGCTCATCGGCACGGCGGGTACGACCGAACAGCTCCAGCTCGGCGCGATCGGTATCCGGCTGCAACCCCGGACACACCGCCAGGCACTCGGTACAACTCCCGCAACTGTCGCCGATGCCCTCCAGCAAAGGCACCACCCGATCCGGGTCGAAGCTGATCAGTTGCTCTGGACACACCAGGGCACAGGCGCCGCAACCGGCACACAGATTCTGATCGAGCACCGTTAGTTTCAATAACATCCCTGTCATCTTGGACAAGCCTCGTGTGCCGTTTTCCGGGTGCAGCCAGCCGCGCCCCTGCGAATCAGGGGCGGGCAGAACCTGCAGTGCTGAAGTGGCCGCTGACGGTCAGCTCAAAGCGGGCGTTCCATCTTGATGATTTCGATGGAGACCGGGCTGTTGCCTCGGCTGAAAGTACCTTCGCCGATCTTCTGGAAGCCGTGATGGGCATAGAAGCCTTCGGCCGTCAGAGTCGCCTCCAGGTAGGCGGAGCGGGCACCGCTGGCCCGCAGTCGAGCGAGTGCCACCTCCAGCAAGCGGCTGCCGATACCGCGCCTGGCACCGTCGCCACGCATGAACAACTTGCTGATCTCGTTGCCGTCGAGCTCGACGAAACCTTCGATCTGCTCGCCCTCGGCCAGCCACAACAAGCCCTTTTCCACGGCTTCGCGGTAGGTTTCCGGCGAGCGCCCATCGAGCCACATGCGGATCTGCTGATCGCTGTATTCAGAGGTGCACAGGCGCTCTACCGAGTTGCGGTGGGCCTCGAAAATACCGATCAGATCGTCCGTGGTTGCCTGGCGTATCCGTACATTGCTCATTCAGCTGAACTCCACTTTCTTGGGGGCGGGGTGGTAGCGAAACTTGAAGTTGATCAGGCTGCCCAGCATCACCAGGGCGCTGCCGAGCATCAGGTGCAGGCTCAGGGGCGTCTCCCCCAACCACGCCGACAGGTAGCTGGCACCAATCGGGTACAGCACGCCGACGTAGCCGGCGTTTTCGGCGCCCATGCGTTTGATCAGGTCGATGAACAGCACGAACACCAATGCCGAACACACCACCCCCAGGTACAGCAGGATGCCGAGGTCGGCCAGGGTTGCGGGCAGCTGCAGCCCCTGGCCGCTGAGCAGCAGGCTGATGGCGTACAGGGCGCAGGCCCAGCCGGACGCGACCTTGTTGATGTGCAGGGTGCCAAGCTGGAAGGTCTTCTGGATATGTTCGGAAAGCACCGAGGCGATGGCCACCGCCAGAAAGGACGTCAGCCCCAGAGCCACCCCAGCCAGCGACAGCGGCCGCCCCGGATCGCCAAGCATAAACACCCCCAACCCGGCAATGCACACCACTGCGCCGAGCAGGTTATGCAAGGCCACCGGCACATGCAGGAACACCCGCTTGAGACCGATGATGAAGAAAATAACGAAGGCGCTGAGGCAGGCCATCTGCGCAGCGCCCAGGTAGGCAGTGGCCAGGTAGGCCAGGCCAATGCCGGCATAGAAGTACACCGCCCCCACCGTGGCCATCAGCAGGTAGGCCTTGCGTGCCTCCGGTTGCCGGGGGCCGGCGAACAGCCGTTGCCACAACCACAGCACGCCATAGGCGATCAGGAAGCGCAGCATCAGCGACGAGCCGACGTCGCTGCGCTCCACCTGCAGGGAGATGGCGATCCAGTTGGTGGACCAGATCAGCAGGCAACCGAGAAACATCAGCACGGCAACCAGTAAACGAGGTTTCTTGTTGTTATCGGGCATGGCGTTCATGGAGGTTTCTCCAGTTCAAGGCAGTGACGATTCCGCTCAGCAACGACTCCAGGCGCTCGACGCCGAAGACCTGCGGGTCGTAATCGATTTTCAGCAACAGCTCGCCCGCAGCCAGGTAGCCGGTGAACTCCAGGTGATGGCTGGGGCTGCCCTGCATCAACTGCAGGCTCAAGGGATGCACGCCGACCCGGGCCCCGGGTTGGTTCTCCACGGCGCCGAGGAAGTTGTAGCTGTAGCCACAATCGAACAGGCCCTTGAGCCGCTCGGCCTCGGGCGTGGCGAAGTAGCGGTTGCCGAAACTGTGGGCGATCCCCTGGCTGGCCTGCTGGCTGGCCTTGATTGCGCCGGCAATCGCCTGCAGGTCCAGGCTGGTGATCTGCAACACCAGGGGGTAGATCACCGTCAGCCAACCGAACACGCTGTTGAGCTCGGCGCCACTCTTGTCCAGGGCCCGGCCGTGATCCAGCACATGGACTTTCTGGAACGGGTTGTCGTCGCCCTGGCTCATGGCACGGAGAATCGCCGCCAGCAACAGCTGGCTGGTCTCGGCAACGCCCTGGGCCCACTGCGGCAGGTCGCCGACCGGCCCCAGCGACAGCTCGACACGCCGAAAAGCCTCGCGCCGGGGAAACTCGGGCGGCTGCTCCGTCAACGCCCCGCAGCGGCTCCACGGCAGCGCCTCCCAGAACGCCTCATGGGTAGCAGCGGCATGCTCACGCTGGTAGGTCTGCTGCCACTCTTCGAAAGCCGTTGGCCGAGCCCAGCGCTGCATGCACTCCAGGCCCCGTACCAAGCATTCGTCCAGCTCGGAAACCAATAGCATCCAGGAGTACCGATCGACGTGGAACTGATGCCCGGCAATGATCAGGTGGTGGCCATCGGCGTCCTGTTGCTGACTGAAACACAAGTGCTGCCCCTGACTCAGGGAGATGGTCGCGCAGGTCTGGGCCACGGCTTGTTGCAGGTCCGTCGTGGCGGGCAGCAAGCCGAGGTCCTGCACGCCGTGCTCGATGAAGTGATGGCTGAATATCGCCCGCAACGCCTGGCTGACCCGCCCTGGCTCCTCGCCTTCGGCGATATCCAGCACCAGGGCCTGGTTCCAGTGGTCCAGGTCGCTGATCCCGCGGCTGAGCAGAAAACGCCGATTGGGCAAGCCAATGGCCTGTGCTCGGGAAACTCCGGGACGGGCCTTGGCCTTCGCTGGCAGAAGCTGCAACCGCCCCAGCGCCTGATCCGACAGCAGCTCTTCCAGGTCCAGTACCAGACCTTTTCTCTTCAGCGTGGCGACCACCTGCAAGGCCCGCAGCGAATCACCGCCATTGTCGATAAAACTCCTGGCCGGGTCCGCACTCTGCCCGCCGAGCACCTGGCCGATGGCCTGCCACAAAGGCTCCGATGCGGCCTCTGTTGACGTTGGTGCCATCGCACTGGCGGCCAGTTGCGCGAGCGCTTGCCGGTCGATCTTGTTATTGCGGTTCAGGGCGAAACGCTCCACCAGCATGAACCGCGCCGGCACCCTGTGCGCGGGTAGCGCGGCCCTGGCGGCCTGACGCAGCAGGTCTTCGTCGAGGCTGGAGTCGCGGGCAATGACAAAGGCCACCAGGGCCACGTTATCCCCCGCCTGATGGGCGATCACACAGGCTTCCTGCACCTGGGCCAGGGCCTTGAGCTCCGACTCCACCTGAACCAGGCTGACCTTCTGCCCGTTGACCTTGACGATGGAGTCCTTGCGCCCCAGCAGGCGAATGGCGCCATCAGGCAGGCGGCACGCCAGATCGCCGGTGGCGTAGCACGGGCGCTGCGGGTCCATGGGGCTGGGCTGGGTCAGCTCGACGATCAGCCCGCTGGCCGGGTCCAGGCGCCGGGCAACCAGGGAGGAATAGAGCAGCAATTCACCCACGCCCTCGCCATAGGGCTGCCCCGGCTCCTGGGCAATCTCCAGGGTTACACCCTCCACCGGACGATCCAGGGCCCAGGTCGGGTCCTGCAGGGTCTGCCCCTGATCGATCCTGGCGTAGAGCGCGGTGGTGCACTCGGTCGGCCCGTAGGCGTTGAACAATTGCGAACCTGGCGCAAAGGCCTGGTTGAAACGCTGGATGTCCGAGGGGTGGATGATCTCGCCACCGATCACCAACCGCTTGGGCCGGGCGTAAGTGGCGCTGGCGTCGCTGTAGAAGGCTCGCAGGTAGGGCACGGTCATGTGCAGCACGTCGATGTCGTGCTCGGCGATCATTGCCTCGACGGCGGCGAAGTCATGTTCCCGGGGATTGAGGCTGCACAGGGTGGCGCCGGTCTTCAGGCTGGCAAAGATGTCCATCAGGCCGGCGTCCCAGCCAGCGGAAGCCAGTTGCAGGACACGCTGCCCGGGGCCGATACCGACATAGCCGATGTAGTTGTCGATGTGCCGACCCAGGGCCTCGATGCGCTGCACTATGGCCTTGGGCTCGCCGGTGGAGCCGCTGGTGAAGATCACGTACTCCTGGCAGCGCAGCGGGTATGCACGGCCAGGGGCTACGGGCCGGGGCTGCAGTTGCAGCAGATCAAGCACCGCCAAGGAGGCGCTCAGTTGCGCGCCGGGCCGCGTCATGCCATTGAGGATCAGGTTCACGCCCAGGCGCTCAAGCACCGGCGCCAGTTCGTCCAGGTTGCTCGCCGGGTCAATGAACACCACGCGCCGGGCGCTGGACAGGGCCGCGATCAGCGCCGCATACATGGCCCGGCCATGGCTGGCATACAACGCCACCACCGGCTGCTGCAACCCTTCCAATTCGGCACTGAAAGCCTCGCGCAACTGGTCTAGCTCGGCAAAACCAAGGCGGCCCTGGACATCAATGATTCCTGCAACATCGGTACCCGCCATGCGAGCAAAAGCCTGCAACATGATATCCCTGCCTTGTTGTTATTAGAGGGAGCGGCAAACGCCCTGCAGCGTCTGCATGAATGCCTGGATTTCCTGCCGGGAGATGCTCAGTGGCGGGGTCAGCTTGACCGTCGCCGGATTGCGTCCGCCGGTGCGCACGATCACGCCGTGCTCCAGCAGGCGGTTGCGCAGGGCCAGTACATCACCGCCTTGACCCTGGCCCTCGAAATCGAAGGCGAGCATCAGGCCGCAACCGCGCACATTGACCACCCGCGCATCCTGCGCCCCCTGTTCCTCAAGGGCCTGGCGCAGATAGGCGCCGTTGCTCGCCGCCCACTCCCAGGGTTGCTCCTGGTGATAGATGTCCAGCACCTTGGAGGCCACGGCGCAGGCCAGGGGCATCAAGGTGAAGGTGGAGGAGTGCTCGGCATACCCCAGGCAGTCCACCAACTCCGGGCGGCCCACCACTGCAGAAATCGGCAGGCCGTTGCCCAGGGCCTTACCCAGGACCAGCAAGTCCGGCAGTAGCTGCGGGTTGCTGAAAAATGGGGTCCCGGTGCGACCGAAACCGGTGTAGATCTCATCGAAGATGGTGATCACGCCGAAGGTCTTGCCCAGTTCGACAATCGCTTCGAGCAACGCCAGGGGCACCGGGTACATGCCTTCCGCCGCCTGGATCGGTTCGATGATCAGCGCCGCCGGCAAGCGATTGGCCTGCTGCGCCTGGCGCAGATGCTCGGCCAGTTGCTCGCGCCACAAGGCGGCTCGGGCCGGGTCCTGGTCGGCGTCATAATCCAGGGCCAGGGCGGTCAGTTGCAGGCTGTCGCTACCGGCCAGGTGCTTGCGAAAACCGCGGTTGGAGGTCACCGACAAGGCGCCCTGGGTCTTGCCATGGAAGGAGTTGTGGAAATACACCACGCCCTGGCGTCCGGTCGCGGCGCGGGCAATTTTCAGCGCTACCTCGATCGCCTCGGCACCGGTGACCGCGGCAAACACCGAAGCTTGCGCGTAGGGCACCAGGCCCTCCAGCTTGGCCACCACTTCATGGCGCTGCGGGTTGTCGATGTTCCAGCCGGTATGAATCAGCAGTTCGGATTGACGCTTGAGGACCTCGACCAGGTCATCGCGCTGATAACCCAGGTTGGCGGCGCCGCTGCCACCGGACATGTCGAGAAAGGATTTACCCTGCTCATCGTAAAGAAAGCATCCCTTGCCACGAACAACGGAAGGGCTGGAGGGGGCGCTGCGCTTAACGGATATTGCAACCGCTTCTGTGAACATCCTGTCACCTTGAGTAAGCCGGGCTTGTGACTCACGCACATACTCAGGGACAGATTCGTGCAGGCAGGGCAAAGCCCTGCTGGTTGCGAAGTTACCGACCCTGGTACGTGTTCTCCTTGCCAGGGACGCAACCCCTGTCGGCAATGGCGGCAAGATTTACGCGGGAGGCATTTGCACTGTCAACGAGACCCGCAATTATTTCGAATTTAAAGCGATAACCACTGAAAAAAAGTGGGAATTCAGATAAAGCCCCTGAATTTATCAAGGTTTTTAGGGAGGAGTCGGGCTACCGGCAAAAGGCCAGTCGTTACAGAAACACGGGGCTTTGAGTCGTGGGGAGAGCTGGTGAATTGAACCATCGCAGCGCGGCAGGGACGTTTTTGCAAGGCAAAAAAAAACCCGGAAATCCTCACTTTCGTGGGCCTTCCGGATTTTCTAAACCGCCAAATATGGTGGGTCGTGTGGGATTCGAACCTACGACCAATTGGTTAAAAGCCAACTGCTCTACCAACTGAGCTAACGACCCGCTGTGTGGTGGCGCGTATAATACTGATTTCTAACGGGAATTCAACACCCTATGTGAAAAAAATCAAAAATAAGGTGTTGGATCGCTGATACCGGCTGCATTGAAGCCCTCCGCACGCAGACGGCAGCTGTCACATTTACCGCACGCATGCCCACTGTCGTCCGCCTGGTAGCAGGAAACCGTCAGCCCGTAATCCACTCCCAGGCGCACCCCGGCCTTGATGATCTCGGCCTTGCTGAGGTTCTGCAGAGGCGCCTGGATACGGAAGCCCTGCCCTTCGACACCGGCCTTGGTCGCCAGATTGGCCATGCGCTCGAACGCTTCGACGAACTCGGGACGGCAATCCGGGTAGCCGGAGTAATCCACGGCGTTGACGCCAATGAAGATATCCCGCGCCTCCAGGACTTCCGCCCAGCCCAGGGCCAGGGACAGGAATACGGTGTTACGTGCCGGCACATAAGTCACCGGAATACCTTCACCGGGAGTTTCCGGCACATCGATGGAACTGTCGGTCAGTGCCGAGCCGCCAATGCCGTTGAGGTTCAGGCCAATCACCTTGTGCTCCACCACGCCCAGATCCCGCGCCACGCGCTCGGCAGCGTGCAACTCGGCACGATGGCGCTGGCCGTAATCGAAACTCATGGTGTAGCAGCGGTAGCCTTCGGCGCGGGCCATAGCCACCACGGTGGCCGAGTCCAGGCCACCGGAGAGCAGGATCACTGCACGTTTTTCGGTCAAGGTTTGGTTCTGTGCTTGCTCAGTCATGTCAGCGCCCCGGCTCATCATTCCAAAGGTATTTGTGCAGCTGCAATTGCAGGCGTACCGGCAGGTTGTCAGCGACGATCCAGTCCGCCAGGTCCCGTGCATTCAGGTCGTGGTGGCTCGGCGAAAACAGCACTTCGCCGGCACGTCGCTCAAGGCCGTACTGGATCAGCTTGGACACGGCCCAGTCATAGTCCTCGCGGGAACAGATGACAAACTTGACCTGATCGTTGGCGGTCAGCAGCTCGATGTTCTCGTAGCGATTGCGATGAGCTTCCTTGGAGCCCGGCGTCTTCAGATCAAGGATCCGACTGACGCGCTGATCCACGGCCGAAATATCCAGGGCGCCGCTGGTTTCCAGCGACACTTCATAACCGGCATCGCACAGCTGCTTGAGCAAGGGAATGGCATTGGGTTGGGCCAGCGGCTCGCCGCCCGTGACGCAGACGTAACGCGGACGGAAATCGGCAACCTGCTCCAGCAGGCTGTCGAGAGTACGCAGGGTGCCGCCGCTGAAGGCGTAGGCACTGTCGCAGTATTGGCAACGCAACGGACAACCGGTCAGGCGCACAAAAACCGTGGGCAGCCCGGCAGTCCGAGTTTCCCCCTGCAACGAGTAGAAAACTTCGGTGATTCTCAATGTGTCTTGCATAGTCGCCACGGGCGTAACAGCTAAACAGGCTGTCCGCCTCCGTCAGGCACTTCAAGGAACCCCGCCATCGCGCAGATCCCAGGAAGCGTGTTTCAGAAAAAAGGGCATGGATTCTAACGAAAAAACCCGCGGCAAGCGCGGGTTTCTTGTAACGGCCGCCAACGCATTTACATGCGTTGCAGATCCCGTTGTGCCAACTGAGCGGCGGAAGTGCCCGGATACTGGGCTACCACCTGCTGCAGAATGCCTTTGACCCGGTCGGTATGACCCAAGCGGCGCTCTACATCAGCCAGCTTGTACAGCGAGTCCGGCACCTTGGCGTGCTTGGGATACAGCTGGGAAACCTTGGCGAACGCCTGACCTGCGCCTTGCAGATCGCCCTTGGCCAGGTTCACTTCACCCAGCCAGTACTGGGCGTTGCCGGCGTACTGACTGTTGGGGTACTTGCGCAGGAATGCCGAGAAAGCCTGGCTGGCTTTGTCGAAATCCTTGGCTTTGATCAGGTCGAAGGCAGCATCGTAATAGAGCTTTTCCTTGGCCGGATCACCGGGTTCGCTGCTGGCAGCTGGTGCCTGGGCAGCAGCGCCGGCGGCACCGGCGGCATTGCTATCGCCACCGGTAGAAGAATTCTCAGGAGTCGCGGCAGGTGCAACACCGCTTCCTATGCGCCGATCAAGATCCTGGTATCGCTCCAGGCTTTCTTGCTTCATGCGCGCTACATCATTTTGCAGAACTTCGATCACGCCTTGTTGGCGTGCAATCTGCTCCTGCATTTGCTGCAGTTGCTGGAACAGCTCGCCCTGTGCCGAGACAGGGGTCGTAACCCCTCCCCCGGCATAGGCGCCGTTCGTGCCATAACCCGCTGGCGGATAACTGCTCCCGCTATTGTTATAGCCGGAGTTGTTATCGACCACAGGAACCGCAGACCACGCCGCAAGCGGCGTGAGACTGAGAGCCAAAATAGTTACAGCACGACGGCACGTTCGCATGACGAATTACTTACGCAGTTCGACGCGACGGTTTTGAGCCCAGGACTGCTCGTCGTGGCCAGTAGCAACTGGACGCTCTTTACCGTAGGAAACCAGCTCCAGCTGTGCAGGGGAAACGCCCTGCAGAACCAGGTAGCGCTGAACGGCTTTCGCACGACGCTCGCCCAGAGCCATGTTGTACTCACGAGTACCACGTTCGTCGGTGTTGCCTTCCAGAACAACGCGAGCGCCGTTTGCTTTCAGGTCTTTGGCGTGAACGTCCAGAGCGCGCATGGCTTCTGGCTTCAGGTCCGAGCTGTCGTATTCGAAGTAGAAGGTGGTGATTGCGCGCAGAGCAGCTTCTTCGCTCAGGGAGCCATCAACAGCACCAGTGTTAGCGCCGTAACCAGCGTTTGGATCAACAGCGCCTTCGCCGGCGTTGTCGCCACCTTTGGAGGAGCAACCTACAGCCACAGCCATGGCCAGAGCCAGCGCAGCAAACTTACCAAACTTCAACATTTCCATCGTGAAACTCCTAATGAACCCCAGTGTGTTAAGTGAAACATTGTAGCGCCGCGTCAGTTCAGGTAAGGGGACCAGGACGGTTCTCTGACTTCGCCTTGAGCGGTAGGAAGCGGGAGCCTCACACGTCCATTAATGGACACGAGCATCAAGACTCCCCGGCCCTGCTGGCGGGTGGCGTAGATTACCATGGTGCCGTTGGGCGCAACAGTAGCTGACTCATCAAGGTTGGTGTCTGTAAGGATTTTTACGCTACCGCGCTGCAAATCCTGAGCCGCCACCCGGAAGTTGGTGAAACCATCCTGGCGGTGAATCATTACCAGGGTCTTTTCGTCAGCAGAAAGTTTCGGGTTGGCGTTGTAGTTACCAATAAAGGTCACACGCTCGGCGCCACCACCGTTGATATTGCTTTTATAGACCTGCGGCTTGCCGCCACGGTCGGATGTGAAATAGATGGTGGAACCATCCTTACCCCAGAACGGCTCGGTATTGATGCCCGGGCCACTGGTGACACGGCTGATTTGCCGGGATGCCATGTTCATCACATAGATATCCGGGTTGCCATCCTTGGACAGCACGAATGCCAGGCGGCTGCCATCAGGCGACCAGGCAGGTGCACCGTTCAAGCCTTCGAAGTTGGTGATCTGCTCACGGCGCCCGGTGTCGATGTGCTGGACGAAGATGCGCGGACGCTTCTGCTCGAACGACACGTACGCAATGCGCTTGCCATCCGGTGCAAAACGCGGCGACAGAATCGGCTCGCGGGACTGCAACAGAGTCACGGCCCGCGCACCGTCGTAGTCCGAACGCTGCAGGGTGTAACGGGTGTTGTTCACCGAAAAGCGCTCAGCCGTCACATACAGCAGGCGCGTCGAGAACGCGCCCTTGATGCCGGTGAGCTTTTCAAAGGACTGGTCGGAAATGTAGTGCGACATGTCACGCAACTGATCGACGCTGCCCGACACGCTACCGGTCAGCACTTGCTGCTCGGTGGCGACGTTGAACAGTGCATATTGCACCTGCAGGCGACCACCCGCTGGAACAATGCTGCCGACCATCACGTACTGCGCGCCCAGGGCTTTCCAGTCACGGAAGATGACTTCGCTGGCCTGGGTCGGCAGGCTGATCATGTTCTGCTTGGGGATAGGTGCGTAGTAACCCGAGTTGCGCAGGTCGTCACCGATGATCTGCGCCATGTCGTCCGGCAGCACGCTACCGCCCTGCCAGCCAAACGGCACTACCGCGATCGGAGTAGCCCGATCACTGCCGCTGGTGACCAGAATGTTTTTTTCATCCGCTGCCGCTATCCCTGCCATACAGCAAATAACGACAAGCATTCCTCGAAGAAGGTTTCTCACAAGGCTAGATCCTCAGGTGTGAATGTCATCTTGAATGAACGATAGGGAGCGAAGTCCTTCGGACTCAAACCCTGCATTTCTCTCAAACGCCCAATGTTCTTGACTGCCGCCACCGCCGAAGCGTCGAACGGACCATCACCACTGGACTTGATCACGCTAACCGTAGTCACCGTGCCATCAGGCAACATGCCGATCCGCAGTTCCACCGTCATGCCCTTGCGCGCCGAAGGAGGACGAGCCCAGCCTTCCGCTGCACGGATACGAATCAGGTCATCGAAACTGCCCGCGACACTGTCCCCCACCTCATCCGACTTCGTGGCTTCACGCTCCGGCGTATCGGATAGCAAGTCTGCCAGGGCCTGAGCCTTTTTCTCTTCGGCAGATTTGCGCGCTGCTTCCTGGGCCTTTTTCTTCGCGGCGTCGGCAGCAGCTTTTTTCTTCGCATCCTCAGCGATCTTTTTCTTCGCCTCGTCAGCTTCAGCTTTCTTCTTCGCGTCTTCCGCGGCTTTCTTCTTCGCGTCTTCGACGATTTTCTTCTTCGCTTCTTCAGCGGCCTTTTTCTTGGCCTCTTCTTCAGCGGCTTTCTTGGCTTCTTCTTCGGCTTTCTTCTTGGCTACATCAGCCAATTGCTTCTCTTCAGCCTTCTTGGCTTCCGCAGCTTTCTTGGCTTCATCAGCCTTCTTCGCCTCGTCAGCTTTCTTGGCTTCATCGGCCTTTTTCGCTTCCGCGGCCTTTTGAGCAGCCTCTTCTTTCTTTTGTTCCGCAGCCTTGATCTCTTCCTGCTCGACCTTCTTCTGCTCCAACTGCTCGGCTTCGGTCTGACGCGCGGCGGATTTCTTCGCCTCACCCGCAATTTTTTGATTGGTCTGGGTGGTCGCCGGGCTCTTGGATTTCAGCTGATACAGGGTCGCCTGGACGATCGGCTTGGCCGGGGGCAATTCCGGGGTCATGGCGAAGCTGACGAACAGCATGCCAAACACCAGCACGTGCAGGGCGATTGCCCAGACACTAGGCCAGAAGTAGCTTTCCGAGGCGGACGGCTCTCGCTGTTGGTGCATCAGGGCGCCTCGGTAATCAAGCCAACGTTACCGACTCCGGCTTTCTGCAGGCCGCCCATGGCACCCATCACGGCGCCGTAGTCGACGGATTTATCACCGCGAATGAACACCTGGGTGTGTTTGCCGCCTTCGTTGCCGGCACGGATGATCTTGGTCACCGCGTCGGTCATCTGCGGCAAGGTCATCGCCTTGTCCTGTTGCTTTTCGGTGTCGACTTCACTGCCAAGGTTCCAGTAGTAGGTCTTGTCAGCCTTGATCGAAATGGTCAGTACCTGGGTGTTGTTGTCCTGGGGCAAGGCTTCGCTGGAAACCTTGGGCAGATCAACTTTCACGCCCTGGTTGAGCATCGGCGCGGTCACCATGAAGATAACCAGCAGTACCAACATCACGTCGATGTAGGGCACCACGTTCATCTCGGCAACCGGCTTGCGTTTGTGGCGAACTCGGGCCATTGGGTTTACCTGCTCACTCTTCGCTGGTGTGCACTTTACGGTGCAGGATCGCCTGGAACTCGTCGGCGAAGGTGTAGTAGCGGCTGATCAGCGTCTCGCCACGAGCGGCGAAACGGTTGTAGGCGATCACCGCCGGGATGGCCGCGAACAGGCCGATGGCCGTAGCGATCAGGGCTTCGGCGATACCCGGGGCCACAGTGGCCAGGGTCGCTTGCTGTGCCTGAGCCAGGCCGCGGAAGGAGTTCATGATCCCCCAGACAGTACCGAACAGACCGATGTACGGGCTGACCGAACCGACGGTGGCGAGGAACGGCAGGCTCTGTTCGAGCTTTTCTTCTTCGCGGGAAATCGCTACACGCATGGCGCGAGCAACGCCTTCCATGACCGCTTCAGGATCGACGCCCGGTTGCTGGCGCAGACGGGAGAACTCCTTGAAACCGGCACGGAAGATCTGCTCTACGCCCGAATCCGGGTCAGGGTTGCTGCCCGCCTGACGGTACAGCTTGGACAGGTCGATACCGGACCAGAAGCGCTCTTCGAAGCTCTCCAGGGCACGTCGACCGGCGCGCAGCAGGTTGCTGCGCTGAAAGATCATGATCCATGAAGTCACCGATGCGGCAACCAGGGTCAGCATTACCAACTGCACTACAACGCTGGCATTGCTGACCAGGCTCCACATGGAGGAATGGTCGACGACGTTAGCTTCCACGCTTTATCTCCTGCTCTGAGTGTGTACCCGCGCTGCTCTCGTCGGCAAAGGCCGTACGCAGAGCGTCTGGAATGGCGCGGGGTTTGAAAGTGTCGGCGCGCACACAGGCCACCAAAAACTGCCCTTCACAGAGCAGCGCATTATCCGTGGATCGCCTGACCTGCTGAGTGAAGCGCAGGCTGACCCGGTTCAATTCGGTGACTTGGGCACTGACCAGAAGCTCGTCGTCCAGTCGCGCCGGCGCGTGATAACGCGCTTCGCTGGAATGCACGACGAATAACAGGTTCTCCCCTGCCAGCTGCGATTGGGCAAAGCCCAAGTGTCGTAGCCGCTCGGTTCGAGCCCGCTCCATAAACTTAAGGTAATTAACGTAATACACGATGCCGCCAGCATCGGTGTCCTCGTAATAAACGCGACAACGATGTGCGAACGGCTCAAGCCCGTTTTGCGCGCGCATACTCTAGTGCTTACTCCTCAGGTTGCCAATCCGGCCAGGCAACTGTTTTTTCATTCTTGAACGACTTTTCGTGAAGTTTTAACGACGCCAGTCCCTAGGACAGCACAAACCCCGAATAAATCGACAAGGCGCGGGTTACTAATCGTCCACGGCATCGAGGAATTCGTCTACCACGGGCATGTCCCCCATTCGTGACGGAATGTTTAGACCGAAGTGCAGGTACGCATGCCGGGTCACCACACGACCACGAGGGGTACGCATGATGTAGCCCTGCTGGATCAGGTACGGTTCCAGCACATCCTCGATGGTATGACGCTCTTCGCTGATGGCCGCAGCCAGGCTGTCGACCCCTACCGGGCCACCGTCGAACTTCTCGATCATGGTCAGCAGTAGACGCCGGTCCTGGTGGTCGAAGCCACGCTCATCAACGTCCAGCAGGTTCAGTGCCAGATCAGCGATCGGCTTGGTGATATGGCCCTTGGCTCGCACTTCGGCAAAATCCCGCACCCGGCGCAATAGCCGATTGGCGATCCGCGGAGTACCCCGGGCACGCCGAGCCACCTCGAAGGCGCCCTCCGGGTCCAACGGCAAGCCGAGAATGCCGGCGGAACGACTGACAATAGTCGCCAGATCCGCCGTGCTGTAGAACTCCAGGCGCTGGACGATACCGAAACGATCGCGCAACGGGTTGGTCAGCATCCCCGCACGCGTGGTCGCCCCCACCAGAGTGAACGGCGGCAGGTCCAGTTTGATCGAGCGCGCCGCAGGGCCTTCGCCGATCATGATGTCGAGCTGGAAGTCCTCCATGGCCGGGTACAGCACTTCCTCGACGATCGGCGACAGCCGATGAATCTCGTCGATAAACAGTACGTCATGGGGTTCAAGATTGGTCAGCAGCGCCGCCAGATCACCGGGGCGCTCCAGCACCGGGCCGGAAGTGCTCTTGATCGATACCCCCATTTCCTCGGCGATGATGTTGGCCAGGGTGGTCTTGCCCAGTCCCGGAGGGCCGAAGATCAAGGTGTGATCCAAAGATTCGTTGCGCCCGCGGGCCGCCTGGATGAACAGCTCCATCTGCTCGCGCACGCTAGGCTGGCCAATATAGTCGGCCAGACTGACTGGACGAATCGCCCGGTCCTGGATTTCCTCGCGCTCACGGGGGCCCGTGGCGGCGATCAGACGGTCAGCTTCAATCACTTAAATCATTCCCTTCAGGGCTCGGCGGATCATGTCTTCACTGCTCAAGCCTTTGTCTTTGATCGCGGAAACCGCCTTGCTGGCTTCCTGCGGCTTGTAGCCCAGGGAGATCAGCGCACTGACCGCATCCGACTCGGCGCTGGCCACCGGCATCGGCGCATCCGGCTGGTTCGGCACCAGGGCAAACATGCTCGGTACGGTTTCCCAGGCTTTGAAGCGGTCCTTGAGCTCCACCAGCAAGCGCTCGGCAGTTTTCTTGCCAACCCCGGGCACCTTGGTCAAGGCCGAGGTGTCCTGGGCCTGCACGCAACGCACCAGCTCATCCACCTCAAGGCTGGACATCAAGGCCAGGGCCAGTTTCGGGCCCACACCGTTGAGACGGATCAACTCGCGGAAAAAGTCTCGCTCGCGCTTGCTGGCGAAGCCGTAGAGTAACTGCGCATCCTCGCGGACGACCAAATGGGTGTGCAAGGTCAGGGGTTCGCCGACCGACGGCAGGCGATACAAGGTGGTCATCGGCACTTCGACTTCATACCCCAGCCCATTTACATCAAGAATCAGGTGCGGCGGCTGTTTCTCAGCCAGAGTGCCGCGCAAGCGTCCAATCACGTTTCAGATCCTTAGGCGATGGCCAGCCCGCAGCTGGCGACTCACAGAGCAAGCGTGCGGGCCGGGGACTCGGCCGCGCAACGCTCCACTCCTAAAATGACTGCGCTGATGCTATCAGAGACGCAAGCGACCGCCACGACTGCGTGCCGTTCCCAGCCCATGAGGCAGCAGACTGGAACGGGTGTGGGCGTGACAGATGGCGATGGCCAGGGCGTCCGAGGCATCGATCTGCGGCTTGGTGGTCAATTTGAGCAGGTGCATGACCATCATTTGCACCTGTTCCTTATTGGCGCCACCGGTACCGGCCACGGCCTGCTTGACCTGGGTGGCGGTGTACTCGGCAATCTCCAGTCCTTCTTCGGCGCCGGCGACAATCGCCGCGCCACGTGCCTGACCGAGCTTCAGCGCCGAGTCGGCATTGCGCGCCATGAACACCTTCTCGATCCCCATGGTCACCGGACCGTAGGTCTGGATGACCTCACGAACACCGCGATAGACGATCTGCAGCCGCTCCGGCAATTCGCCGGCGCCGGTACGGATGCAACCGGAGGCCACGTACACACAGCCGCGCCCCGTGTCTCGAACCACGCCATAGCCGGTAATGCGCGAACCGGGGTCGATGCCAAGAATAAGAGTCATAACGCCTGCTGCTTGAATAAAGAGGCTTGCCGGCCACGACCGGAACAGCGAAAAAGCAGAAGCCGGAGGCACCCCGCCGCGTAACACTCACGGCTTCGCACATCCGGCCTCAAGGTTAGTGCAGTTGAATCAGCCGAGCTGCTCGGCGACCGACTCAGGAATATCGGCGTTGGAATAGACGTTCTGCACGTCATCCAGGTCTTCCAGCATATCGATCAGCTTGAGAACCTTTTCCGCGCCTTCCAGATCCAGTTCGGCACTGGTGGTGGGCAGCATGACGATTTCTGCGTCCGCAGCAGTGAAACCTGCCGCTTCCAGGGCATTGCGCACGCCATAGAAACCGGCGAACGAGGTGAACACGTCGATGGAACCGTCTTCGTTGGTGACCACGTCGTCGGCATCGGCTTCCATCGCCGCTTCCATCAGCGCGTCTTCATCGACACCTTCGGCGAAGGTGATCTGCCCCTTGCGCTCGAACAGATAGGCCACCGAACCGTCGGTGCCCAGATTGCCACCGCACTTGCTGAAGGCATGACGAACAGCAGCCGCTGTACGGTTGCGGTTGTCGGTCATGCATTCGACCATCACCGCCACGCCGTTGGGGCCGTAACCTTCATAAGTCAGCTCGACCACGTCGTCGCTGCCGGCAGCGCCGGTGCCACGGGCGATGGCACGATCGATGATGTCGCGACTCATGTTGGCGCCCAGGGCCTTGTCCAGGGCCAGGCGCAGGCGTGGATTGGAGTTCGGATCGCCACCGCCCTGGCGGGCGGCAACAGTCAGCTCACGAATCCACTTGGTGAAGATCTTGCCTCTCTTGGCATCCTGACGCTCTTTGCGGTGCTTGATGTTCGCCCACTTGGAATGACCTGCCATAACTTGCTCCAAATTCTCTTTGAAACATTGCCCGCGCCACTTGGCGGGTACGGGCAACAAAAACTCGACCCATAGAAAAAGCGCACCCGAAGGTGCGCCTTATCGGGCCGGCTTATTCAGCCTTAGGCTGTTCACGCAGACGGATGTGCAGCTCGCGCAGAGCCTTGGCATCCACCAGACCCGGTGCCTGAGTCATGACACAGGCCGCGCTCTGGGTTTTCGGGAAGGCGATCACTTCACGGATCGACTGGGCGCCGGTCATCAGCATGACCAGACGGTCCAGACCGAAGGCCAGGCCACCGTGCGGCGGCGCGCCGTATTTGAGGGCGTCCAGCAGGAAGCCGAACTTCTCTTCCTGTTCGGCTTCGCTGATACCCAGCAGGCGGAACACCGCTTGCTGCATTTCCTTGCGGTGGATACGGATCGAACCGCCACCCAGCTCGGTGCCGTTCAGAACCATGTCGTAAGCGCGCGACAGAGCGGTAGCCGGGTTGGCTTCCAGCTCTTCAGGCGAGCATTTCGGTGCGGTGAACGGGTGGTGCAAGGCGGTGAAGCTACCGTCGTCGTTCTCTTCGAACATCGGGAAGTCGACTACCCACATCGGAGCCCATTCGCAGGTCAGCAGGTTCAGGTCGTGACCGAGCTTGATGCGCAGGGCGCCCAGGGCTTCGCTGACGATCTTGGCCTTGTCGGCACCAAAGAACACGATATCGCCGTCGACCGCACCCACGCGATCCAGGATCACGTTCAGGTTGGCTTCCGGAATGTTTTTCACGATCGGCGATTGCAGGCCTTCAACACCCTTGGCGCGCTCGTTGACCTTGATGTACGCCAGGCCCTTGGCACCGTAGATGCCGACAAACTTGGTGTAATCATCGATCTGCTTGCGCGGCATGCTCGCCCCGCCAGGAACGCGCAGGGCGGCGATACGGCATTTCGGATCGTTGGCCGGGCCGCTGAAGACCTTGAACTCCACTTCCTTGAGCTGATCGGCAACGTCCACCAGTTCCAGCGGGTTGCGCAGGTCTGGCTTGTCGGAACCGTAGCGGCGCATGGCTTCTTCAAAGGTCATGTGCGGGAACTCGCCGAACTCCAGACCCAGCACTTCCTTGAACAGGTTGCGGATCATACCTTCGGTCAGGCCCATGATGTCTTTTTCGTCGAGGAAGCTGGTCTCGATGTCGATCTGAGTGAACTCAGGCTGACGGTCGGCACGCAGGTCTTCGTCGCGGAAGCACTTGGCGATCTGGTAGTAGCGGTCGAAGCCGGCCACCATCAGCAACTGTTTGAACAGCTGTGGCGATTGCGGCAGGGCGAAGAAGCTGCCGGCGTGGGTACGGCTCGGCACCAGATAGTCGCGAGCACCTTCAGGGGTGGCGCGAGTGAGGATCGGGGTTTCGACGTCAAGGAAACCGTTCTCGTCCAGGTAGCGACGGATGCTGGTGGTCATGCGCGAACGCAGACGCAGCTTCTCGGCCATTTCCGGACGGCGCAGGTCGATAAAGCGATAGCGCAGACGGGTTTCTTCACCCACGTCGGAGTATTCGTTGAGCGGGAACGGCGGGGTTTCCGCTTCGTTCAGCACTTCCAGCTCGTAGCCCAGGACTTCGATCATGCCGGACGCCATGTTGGCGTTGCCGGCACCGGCCGGGCGCAGACGCACCTTGCCGGTGATCTTGACTACGTATTCACTGCGCACACGGTCGGCGGCGGCGAAGGTTTCAGCGCGGTCCGGGTCGAACACCACCTGGGCCAGACCTTCACGATCACGGATATCGAGGAAAATCACCCCGCCGTGGTCACGGCGACGGTGGACCCATCCGCAAAGGGTTACTTCCTGACCTTCCAGGCTTTCGTTCAGTTGGCCGCAATAATGGCTGCGCATCATGGTAGTGGTTTCACTTCTCGTAATTCGAAATTCGATGGAGGCCTTGCGCACCATGAGGTGCCGGATAGTGCAAGAACTCGCGCGTGTCGTTCAACTTAGTCAGCTTTGTCGCCACCGGCCAGATTCTTCTTGGAGCCGGTCTTGAAGTCGGTTTCATACCAGCCGGTACCGCTGAGGCGGAAACCGGGCATGGACAGCATCTTTTTCAGTTCAGGCGCCTGGCAGGCAGGGCAGTCGACCAGCGGCGCGGCGCTGATCTTTTGAATGGCTTCCAACTGATGACCACAGGAAGCGCATTGGTAGTCGTACATGGGCATGGGGGGCGTCTCGGCGATCCAGATTACTGCTTGAACTACAGCCAGAGCCCACGCCAAAGCTCGGGCTACTTAGCAAAGAGCGGGATTATATCCATTAAATCGGCCCTGTGCAGCCGTATGACCATATAGATAGCGGACGCTGTGAAAAGGCGCGAATGACGCCCAGGGCGCCATTCGCGATTACAGGCTTAACGATTTTCCAGCAGAGAACGCAGCATCCATGCGGTTTTTTCATGCACCTGCATACGTTGGGTCAACAGATCCGCCGTCGGTTCATCGCTGACCTTGTCCAGCAAGGGAAAGATGCCGCGGGCGGTGCGGGTTACCGCTTCCTGACCGGCCACCAGCTGCTTGATCATTTCTTCAGCCGCCGGCACGCCCTCCTCCTCCTTGATCGAGGACAGTCGGGCATAAATGGAATAGGCGCCCGGAGCCGGGAAGCCCAAGGCACGGATACGTTCGGCAATCAGGTCGACGGCCAGGGCCAGTTCGTTGTATTGCTCTTCGAACATCAGGTGCAGAGTACGAAACTGTGGACCGGTGACGTTCCAATGGAAGTTATGGGTTTTCAGGTACAACACGTAGGTATCCGAAAGCAGACGGGAAAGGCCGTCGACGATGGATTTACGATCTTCTTCGCTGATACCGATATCAATTGCCATGTTTCTCTCCGTTAACGGGATGGATTCACCCAATCAGCTGCCGGACCACTCTAGCAAGAGTACTGCTCCCTCGCCGACCAGGATCGTCGATCAGCCTGCGGTGGATTGTCTCGCGGCCCAGCCAAGGCGTTTAAGCCTTGAGTTCGAGCCGATTTTGACAGCAGGGAAAAACCGACGTTCCTTGGAAAACCCTCTGCCATCTGTCTAGAACAGGCCTTTGCCCAATACTGCGAACCCACCGCCTGAGCCACGGCATTTGCGCCCCCCGCCAACGGGCCGCTGCTGATTTGAGAAGGCCTGGGCTTTGCTGTTAAATAGAGCCCGTGTCGCTGTTGCCTATTTCTTCGGCCAGCGCGCATAGGCTGACACCGCGTACGTAACCACCGCCTCACCTATTTGTTCAGAAGCGAACCGTGCGTGATCAGCTCTTCCTTGTGCTTCCTTCTTAACGTGAGTTAATCAAAATGTTGAAAATCGTCCACCTGCTGACAGGCATTGCAGCTCTGCTGCTGTCCTTGATTCCGAGCCTTAGATCCGACGCAATTCCCTACCTGCAACAACCCGATGCTATTTACCTGGCCCTTTTCGGCCTGCTCAACCTGATCCTCGCTCCAGTTATCCCTTACTGGAACAAAGGCTCGCGCCATCATCTGCAGAACCTGGTCAGCGCCCTGCTGGTGCTGGTTGTGGTCCTGCAAACCCTCACACTGCTGGCACCCATGCCTGTCATTGGCGGCCAACCGGCAGTCCTGGCCAGTTTGTTGATCGCTGTGCTCGCCGTAGCCCTGCATCTGGCCATCAGCTTTTACAAGTCCTCACCGGCGGCCTCCACTGCACCTACTTACGACATGAGCAATCGCGATACCGGCACCGTGAAGTGGTTCAACACCTCCAAGGGTTTCGGCTTTATCTCCCGGGACTCCGGCGACGATATCTTCGTGCACTTTCGCGCCATTCGCGGAGAAGGCCACCGCGTCCTGGTAGAAGGCCAGCGCGTAGAGTTTTCGGTGATAAACCGCGACAAGGGCCTGCAAGCCGAAGATGTCATCGCTGCATTGCCACGCCGCTGATCCACGCCCACAAAAAACCGCGCCAAGGCGCGGTTTTTTTATGCATCAAAGACACCTGCTCTCCCTCAATAATGTGGCGGCGGCGCCTCCTCCTCGAAAGATTCGAACTGCCCGACCATTTCTTCCTGACGCTTGAGCAAGGCACTCATCTGCAACTGCAGGCGTTCCACAACCTTCTGTTGCGATACCAGCACATCGTTCAAGGCTTGAATGGTGTCATCCTGGAACGCCAGACGGCTCTCCAGATCGGTTACACGTTCTTCCAGGCTCATAGTTCAGTCCTCCAGAAACTGGAAATCATCGGCCAACACCACCCGCAACCGATCACGGATCGCCTCAACCTGCTGCGTACTATAAGGCTTGGCCGGATGCTTGCCCCAAACCGGCGCGGGCCAGGCGGCATCATCACGCTTACGCACGATCACATGCATATGCAACTGGCTGACCACATTACCCAGAGTCGCCACATTCATCTTGTCGGCGTCGAAGGAGTCCTTGAGCACTTCAGCCAGAGCCGTGGTTTCCCGCCACAGTTGCTGCTGCTCGGTGACATCAAGCTGAAACAACTCACTGATATCTTCCCGACGTGGCACCAGGATGAACCAGGGATAGTTTGCATCATTGGACAGCAACAACCGGCAGAGGGGGAAATCCCCAATGGGCAATGTGTCTTGTTGCAGCCGTGAATCTAAAGTGAACACCGCGCTTACTCCCGCTCAACTCATTCCAGCCTGGTTTTCAGCATCAACGGCACTGGCCAGGCGACAGATGCGCAGCATACCTGCGAATGCATCGGGCTTCATGATCAATGAGCCTGAGCCCGGATAGCGCCCCCGCACCACTTGGCAAGGAGCCACCTCAATGCAAGAGCCACGCCCCACAGCAGGACACTTTCCGGCGATTCGCACCATTTGCGTACAAGGCACAGGAAACACCCGAAAAGTGACTGGCCAAGCCATTGATGTTCCTCACCCTACTTGCCCATGACTGTATGAACCGTGCACAGCGTTGCAAAAGTTTTGCACCAGAATCGTACAGACGGTCTACGCTGGAATCCTCAAGCATCCGCCGTCTACTCACTTTGCAGTGTGCGGCGGTAACGTTTTGGCACGCTGTGCAACTTATTGCACAGCCCTGCACCAGGAAGAGCATGGCGTCAAGCCAAACAAAAAGACGCTTGAAAGAGCGATTTTATGCGGTTTTTACAGGTCAGCATGCCGCCCAGCAGAAAAAATACGGGGCAAAATCGGTTTGTGCACGCTTGTTGCATTCAACCCGACATTGTCTGCGGCGGACCACCCGAAGTGGCCCGTCACAGACTCATAATAATAGTGGCAGGGTTGCCCCGCGGTGCTTTGTAGAGTGTGTACATGGGGGGCTCAATTCCTCGTGATATTGCTTCGAAGAACACTGCATAAGTTGTTGGTCCGGATACAGACTGGCTGCAGAATTGCGACACCAATCGAGCAATTTGCGACAGGGTCGTAAAGAAGCTGAAAGGATAGATAGGCAAGTATCGCCAACATTGTCAGCGTGATATAAGTTTGCGCCGACACAAAAAGAAAGAGCCGCCCAGATAATAAAACAGGTGGGACGGCAGTACTCTTCTAAAACCAAAGGAGCAAATCACGATGCGCGTGATGAAGTGGAGCATGATCGCCCTGGCTGTATCAGCAGGCACCTCGCAGTTCGCAATCGCGTCCTCCCAGGACGACGCAAAGGGCTTTATCGAAGACAGCACCCTGACCGCGAAAACCCGTCTTGAGTACATGAACCGTGACTTCAAGAACGGTGCAGGTAACCGTCAGCGCGACGATGGCACTTTCAAAAGCGGCTATCGCCAAGACACCGGCCTGAGTGAACTGCTGCAGTACAGCTCCGGCTTCACTCAAGGCACCGTAGGTGTAGGCGTTGATGCTTTCGCCATGGGTGTGATCAAGCTGGATGGTGGTGCTGGTCGTTCCGGTAACGGCATGGCAGCCAACAACCGCCTGGGCGAGCCTGAAAAAGACTCGTCCGCTGTAGGTGGCGCAGTCAAGTTCCGCATCTCCGATACCGTACTCAAGTACGGTAATCAAATGGTTGCCAGCCCAGTATTCTCCACCGACGACAGCCGTCTCCTGCCAGAAGTCGCCACCGGTACCTTGATCACCAGTAACGAGATCAAAGGCCTGGAGCTGAATGCGGGTCACTTCACCGCCCTGCGCTCGCAGACCGGTCAGTACAACGACAGCATCAACGGCCGTAACGGCGACACTGGCCTGAAAAACCCAGGTCTGACTTCCGCTGACTTCGCTGGCGCTACCTACCAGTTCACCGATAACTTCGTCGGTGGCGTGGCAACGTCCAAGGTCGATGACTACTTCAAGAAGCAGTACATCAACCTGAACTACACCTTCCCGATCGCCGATAGCCAGTCGCTGAACCTCGACTTCAACGGCTATCGCACCACGGACGATGGCAAGAAACTGTACGGCAAGCTGGACAACAAACTGTGGAGCCTGGCAGCAGCCTACAGCATCGGCCCGAACAAATTCACCATCGCCCACCAACGCTCTACCGGTGATACCAACTACCAGTACGGTGTTGACGGCAACGGCACTATCTTTGTTGCCAACTCCATCCAGATCTCCGACTTCATCGGCGAAGACGAGCGCTCCTGGCAGGCTCGCTACGACCTGAACATGGCGACTCTGGGTGTTCCTGGCCTGAGCTTCATGGCCCGTTACGTGAAGGGTGACAACATCACCACTTCGTCGAACACCGAAGGCAAGGAAAACGAGTTCAACTTCGAAACCAAGTACGTGATGCAAGAAGGTCCAGCCAAAGACCTGTCGTTCCGCCTGCGTAGTGCTGTGTACCGTGCAAACGGTGCTTACAACACTGATTACACCGCAGATAACAACGACGTTCGTATCATCGTAGAGTACCCGCTGAGCATCTTGTAATAACGCTGCCCAGCAGATTGCGCTAACACGCAATATCTATAGAAGCCGCCGCCCCTAATCAGGGCGGCGGCTTTTTTTTGATCATTAAAAGTATCAGGCGGAAGACAAAATAAAATAGCAAGCTAACTAACATAGTGATCAACGACAGTTGCTATATAACAGTCTGCAAAATCTGCCCCCACTACTAGCTCTTGGTGGAACCTCAAAAACAAACAAGGGGCCGATAGCCCCTTGTCTTGAACAGCATTAGTTGACTGTACGGCCAACTTTTGAAACTGACTTACTACACTGCGGCTTCCTGAACCACACGAATCACTCGCTGCGGGAAGGGAATATCGATTCCCGCTGCCTTCAAGCGATCACGGGACAGTTCATTGAACTGGAACATTACGTCCCAGTAGTCCTCAGTCTTGACCCAAACCCGCAGCGACAGAGTAATCGCGCTGTCTCCAAGAGTGGACACCACAGCTACCGGTGCAGGATCGGCCAGCACACGTTCGTCTTTCGCCAACTCCAGCAGCACCTCGCGGGCTTTCTGCAGATCCGCGTCGTAGTCCACACCCACGTCGAACACCACCTTGCGGGTCGGCTGACGGTTGTAGTTGGTAATAATGCCGTTGGACAGGTTGCCGTTAGGCACGATCACCGTCTTGTTGTCACCGGTACGCAACACGGTGTGGAAGATCTGAATGCTGTCCACGCTACCGCTGATGCCCTGGGCCTCAATGAAGTCGCCAATACGAAATGGGCGGAACAGCAGGATCAGCACCCCGCCGGCGAAGTTCGCCAGGCTGCCTTGCAAGGCCAGGCCGATGGCCAGACCGGCAGCACCGATCGCGGCGACGAAAGAGGTGGTTTCGACACCAATCATCGAGGCCACGCTGACGATCAGCAGCACTTTGAGAATGATGTTGGCCAAGCTGCTGATAAAACCCTGCAACGCCAGGTCGGCATTGCGCAGCGCCAGCAGCTTGCCCACTTTATGAGTCAGTTTGTTGATCAGCCACCAGCCGATGGCCAGGGTGATTACCGCCAGCAGCACCCGGCTGCCGTATTCCATGATCATGGGAATCCAGGCTTGGGAAGCCCGGACCAGGTTGTCTACTTCAGCGTTCAAATCCATCTATCTCTCCAGATTCCCGGGGTTGCGGCGTGCATGACTGACCGGCAGAACGACCGGCTCACCTGGAGCTCAATCGTTTCTGCCATTGCTCCGGCCTCGGACGCCAAAAAGCTCTAGAGGTTCCCGGAGAAGTGGGTCAGTCGCGGAAGTTGTTGAACTGCAGCGGCATGCCGAACTCCTTGGCACGCAGAGCAGCGATGGCCTCTTGCAGGTCGTCGCGCTTCTTGCCGGTAACCCGTACCTGCTCGCCTTGAATCGCCGCCTGCACTTTCAGTTTGGCATCCTTGATATGGGCGACGATCTTCTTCGCCAGCTCTTTATCGATGCCTTCCTTTAATACGGCTTCCTGCTTCATCACCTTGCCCGAGGCAAAAGCGTCCTTGACCTCCAGGCACTGCACGTCGATCTTGCGCTTGACCAGGGCCAGCTTGAGGATCTCGATCATGGCCTCGAGCTGGAATTCAGCTTCGGCGGTCAGGTTGACGGTCAGTTCCTTGTCCTTGAACTCGAAGCTGCCCTTGCCCTTGAGGTCATAGCGGCGATCCAGTTCCTTGACGGCGTTTTCCACCGCGTTGGTGACTTCGTGCTTGTCCAGTTCGGATACCACGTCAAACGACGGCATGTACTCTCTCCAAATAAAAAGGGGCGCTGTTCAAAACATCGAACACGCCCGGCTTGCGGTTAAAATCCGCGCTCATTATAACGGGTCTTTCCACTCCTTCACCGCGCGCCCTTTGCGGGGCTGCGAAACAGAGCGAAAACTTGATGTCCACGACCTGGCATGTTCTCGGCGCCGGCAGCCTCGGCACCTTATGGGCCACCCGCCTGGCCCGCGCCGGCTTGCCCGTGCGCCTGATCCTGCGCGATCAGTCACGCCTGCAGGCCTATCAGGCGGCAGGCGGCCTGACCCTGGTGGAGCAGGGCCAAAGCAGCTTGCAGGCCATACCCGGGGAAACCTGCGATAGCACCGCCCCCATCCATCGCCTGCTGCTGGCGTGCAAGGCCTACGACGCCGAAGCCGCGGTAGCAAGCATCGCCCCCCGCCTGGCCCAGGGAGCCGAATTGATCCTGCTGCAAAATGGCCTGGGCAGCCAGGACGCAGTGGCCGCCAGAGTGCCCCAAGCGCGCTGCATCGCCGCCTCCAGCACCGAAGGCGCATTTCGCGACGGTGACTGGCGAGTAGTCTTCGCCGGCCATGGCTACACCTGGCTGGGCGACTCAGGCCACCCTACCCCGCCGATCTGGCTGGATGAGTTGAGCAGCAGTGGCATCCCCCACGAATGGAGCACCCAGATACTGACCCGACTCTGGCGCAAGCTGGCGCTCAATTGTGCGATCAATCCTTTGACGGTGCTGCACGACTGTCGCAACGGCGGCCTGCAGCAACACCAATGCGAAGTGGCAACCTTGTGCGCCGAGCTGAGCGAGTTACTGCAATGCTGCGGCCAACCTACTGCGGCGCAGAACCTGCAGCAGGAGGTGGAGCGGGTCATCCAGGCCACCGCTGCCAACTACTCCTCGATGCATCAGGATGTGGCCAGTCAACGGCGGACCGAAATCAGCTACTTACTGGGCTACGCCTGCCAGGCTGCCGCCCGTCACCGCTTGCAACTGCCTCATCTGCAACAGTTGCAGCAACGCCTGGTGAGTCACCTGCGTTTACTCGGATTGCCCAGCGACTGAGCAGCGGCTACGCTGCCCACTTGCTCATTTCCAGCGATACAGCCGATGCCATTGCGCCAGCGTCTTGAAAACCTGCCCGTGGGCCAAAAGCTCCTGGCTGCCCTGCTTGTCCTGCTGACCACCGTGCTGCTGGTCGCCAACCTGACCTTTATCAGCGCCGCTTACTGGATATCCCAGGAAAGCATGGCGCCCCAGGCGCTACAGACCATCGGTCGGCTGGTGTCCAACCCGGCCCTGGCGGCACAGGCCCTGAACTCTCCCGAGGATGCGCAAAAGCTGCTCAGCGAGCTGGACAGCTATACCCCCCTGCGGGCGGCCGCTCTCTATGACGGCAAGGGCATGCGCCTGGCCCAACTGCAACACGGTGAACACCTCAAGCTGCCCGAACGTTACCGACACATCGAAGCCTGGCAACTGACCGAGTTTCGCAGCAACCAAGTGATTGCCCTGCCCCGCCCGGGCCAGGCGCCTGGCCATCTGCTGCTGGTGGCTACCAGCGAACTGCCGATGGCGTTCTACACCGGCACCCTCACCGCAAGCCTGGGGATCCTGATTTTCAGCGTGTTGCTGTGGCTGATCATCGCCCGGCAGATCAAGCGCCTGATCACCCAGCCCATTCACCAGCTCGAGGTGCTTTCGCGCCAGGTGACTCGCGAAGAGAACTACTCCCTGCGCGCCTCCCGAGGCAACCACGATGAAATCGGCAGCCTGGCGGAAGCCTTCAACACCATGCTGTCGCGTATCGAAGCCCGGGAACAACAGCTCAAGCGTGCCCGGGACGACTCCCAGGCCGCCTACGATCAGGCCCAGGGGCTGGCGGAGGAAACCCGCCATACCAACCGCAAGCTGGAACTGGAAGTCCAGGTGCGCAGCAAGATCGAGAAGAAACTCACCGGCTTCCAGAACTACCTCAACAGCATCATCGACTCCATGCCCTCGGCGCTGATCGCCCTGGATGAGCAGTTGTACGTCACCCAATGGAACCAGGAGGCCAGCGCCCTGTCCGGCACCCGCCTGGACGAAGCCCTGAACCAGCCGATCTTCCTCGCCTTCGAACCCCTCAAGCCGTTCCTGCCGCAACTCAAGGAAACCGTCGAGCAGCACACCGTCACCAAGGTCGAGCGAGTGACCTGGTTCAAGGATGAGGAAGCCAAGCACTACGCCCTGACCTTCTACCCACTGATGGGCGGCGCCGGTCGCGGCGTGGTGATTCGGATCGACGACATCACCCAGCGCCTGTCCCTGGAAGAAATGATGGTGCAATCAGAGAAGATGCTGTCGGTGGGTGGTCTTGCGGCCGGCATGGCCCACGAGATCAACAACCCTTTGGGAGCGATCCTGCACAACGTGCAGAACATTCGTCGCCGGCTGTCTCCCGACCTGCCCAAGAACCTCGAACACGCGCAGCAGATCGGCGTCGAGCTGCAAACCGTCAACCACTATCTGGAAAGCCGCGAAGTGCCGCAGTTGCTCGATGGTATTCAACAGGCCGGGGCCCGCGCCGCCAAGATCGTCACCCACATGCTCAGTTTCAGCCGGCGCAGCAATCGCCAGATGGCCCCCTGCGATCTGCCGGCACTGATTGATCAGGCGGTGGAAATCGCCAGCAATGACTTTGACCTGGCCATAGGCTTCGACTTCAAGGGGCAGGCGATTATCCGTCAGTTCGACCCGAACCTGGGGCCCGTGCCCGGCACCGCCAACGAGCTGGAGCAAGTGTTGCTCAACCTGCTGAAGAACGCCGCCCAGGCCATTCACCAGCGTGAGGACGACAGCGAACCCGGTCGTATCATCCTGCGCACCAAACTGAATCCGCCCTGGGCGGAAATCCAGGTGGAAGACAACGGCGTCGGCATGAGCGAAAGCGTGCGCAAACGCACCTTCGAGCCCTTCTTCACCACCAAGGAGATCGGCCAGGGCACCGGACTCGGACTGTCGGTGTCGTACTTCATCATCACCAACAACCACAAGGGGCAAATGGAAGTGCAATCGACCCGGGGCCAAGGCACCTGCTTTACCTTGCGCCTGCCCCTGGCCAGCAGCCAGCCCCAGATTCAAGAACCCCTACCACTGGAGAACTAAGCATGGGTTTTCGCTTGTCGAAGATTTACACCCGCACCGGCGACAAAGGCGAAACCGGACTCGGAGACGGCCGCCGGGTTGCCAAGGATCATCCTCGAGTGGAAGCCATCGGTGAGGTCGACACCTTGAACAGCCAGTTGGGACTGCTCCTGGCCGGCCTGGAAGAGCAGGTTGATACCTGCCAGGGCTTCAAGGAAATCATCGAGGTATTGGCCCCCTGTCAGCACCGGCTGTTCGATCTGGGGGGCGAACTGGCAATGCCGGTGTATCAAGCCCTCAATGAGGCCGAGGTGGAACGTCTTGAGACGGCCATCGATATCTGGAATGAAGAGCTGGGCCCCCTGGAGAACTTCATCCTGCCCGGTGGTTCGTCACTGATCGCCCAGGCCCACGTTTGCCGCAGCCTGGCTCGCAGCGCCGAGCGTCGCTGCCAACACCTGAATGCCGTGGAGCCCTTGCAGGGAGTGGGACTGGCCTACATCAATCGCCTGTCGGACTTGCTGTTTGTCGCGGCGCGCCTGATTACCAAGCGCCAGGGCATCGCCGAAATCCTCTGGCAGGCCGCCGCCAAACCCTCCGCGTAGGAGCGGGCTTGCCGGCGATCGGTCCCACGAGCCTTGGGCAACGGCCGACGATGCGCTGGCAAGCCAGCTCCATAGACAGCCGCTAGCCAGCACTGCCACAGAGGATGCCTTCAGTCCTGGGGCCAGAAGGCACGGATACCGGCAACACCTTGAGCACCGGCTTCCCAGGCTTGCTGGCACTCGGCAGGCCCCACGCCTCCCAGCAGATAGGCAGGCCTGTTGAAACCACTGAGCAACTGCTGCGCCTGCTCCCAGCCCAGGGGTTGGGCGTCGGGGTGAGTCTGGGTCGGCTGCACCGGGGACAAGGTCACGAAATCCACATCCATCTGCTGCGCCAGGGACAGTTCCTCGGCGTTATGGCAGGAGGCGGCCAACCAGCGATCCTTGCCAAAAGGCCGCCCAGCGCTGGCGTACTTGCGCAATTGCGCCGCAGTAATGTGCCAGCCGGCGGAGGGAAAATCCCCCAGCCACTCGAAAGGCCCCTTGAGCATCAACTGCGCCTTGCCCGCACACAGGCCCACTGCGTCCACCGCCAGATCGCGGTACTGCGGATCGTAGCCACCAGGGGCGCGCAACTGAATCAGCTTGCTGCCCTGGGCAATGGCCTTCTGCATGCCTCGCAGCAAGGTCGGAGTTTCCAGACCTTCTGGGGTAATCAGGTAGTGAGCGGGTAAACGCGCTGCAGCGACAATCGGCTGATTGGCCGCGGGGAATTCATAATCGGCCAGCTCACGAGGGCTGACCCAGGCCAGGGGCTGGCCTTCGGCGCCGTGAGGCTCGCCGCTGAATGCCGAAACCTCCCAGACATCCAGCAACACCTGTTTATCCGGGTAATCGTGCTGCACCTTGATCAGCGGGCGCGCCGTCTGTACGACGATACCCAACTCTTCCTGCAGCTCGCGGGCCAGCGCGGTTTGTACCGCTTCGCCAGCCTCGACCTTACCTCCGGGAAACTCCCACAGGCCACCTTGATGCTGAGTATCGGCACGCCGGGCAATCAGGATCTTGCCGCTGGCATCCCGGATGACGGCCGCAGCCACATGTACTCGTTTCACCGCACTGTTTCCTCTGATCAGGCATTGGGCCTGGCCCTCACGGACCAGGCGTTGAGATGCGCGCTTCGCCGGCAAGCCGGCTCCCACAGTGGCTGGAGCAGCGTTGCCGGAGAGGTGCTTAAGTGCGGTATTCCGCGTTGATCTTCACGTACTCGTGAGACAGATCAGTGGTCCAGATGGTTTCGCTGCAAGCACCACGCCCCAATTCGATGCGAATGGTGATTTCTTCCTGCTGCATCACGGCCGCGCCCTGGGCCTCGGTGTAGCTGGCAGCACGCGCACCACGGCTGGCAATGCAGACTTCACCGAGGAACACATCGATCTTGCTGACATCCAGATCCGCTACGCCAGCACGGCCGACGGCGGCGAGAATGCGGCCCCAGTTCGGATCGGAGGCGAACAGGGCGGTCTTGATCAGCGGCGAGTGAGCCACGGTGTAGCCCACGTCCAGGCATTCCTGGTGAGTGCCACCGCCGTTGACCTCAACGGTGACAAACTTGGTTGCACCTTCGCCATCACGGACGATGGCCTGGGCCACGTCCATGCACACCTCGAACACCGCCTGCTTCAGGGCAGCGAACAGCGGGCCCTCGGCCTTAGTGATTTCCGGCAGCTTGGCCTGACCGGTAGCGATCAGCATGCAGCAATCGTTGGTGGAGGTATCGCCGTCGATGGTGATGCGGTTGAACGACTTGTTGGCACCGTCCAGCAACAGGTTTTGCAGCACTTCCCGGGAGACTTTGGCATCGGTGGCGATGTAGCCGAGCATGGTGGCCATGTTCGGACGGATCATCCCCGCCCCCTTGCTGATACCGGTCACGGTGATGGTCACGCCATCGTGCTGGAACTGGCGGCTGGCGCCCTTGGGCAAGGTATCAGTGGTCATGATCCCGGTCGCCGCAGCCGCCCAGTTGTCCACGGATAGGTCATCCAGTGCGGCTTGCAGAGCCCCCTCGATTTTCTCTACCGGCAGCGGTTCGCCAATCACCCCAGTGGAGTACGGCAGCACAGCGCTGGCATCGACGCCGGTCAGCTCCGCCAGCTTGGCGCAAGTGCGGGTGGCAGCAACCAGGCCCGGCTCGCCGGTACCGGCGTTGGCATTACCGGTGTTGGTCAGCAGATAACGCACCGCCCCCTGCACACGCTGCTTGGCCAGGATCACCGGCGCGGCGCAGAACGCGTTGAGCGTGAACACACCGGCTACGGTGGAGCCTTCGGCACAGCGCATGACCACCACATCCTTGCGCCCGGGGCGCTTGATGCCGGCCGAAGCGATACCGAGCTCAAAACCGGCAACCGGGTGCAACGTAGGCAAAGGACCAAGACCAACAGCCATGAATGCGCTCCTCTTATCAGGTGTCTGCACCGTCGTCTCAAAAGACGGTGTTGCAAATGGAAAAACGCCGCGACGGCGGATGCCGTCACGGCGCGGGTGTTTCAGTGTCTGGCGAGGATCTTAGTTGATCTGGCCGTGACAGTGTTTGTACTTCTTGCCCGAACCGCAGTAGCACAGTTCGTTGCGTCCCAGTTTCTGTTCGTTGCGCACTGGCGCGGTAGCCAGGGCGACATCGACATCCACCCCTTCTTCCTGCGCTTGCGGCTGATCCAGACCCGGAGCCTCGGCGTGTTCGAACTGCAGGCGCTGAGCCAGTGCCTCGGCTTCCTGACGCAGGCGTGCCTCTTCCTCGGCCGGATCTTCGCGACGAACCTGCACATGGGACAGGACGCGGATCGAATCGCGCTTGATGGAATCCAGCAACTCGGAGAACAGGGTGAAGGACTCGCGCTTGTACTCCTGCTTCGGGTTCTTCTGCGCATAACCGCGCAGGTGAATACCGTGGCGCAGGTGGTCCATGGTGGACAGGTGGTCTTTCCACAAGTCATCCAGTACCCGCAGTACGATCTGCTTCTCGAAAGAACGCAGCGCTTCGGCACCGGCCTGGTCTTCTTTCTCGTTGTACGCGGCGATCAACTCGTTGAGCAGCTTCTCGCGCAGGGTTTCTTCGTACAGGTGATCGTCTTCGTCGAGCCACTGCTGGATCGGCAGGCTTACACCGAAACCGCTCTGGATCGACTCTTCCAGACCGGCCACGTCCCACTGCTCGGGCAGCGATTGCGGCGGAATATGCGCGCTGACGGTGGCGTTGAGCACGTCCTGGCGGAAATCGGCGATGGTTTCGCCAATGTTGTCCGCAGCCAACAAGGTATTGCGCATGTGATAGATCACTTTACGCTGCTCGTTGTTGACGTCATCGAACTCCAGCAATTGCTTACGGATGTCGAAGTTGCGGCCTTCCACCTTGCGCTGAGCCTTCTCGATGGCGTTGGTCACCATGCGGTGCTCGATCGCCTCGCCGGACTGCATGCCCAACGCTTTCATGAAGTTCTTCACCCGGTCAGAGGCAAAGATGCGCATCAGGCTGTCTTCCAGGGACAGGTAGAAACGGCTGGAACCGGCGTCACCCTGACGACCAGCACGACCACGCAGCTGGTTGTCGATACGGCGCGACTCGTGACGCTCGGAAGCGATTACCTGCAGGCCACCGGACTCCAGCACTTGCTGGTGACGCTTCTGCCAATCGGCCTTGATCTGGGCGATCTGCTCAGGCGTCGGGTTCTCCAGAGAGGCGACCTCCACTTCCCAGTTACCACCCAGCAGGATGTCGGTACCACGACCGGCCATGTTGGTGGCGATGGTCAAGGCCCCCGGGCGACCGGCCTGGGCGATGATTTCCGCTTCCTTCTCGTGGAACTTGGCGTTCAGGACCTTGTGCTCGATGCCTTCCTTGTTGAGCAGGTTGGACATGTGCTCGGAGGTTTCGATGGTCGCAGTACCTACCAGTACCGGACGGCCCTGGGCCATGCACTCCTTGATGTCATTGATGATCGCGGCGTATTTCTCGTCCGCGGTCAGGAACACCAGGTCGTTGTAGTCCTTACGAGCCAGCGGCTTGTTCGGCGGAATCACCATCACCTGCAGGCCGTATATCTGATGGAACTCGAAGGCTTCGGTGTCGGCGGTGCCGGTCATGCCGGACAGCTTGGTGTACAGACGGAAGTAGTTCTGGAAAGTGGTCGAGGCCAGGGTCTGGCTCTCGGCCTGGATGTTGAGGTTTTCCTTGGCTTCGATGGCCTGGTGCAGGCCTTCGGACAGGCGACGCCCCGGCATGGTCCGGCCGGTGTGCTCGTCCACCAGGACCACTTGGCCATCCTGGACGATGTATTCGACGTTGCGATTGAACAGCTTGTGGGCACGCAGGCCGGCATAGACGTGAGTCAACAAGCCCAGGTTGTGGGCCGAATACAGGCTTTCGCCTTCCGCCAGCAGGCCGACCTGGGTCAGCATTTCTTCGATGAACTGGTGACCGGCTTCGTTGAGTTCGACCTGACGGGTCTTCTCGTCGACAGTAAAGTGACCAGCCTTGGTGACCTGGCCTTCCACTTCCTCGATGTGCTGCTCGAGACGCGGGATCAGCTTGTTGATTTCGGTGTACAGGCGGGAACTGTCTTCAGCCTGACCGGAGATGATCAACGGGGTACGGGCTTCGTCGATAAGGATCGAGTCGACTTCGTCGATCACGGCAAAATTGAGCTCGCGCTGGAACTTGTCTTCCATGCTGAAAGCCATGTTGTCGCGCAAGTAGTCGAAACCGAATTCGTTGTTGGTGCCGTAGGTGATGTCGGCGGCGTAGGCGGCGCGCTTCTCTTCCGGCGGCTGGAACGGCGTGACCACGCCAACAGTCAGGCCGAGGAATTCATAAAGCGGACGCATCCAGTTGGCGTCACGGCGAGCCAGGTAGTCGTTCACCGTCACTACGTGCACGCCCTTGCCGGACAGTGCGTTGAGGTAGACGCCCAGGGTTGCCACCAGGGTCTTGCCTTCACCGGTACGCATCTCGGCGATCTTGCCTTCATGCAAGGTCATGCCACCGATCAACTGCACGTCGAAGTGACGCATCCCCATGACGCGCTTACCGGCTTCACGGGCGACCGCGAAGGCTTCGGGAAGCAATTTGTCGAGGGTTTCACCCTTGGCGATACGGGCCTTGAACTCGGCAGTCTTGGCACGCAATTGATCGTCCGAAAGGGCCACCATTTGCTCTTCGAAGGCATTGACGATTTGTACCGTCTTGAGCATGCGTTTGACTTCACGCTCGTTCTTGCTTCCAAAAAGTTTCTTTAACAAAGGCGCAAACATATCGGCAGGATCTTCCACACATAGGGTTGGAGGGCGGCCCCGTGAGTCGCCCGAGCAGCCCTCATGGCCGCATGCGAACGAGCATTCTACCCGGAAACGATGGTGAGGAAAGTGGCGTTATTCCACGATGCTGGCACAGCGCTGTGACGGGGCTCACCTAAAATAAGGGCTTTTTGCCGAACTTCAAGCCCATTGACCACAGAACTTAATGATTACGATCAGCAAAGCGCCAGAAAGTAGTCAAAGTACGAAAAAGCAATGAGGGCGGTGCCCCGGGCGCTTTCTGCTACCATGGTGCCTCTGTAACTTCAGGTTTCTGATCATGGCATTTCGCCCCCTTACGGCACGCGCGCCTGCCGTTCTTCTTCGCGAAGCCAAGCCACTCAAAGCCATACTCGGCCACGCCCAGCGCCTGGCGCATCTGCAGCGCCTGCTGGAGAGCCAGTTGCAACCGGCTGCTCGCGAACATTGCCACGTCGCCTCCTGGCGAGAAGGCAGCTTGCTGCTGATCGTCACCGATGGCCACTGGGCTACGCGCCTGCGCTATCAGCAAAAACGCCTGCAGCGCCAATTGCAGGAGTTCAACGAGTTCGGCAACCTCACGCGCATCCTGTTCAAGGTCCAGCCACCCACGGTCCAACAGGGCGCAGTGGGGCACACCATGGATCTGTCGAACAACGCCGCCGAAACCATCCAGGCCACAGCCGAAGGCATCACCGATCCCAATCTGCGTGCCGCCCTGGAGCGCCTGGCCAGCCACGCCAAACCACGGGGCTGACCCAGACGCCAGGCTTCAGCGCCGCTTGCTGCCACCCAGCAACGACCCCATCAGCCCCCTGACCAATTGCCGGCCCAACTGATTGGCCGCCTGACGCATGGCTGACTTCAACGCCTGCCCGGCCGCCGTGCCGAGGAACTCACCCGCCCGATCAGCCAGGCTCGGTTCTTCAGCGCCGGGCTTGTCGGGCGTCGCCTGCGCTTCAGGCGCCAGGTCCTTGCGCCCCATCAACACCTCATAGGCAGACTCACGATCGATAGGCTTGTCATAACGCCCCTGTAACGGCGAACTGGCGATCAGGGCCTTGCGCTCAGCCTCGGTCAAAGGTCCGACTCGCGATTGCGGAGGCGCCACCAACACGCGCTGGACCATCTCCGGCGTGCCCTTGTCTTGCAGAGTACCCACCAGCGCCTCGCCGATACCCAGCTCAGTGAGCACCGCCAGCGCATCAAAGTCCGGGTTTGGACGGAAACCATCGGCCACAGCCCGCAACGACTTCTGCTCCTTGGCGGTGAACGCCCGCAAGCCATGCTGAATACGCAGGCCCAGTTGAGCCAGCACATCGTCCGGCAAATCCCCTGGCGATTGGGTCACGAAATACACCCCCACCCCCTTGGAACGAATCAGCCGTACCACCTGCTCCAGTCGATCCTGCAAAGCCTTGGGAGTGCCCGCAAACAGCAAGTGGGCCTCGTCGAAAAACAGGGCCAGCACAGGCTTGTCCGCATCACCGCGTTCCGGCAGTTGCTCGAACAATTCAGCCAGCAGCCATAAAAGGAAGGTCGCATAGACTTTCGGTGCCTCGTGCACCAGACGGCTGGCATCGAGCAGATGAATCCGCCCACGACCATCGGCTGCCGGTTGCAGAATATCTTCCAGTTGCAACGCTGGCTCACCGAACAGAGCTTCCGCCCCTTGTTGCTCCAGGGTCGCCAGGCGCCGCAACAGCGCCTGACTGGAACCTGTGGTCATCAGCGCCGCGTCATCTCCCAGCAGTTGAGGGTTGTCCTTGAGGTGATTGAGCAGCGCCTTTAGATCCTTCAAATCCAGCAACAAAAGCCCTTCACGGTCCGCCACCTTGAACGCGGCATACAGCGCAGACTGCTGGCTGTCGGTGAGTTCAAGCAGGCTGCCCAGCAACAATGGGCCCATTTCGCTCAAGGTGGTGCGCAAGGGATGACCGGACTGGCCCTGGATATCCCACAGCGTTACCGGATACGCCTGAGGCTTATGTTCAAGCCACGACATGCCGGCGATCCGTTCGGCAATCTTGCCCTGTGGATTGCCCGCCGCCCCCAGCCCGCACAGATCGCCTTTGATATCCGCGGCGAACACCGCCACCCCGGCGTCACTGAAGGCCTCGGCCAGGCGTTGCAAGGTCACGGTCTTGCCAGTGCCGGTGGCGCCCGCCACCAGACCATGGCGGTTGGCCAGGCGCATGGCCTGAGCGATCGGCTGACCACCAAGGTCGGCACCGATAACGAGTTGCGATAAATCAGGCATTTTGTCACCCCTGGTTAAGCTTTGGCCTTACACGGTCGATATGAAGAAATGATGGATCAGAAGTATCTGAAATAAAGGTCAGGTAATTCCTTTGGGATAGATGGAGATATCAGCTTACTTATAACACCGCCCATTCTGCGCGCTTTTCCAACCCGATGCCCTGGACTCAAAGACCTTAGCGGACACACCAAGCCATGAACAAAAATCTGCGCTTCAGCCACAAGATCCTGCTTGCCGCCTCGCTGATCGTCATAGCTGCATTTGCGCTATTCACGCTCTACAACGATTACCTGCAACGCAACGCCATTCGTGATGATCTGGACAACTATCTTCAGGAAATGGGCGACGTTACGGCAAAAAATATTCAGACCTGGCTCGCCGGTCGCGCCTTGCTGATCGAGAACATCTCGCAATCGGTAGCGCTGAACCCCGACCCGACCAATGTCAGCAATCTGCTGGAACAGAAGTCCGTGAGCTCAACCTTCATGGGGGCTTACCTGGGTAATAAGGATGGCACCTTCATCATCCGCCCGAACAGCAAGATGCCCGACGGCTACGACCCTCGCGCACGTCCTTGGTACAAGAGTGCGGAGAGCACCAATGGCTCGGCCCTGACCGAACCCTACATCGACCTGGCCTCCGGCCAACTGGTGATTTCCATTGTCGACAGCGTGATCAAGGCCGGCCAGCGTGTTGGTGTAGTGGGCGGCGACCTCAGCCTGCAGGTGATTGCCGACAGCATCAATGCCCTGGACTTCGACGGCATGGGCTACGCCTTCCTGATCAGCGCCGACGGCAAGATCCTGGTGCACCCGGACAAGAACCTGGTGATGAAGAATCTCAAGGACGTCTATCCCCAGGACACCCCGCGCATCAGCAGCGAGCTCAGTGAGGTCAGCGTCGACGGCAAAACCCGCATCGTCACCTTCACCCCGATCAAGGGCCTGTCTTCGGTGAACTGGTACATCGGCCTGTCGGTGGACAAGGACAAGGCCTTCGCCATGCTCAGCGAATTCCGTACCTCGGCCCTTATCGCCACCCTGACCGCCGTGGCCCTGACCATCGCCCTGCTGGGCCTGCTGATTCGCCTGCTCATGCAGCCCCTGCATGTGATGACCCGCGCCATGCAAGACATTGCCGATGGCGAAGGCGACCTGACCCGCCGCCTGAACATCCACAACCAGGACGAATTCGGCATCCTCGGTACCGCCTTCAACCGTTTTGTCGAACGTATCCACGGTTCGATCCGCGAAGTTTCCTCGGCCACCGAGCATGTCAACGAAGTCGCCCTGCGGGTGGTCAGCGCCTCCAACTCATCGATGCTCAACTCCGATGAGCAGGCCAGTCGCACCAACAGTGTCGCCGCGGCCATCAATCAACTGGGGGCCGCGGCCCAGGAAATCGCCCGTAATGCCGCCCAGGCCTCGCAGCAGGCCAGCGACGCCCGTAACCTGGCTGAAGACGGCCAGCAGGTGGTGGATCGCAGCATCCAGGCGATGAACCAGCTGTCGGACATGATCAGCGCCTCCAGCAGCAACATCGAGACCCTGAACAGCAAGACCGTGAACATCGGGCAGATTCTCGAAGTCATCACCAGCATTTCCCAACAGACCAACTTGCTGGCACTCAACGCCGCCATTGAAGCCGCCCGTGCAGGTGAAGCCGGCCGCGGATTTGCCGTGGTTGCCGACGAAGTGCGCAACCTGGCGCACCGCACCCAAGAGTCGGCGCAGCAGGTACAGACCATGATCGAGGAACTGCAAGTGGGCGCCCGCGAGTCGGTGAGCACCATGAGCAACAGCCAGCGTCACAGCCAGGACAGCGTGGAGATCGCCAACCAGGCAGGAGAACGCCTGAACAGCGTGACCCAGCGCATTGGTGAAATCGACGGCATGAACCAGTCGGTGGCCACCGCCACCGAGGAACAGACTTCGGTGGTGGAGTCCATCAACATGGACATCACCGAAATCAATACGCTGAACCAGGAAGGCGTGGAAAACCTCCAGGCGACACTGCGGGCCTGCTCCGATCTGGAACAGCAAGCAGCGCGCTTGAAGCATCTGGTGGGCAGTTTCAGAATTTGAAGGGAGGGCCTCAGGGCCCTTTAGTCGGCAAGCCGGCTTCTACAGGAGGAGCCGATTGCCAACAATGACCGGCAAACCACTCACTGCGGCTCCGGCGGTGGTTCCTTCTGCAGCTGCTCCCACAGTTGAGCAGCCCCCGGAAACTCGGTGCCGTCATCGGCATCAAGTTCATCGGGGTCATAGCGGCTCAAGCACCCCTCGCCGAGGGTCGCGGGGGCCTGGGAAGTGGCTTTATCCAGTGGATCGGTCATCGGGCTGACCTCGTGATTTACAGAACCAGGAGCGGGATATTGAACCCCCGCTCCTGGTTTTTTTTCAATCAGAACACCACGGTCTTGTTGCCGTGCACCAGCACCCGGTCTTCCAGGTGGTAGCGCAGGCCGCGGGCCAGGACCATCTTCTCCACATCACGACCAAAACGCACCATGTCCTCGATGCTGTCGCTGTGGCTGACCCGTACCACGTCCTGCTCGATGATCGGACCGGCGTCCAGCTCTTCGGTGACGTAGTGGCAGGTGGCGCCAATCAGCTTCACCCCACGCAGAGAAGCCTGGTGGTAAGGCTTGGCACCGACGAAGGACGGCAGGAAGCTGTGGTGGATGTTGATCACCTTGTGCGCATATTCGCTGCACAACGCCGGCGGCAGGATTTGCATGTAGCGCGCCAGCACCACCACTTCGGCGTCGTGCTGTTTGACCAGACGCGAGACCTCGGCGAAAGCCGGCTCCTTGTCCTGGGGATTGACCGGTACGTGGTAATAAGGAATACCGTGCCACTCGACCATGCTGCGCAGGTCATCGTGGTTGGAGATCACACAGACGATCTCACAGTCCAGCTCATCGCTGTGCCAGCGGTGCAACAAGTCGGCCAGGCAATGGGACTCGCGACTGGCCATGAGCACCACACGCTTTTTCTCGGCGGTATCAGTGATTCGCCAGTCCATCGAGAACTCTTCGGCGATCGGCGCAAATGCCTCGCGAAAAGCCTCCAGGCCAAAAGGCAGGGAATCGGCACGAATCTCGTGGCGCATGAAGAACCAGCCACTGAGGTTGTCCGAGTGATGGCTCGCTTCGGTGATCCAACCGTTATGGGAGGCCAGAAAGTTACTGACTTTGGCAACGATGCCAACGCGGTCAGGGCAAGAAATCACCAACCGAAAGGTGCGCATGAGGGGGAAACTCCAGAACTTCGCAAAGGTCGCCATTCTAGCCACTGCGCGAAAAAACTGCAGTATCCATTGCGCGCCGGGCCTTGATTAGATTGGCAATCGCCGCTTGAAACGCCTTATCCACAGCCACTGCAACGACAGATACCGACACTTGCCAATAGCGCACAACTAGTTTGTGAATAGCGCAGTTGAACCCTTCGACCTATTAAATACCGAAATGATTTTTACGTCTAAACACACTAAGAGAGACAAATAAAACAGCGGTATTATGTTTACTTGCACATACTCTCTGACTATTATTGCGACATTGTCACCCAGCCACTCAGCGCTCAATAAGGTAGTCCACATGTCCCTGATCAACGAATACCGTGCTACAGAAGAAGCCATTAAAGAACTGCAAGCACGTTTGAAAAACCTGTCCCAAGACGACAAACTGAAAACCGAACTGGAATTCGAAGGCAAACTGCGCAGCCTGATGGGCGAGTACTCCAAGTCCCTGCGCGACATCATCGCCCTGCTGGATCCGGACTCGAAAGTTAAAGCACCACGCGCCGCAGTAAAAACCACCGGCACCAAGCGTGCTCGTAAAGTTAAACAGTACAAAAACCCGCACAACGGTGAAGTCATCGAAACCAAAGGTGGCAACCACAAGACTCTGAAAGAGTGGAAAGCCAAGTGGGGCGGCGATGTGGTTGAAGGCTGGGCAACCCTGCTGGGCTAAGCCTTGCCAGTGAGCGCCCGGGCTCCTGCAGTCCGATTGAAAAACGCCAGCCCGCTGGCGTTTTTTTATGCCCCGGCAACCTGTTCCAGAGCCGGGGCCATCCTTCAAAGAGCCAGGCGCCCAGCCAAGGCCCGAACATGCTCGCGCCACTCATCCAGCACCTGGCGCTGCTTCGGATCAGCACTTAACAACGATTGCTCAAGTCCCTGAGCAAAACTTTCCAGGGTATTGGGCGCGCCGAGTTTCGGGTCAAGCAAACGCTGCTGACAGAACCCGCGCCAACGCTCTTGCTCAGTTTTATCCAATGTCTCTGGAAAGTTGCGGGCACGGTAGCGAAAGAGCAATTCAGGCAAGCGCTCATCATCAAATGGCCACTGTTGCTGAGCCAAATGCAACGGATCAGCCTCACGCACTTGCTCACACAAACGCCGGTCGCGATCACCAATAAAGCCGTCGTACAACTGTTGCTCCGGGTCCTCGCTGGCCGCGAACTCGTCAGGGCCATAAATCACCGAAAGTTTATCCCGCCAAACTTCCTGGGCTTCAGTCAAAAGCAAGCCACGGCGCTGGTACTGCTCCATGTCCAAGTGCAGCCGTTGTTGATCCTCCACGCGCAAGACATTCAAGGGCGCCACTACCGGGCAGCGATTGATATGGATGAGTTTCAACGGCACTGGCAGCTCACCGTCCAGAAGATCTTCGCGCCGCGTATATAAACGCTGACGCAAGGTTTCGGCATCCAGATCCAGCAGCCCCTGCGGATCCAGATGCAGATCACAAACGATCAGCGCATTGCGGTTGCGTGGGTGCCAGGCCAGGGGCAGCACTACCCCGATGTAGTGCCGGGCCGCAGAGAAACGCCCGGAAATATGCACCAAAGGCTGCAGCAGGCGGATCTGGTCCATCACCCGCTGCTTGCTGCGCAGTTGAAACAGCCAGTCATAGAGCTTGGGTTGCTTGTCGCGAATCAGACGCGCCAAGGCAATGGTGGCGCGGACATCCGACAGTGCATCGTGGGCCTGGCCGTGGTCGATACCATTGGCAGCGGTCAGGCGCTCCAGCTTGAGGGTCACCTGCCCCTGCTCCTGCGGCCAGACGATCCCCTCGGGACGCAGAGCGTAGGCCGTACGCACCACATCGATCAGGTCCCAGCGGCTGTTGCCACCCTGCCATTCACGGGCATAGGGATCGAAGAAATTGCGGTACAGGCTGTAGCGGGTCACTTCATCGTCGAAACGCAAGGTGTTGTAGCCAACGCCGCAAGTCCCAGGGCGCGCCAGTTGCCCGTGCACCCGGGTCATGAAATCCGCCTCGCTCAAACCCTGCGCCGCCAGACGGCTCGGGGTGATGCCAGTGATCATGCAGGCCACCGGGTGCGGCAGGATATCGTCGCTGGGCTGGCAGTAGAGGTTGACCGGCTCGTCGATCTCATTGAGCGCCAGATCGGTGCGAATACCGGCCACTTGTAACGGGCGATCGCTGCGAGGATTGATGCCGGTGGTTTCGTAGTCGTACCAAAAGAGGGAAGTCACGGCCTGTTCCTGAACTGAAAGACCGCCGCAGTCTAGGCGCTCAAGCATCCCCAGGGCCAGCCGCGCGAACCGGCGGCACGCAGAGCGCCACGTTGAATTAGCAGTTAATGATGTCGTTTGCCCCTCGGACACTGCTAGCATCTGCGCTGGATTTTTCTCTACCAGGCCAAGCCCCAAAGTTGCCCATGCTTGAGACGACAGCAACGCCAAGGAACGCATCGCTGCACCCGCCACTGGATACGCGGTATCAGGTCGAAACCCCCGAGGGCATCGATCTGCCGCTGCGACCGGCGGGATTGCTGGTGCGTACCCTGGCGTTTGCCCTCGATCTGGGCATCCGCGGGCTGGTGTTGGGCCTGCTGTTCATTGTGCTGGGCTTTTTCGGCGAGATCGGCATCGGTCTCGGTTCGATCCTGCTATTTCTGATCAGCTGGTGGTACATGGTGCTGTTCGAGGTGCTGAACCAGGGCCGCTCTCCCGGCAAGCAAATAATGGGACTGCGAGTGGTTCAGGACGATGGCACCCCCATTGGCTGGAGCGCCTCCCTGACCCGCAACCTGCTGCGCTTTGCCGACATGTTGCCGTTCGGCTACTTCCTTGGCGCGATCAGTTGCCTGCAGCATCCGACCTTCAAGCGCCTGGGCGACCTGGCCGCCGGCACCCTGGTGATCTATCGCGAGCAGTCGGTCAAGCGCCCGGAACTGCCACCCGCCGTCCCCCGCTCCGCGCCTTTTGCCCTGAGCCTGAACGAACAACGGGCGATTCTCGGGTTTGCCGAACGTCAGAATCAACTGTCGGCCGAGCGCACCCGGGAACTGGCGGCGATCCTCGCACAACCGCTGCATGTACCCACCGCCCAGGCCACTGCCGAACTCAACGGCATCGCCCGCGGTTTTCTGGGAACGACATGAAACAAAGCCTTTTTGAGAACCGTCATCAGGCGCAATGGCAACAGTTCGAGCATCTGCTGGACCAGTTGGAGCGACGCCGGGTCAAAGCCGAGGACTGCCAGAACTTCGTCCAGGACTACCGCCGCCTGTGCCAGCACCTGGCCCTGGCCCAGGAGCGCGGTTACAGCAGTTACCTGATCGATCCATTGCAGCAGTTGGCATTGCGCGGCCATCAGCAGTTGTACCGGCAACGCACCGCCATCAGCGCCAACGTCCTGGGCTTCATACTGGCCGGTTTTCCGCGTCTAGTGCGCCAGGAGTGGCGCCTGGTACTGATCGCCAGCCTGCTGTTCTTCGGCAGCCTGCTGGGTATCGGCCTGTTGGTGTACCTCTACCCCGAACTGGTCTATAGCCTGGTGAGCCCGGAGCAGGTGTCGGAAATGCAGAGCATGTACGAGCCCACCGACGGACGCCTGGGACGGGTCGCCGAACGCGCCTCAAGCCAGGACTGGGTGATGTTCGGCTACTACATCATGCACAACATCGGCATCGCCTTTCAGACCTTCGCCAGCGGCCTGCTGTTTGGCCTGGGTAGCGTGTTCTTCCTGTTTTTCAACGGCCTGATGATCGGCGCCATCGCCGGCCACCTGACCCAGATCGGCTTCGGCCAGACCTTCTGGCCCTTCGTCATCGGCCATGGCGCCTTCGAGCTGAGCGCCATTGCCCTGTCCGGTGCGGCCGGGTTGAAACTGGGCTGGGCACTGATCGCCCCCGGTCGCCTGAGCCGCGGCGAAGCCCTGTTGCAGGCTGCGCGGATAAGCGTGCAATTGGTCTACGGGGTTATCGTATTCCTGCTGATCGCGGCCTTTATCGAAGCCTACTGGTCCTCCATGACCTGGCCCGCGCCCTGGATCAAATACAGCGTCGGCGCCGCCCTGTGGAGCCTGGTGGTGGCGTACCTGACCCTGGCCGGACGTGAATCCCATGCGCCTGAGTGACGCCAGCGTGACGATCCGCCCACGCAACCCCTGGGAAGCCATGGACCTGGGGATACTGCTGAGCCAGCGTCACCGGCGCCTGCTGATGACCAGCTGGGCCATCGTCAGCCTGCCGGTGTTTGCCCTGCTGAGCCTGCTGCTGTGGCAATCCCCATCCTTGGCAGTGCTGTTGTTCTGGTGGCTGAAACCGGCCTTCGAACGCCTGCCACTGTTCATCCTCTCCAAAGCCCTGTTCGGTGAAACCCCAAGCCTGGCAGAGGCGCTGAGGCAGTGGCCACGCCTGCTCAAGCCACAATTGCTGGCCAGCCTGACCTGGCGCCGCTTCAGCATGAGCCGCAGCTTTGTCATGCCGGTGGTGCAACTTGAAGGCCTGAGTGGCGATGCCCGGCAACAACGCCTGGCGGTCCTGCTGCAGCGCAATGCCGGGGCCGCACGCTGGTTGACCCTGATCGGCATGCACCTGGAAGGCGCCTTGTGGATCGGGTTGATGGTGCTGTTCTACCTGCTGCTGCCGCAACAGATCGAACTGGACTGGAGCTGGCAGAGCCTGGTCATCGCCGCCCAGCAGGACTGGTTCTGGCTGGAACACCTGACCAACGCCTTCTACGCTCTGGTCCTGGTGATCTGGGAGCCCATCTACGTGGCCTGTGGCTTCAGCCTGTACCTCAACCGCCGCACCGAGCTAGAGGCCTGGGACATCGAACTGGTTTTCCGCCGCCTGCGCCAGCGTCTGGCGGGCGTCACGGCGCTGCTGCTGGTGACCGGCCTGATGCTGGCGATGCCGGGCGCATCGATCTGGGCAGCCACTCCCAGCAGTTCCGTGGCTGGCCCCGAAGCGCCACGACTGCTGCAGCAACCGCTGACCAGCAAAGCCTCGAAGGACAGCATCCAGGGCATCCTGGAAAAGCCGCCGTTCAAGAACCAGGAGTCGGTCACCCGCTACCGCTTCGGCGAAGAGCAGGCAAAGAAGAAAGACGCCAAGGACAAGCCGCCGGGCTGGCTCAAGAGCCTGCTTGAGAACCTCGACAACAACAGTTTCGGCAGCCTCGCCAAGGGCCTGGAAATCCTCCTCTGGGCCTTGCTGCTAGGGGCCCTGGGCTGGCTGATCTGGCGCTACCGCGATTGGCTGCGAGCCTTTGTCAGCCGCCGTCCGCTACCGCGCAAAAAACGCCCCGCCGCGATCCCCCAGCAACTGTTCGGTCTGGACGTCAGCAGCGAAACCCTGCCTGCCGATGTGGCCGCACGCGCCGAGGAACTCTGGTCCAGCCAGCCCCGGGAGGCCCTGGGCCTGCTTTACAGGGCACTGCTCAGTCGCCTGCTGGAAGACTTTCATCTGCCCCTGAGCGTGGCCGATACCGAAGGCCAGGTACTGGAGCGGATCAAGACCTTGCAACAACCGCCCCTGGAAGCCTTCAGCCGTGAACTGACGGAGCATTGGCAGAACATGGCCTACGGGCACCGGGTTCCCGGCGCCGATCTGCAGCCGCAACTGTGCGACGCCTGGCGCAGTCTGTTCGGCCCAGGAGCGCCAGCATGAAGCGCTATCTATGGGGCAGCCTGGCCCTGTTGCTGATCCTGGTACTGGGAGCCACCGGCTACTACCTGTACCGCCACGCCACGCCCTATCAGGAACTCGTCGATCACGGCCCGTCGCCCGAAGCCCGCGCCAATCCCTACCTGGCCGCCGAGATGTTTATGCGCGAACGCGGCCTCAAGGTCGATCACGCCAACGGCCTGGAAGTACTGGCCACCTTGAAGCCCGCCGGCAACAGCCTGCTGTTGCTGGGGGAGCGCTCGAACATGAGCCCGCGCCAGGCCGACCAGGTGCTGGATTGGGCCCGTGCCGGTGGCCGGCTGATTTTTGTCGCCGAAGCCCTGTGGGACGATGACACCCAGCAAAGCGGTGACTTGCTGCTGGATCGGGTGCAGATCCATCAACAGCTCAGTGAAGACCTCGAGGAGCCGCCGGAACAGGAAGCCAACGACGCCTTTCCAAAGCTGACCAAAGTCTATCTGGAAGACGAACAGGCCCCGGCCTACATCGGCTTCGACACCGCCTTCCACCTGGACGACCCTGACAGCCTGGCCCAGTCCTGGGCCAACAGCGGCGTGGCCACCCACATGATCCAGCTCGACTACGGCCAGGGCTCGGTCACCGTGCTGACCGACGCCGACATCTGGAAAACCCCGGCCATCGGCCTGTACGACAACGCCTGGCTGCTGTGGTACCTCAATACCGATACGGCCGTGACCCTGCTGTTCAACACCGACCACCCGAGCCTGTGGCAATTGCTCTGGCGCTATTTTCCCCAGGCGTTGGTCGCCCTGGCGCTGTTGATCGGCCTTTGGCTGTGGCAGGCCGGTAGCCGCCAGGGGCCTTTGCTGGCGCCGGCCCCCAAGGCCCGGCGTCAACTGCGTGAACACCTGCGCGCCAGTGCCGATTTCATCCTGCGCCATGGCGGCCAGGGCCCACTGCTGCAGGCCCTGCAACTGGATATCCGGCGCCGGGCACGACGTCGCCATCCGGGTTTCGAACAACTGGAACCCGAAGCCCAGTGGGACGTCCTCGCCCTGCTCAGCCAGCAGCCTGTCGATGCTGTGCGCCAAGCCCTGCAACCGGTGTCCGGGCAGCGCCTTTCCGGTGCTGATTTCAGCCACCAGGTCGCCCACCTGCAAACTCTCAGGAATGCCCTATGAGCGAACAACCCGTCGAATCCCTTGACTCCTCCGAGGCGCCTCAGCCCCAGGTCCATGCGGCCCAGCAGCGGCAACGGGCCAGCCAGCTGGCGCAGGCGGTGCGCCAGGAACTGCAGAAGGTGGTGATCGGCCAGGAGGCCGTGATCGATGATGTACTGACGGCGCTGATCGCCGGTGGCCACGTGTTGCTCGAAGGCGTCCCAGGTCTGGGCAAAACACTGTTGGTACGGGCCCTGGCACGCTGCTTTGGCGGAGAGTTTGCACGCATCCAGTTCACCCCGGACCTGATGCCCAGCGATGTCACCGGCCACGCGGTGTACGACCTGCAGACCGAGCAGTTCAAACTGCGCAAGGGTCCGCTGTTCACCAATCTGCTGTTGGCGGACGAAATCAACCGCGCCCCGGCCAAGACCCAGGCCGCGCTGCTGGAAGCCATGCAGGAACGCCAAGTGACCCTGGAAGGCCGGGCCCTGCCCATCGCCCAGCCATTCATGGTCCTGGCGACCCAGAACCCCATCGAGCAGGAAGGCACCTACCCGCTGCCGGAAGCCGAACTGGACCGTTTCATGCTCAAGTTGCGGATGGACTACCCGGACGCCGAGGAGGAGCTGAACATGGTTCGCCAGGTGGCTCGCTCGACCCGCGCCGACATGCTTGATGTCCAGCCCCTGCGTACCGTGCTCCAGGCCAAGGACGTGCTGGCCCTGCAGCGCATCGCCAGTGAACTTCCCTTGGACGAACAGGTGCTCGACTATGCCGTGCGCCTGGCCCGGGCCACCCGCAGTTGGCTGGGACTGACACTGGGCGCTGGCCCGCGTGCCTCCATTGCCCTGGTGCGCGGAGCCCGGGCCCGGGCCCTGCTGCGGGGCGGCGAATTCGTGATCCCGGATGACATCAAGGGCTGCGCCTTGGCCGTGCTACGGCATCGGGTACGGGTCGCTCCGGAGCTGGATATCGAAGGGCTGTCGGTGGAACAGGTGCTCAAGCAGATGCTTGAGCAGATTCCGGCACCGCGCCTGTGAGCCGCCCACACTGATGAAGCCGACTCGTCTGTTGCTGATCTGGCTGGGCACCCTGACCGGCCTGTACATCCTTCTGGGAACGGTGCGTGCCCTGGGTATCGAGGCGGTGCCGCGCCTGGACTCGATCGCCTGGGGCCTATTGCTGGCGCTGTTGCTGCTGGCGCTGCTGGATGCCCTGCGCTTGTCGCGCCTGGCGTCGCCCGAAATACAGCGTCAGTTGCCCGGCAGCCTGCCCCTGGGACGCTGGAGCGAAGTGCAACTGGAGATCCGCCACCCTTATCGGCAAGCGCTTGAGGTGCAACTGTTCGACCATCCGCCCCAGGGCTTGAGCTTTGAGCACCTGCCACAATCGGTGAGCCTGGAGCCGGGCCAGGTCAGCCGAGTGGGGTATAGCGTGCGACCGCTGCAACGAGGGCATTTCAACTTCCACCAGTGTGAAGTCAGCCTGCCCAGCCCCTTGGGCCTGTGGAGCGCCAGACGACGATTGAAAGCCCACGACAGCTCGCGGGTCTACCCGGACTTCGCCCGCCTCTATGGCGCGCAGTTGCTGGCAGTGGACAACTGGCTCAGCCAACTCGGGGTGCGCCAGTTGCAACGCCGCGGGCTGGGCCTGGAGTTCAATCAACTGCGGGAGTTTCGCGAAGGCGACAGCCTGCGACAGATCGACTGGAAAGCCACCGCCCGCCAGCGCACGCCCATCGCCCGGGAGTATCAGGACGAACGCGACCAGCAGATCATCTTCATGCTCGACTGCGGACGCCGCATGCGCAGCCAGGACGGCGAGCTGGCGCACTTCGACCATGCCCTCAACGCTTGCCTGCTGCTCAGCTATGTCGCGCTGCGCCAGGGGGATGCAGTAGGCCTCTACAGTTTTGCCGGAGAACGCTCGCGCTACCTTGCGCCAGTCAAGGGCTCGGCCCAACTGAGTGTGCTGCTCAACGGCGTCTACGACCTGGACACCAGCCAGCGTCCAGCCGACTACCAGGCTGCAGCCAGTGAATTGCTGGCGCGGCAGAAGCGTCGGGCGCTGGTGGTACTGGTCACCAACCTGCGGGATGAAGACGACCAGGAGTTGCTGACTGCAGTCAAACGCATCAGCCGCCAGCACCGGGTACTGGTGGCCAGCCTGCGCGAAGAAGTGCTCGATCAGTTGCGCCAAAGCCCAGTGCAGACCTTGCCCGAGGCGCTGATCTACAGCGCCGCCGTGAACTACCTCAATAGCCGGGCCGAACTGCATGAACGCCTGAGCGCCCACGGCATCGCCCTGCTCGACGCCCGTCCAGGCGAGCTGGGGGCGGAGCTGGTCAGCCGGTATCTGAGCTGGAAGAAAGCCGGCAGCCTGTAGTGGCTGCCGCGACATTCAGGCCGATGTCTGCAACGGATGGAAGCTGAAGTAGTGCCGCAAGGCCTGCTCCAGTTCAGCGAATTCGGCGGTCGCCCGCAGCAGGCTGAAACCGCTGTCGTACTGGTGAGGGGTCAGGTCCTCATGGCACCACAGGCAACAGGCGCTGAAATCGATGAACTGCGTCTGTCCATCACTGCCGGGGACTTTCACCCGCAACTCGAACTCGGCACCGATCAGCATCGGCAACTGGCTGATCAACATCAGCCCGTCAGCGGAAATATTGCCCAGGTAACCGACAGGCTTGTCGGTAAACCGGTTGAAGACTTTCAAGTAGGACGGCAGTTGATGCCGCTCGATCCGAGGTTCCGTGAACATGCTGGGTATCGCTATGAAAGGTCATTAAGCATGACCGCACTAGTGCTTCGGAACGGGCCTTGAGTAGCGGCTCGTTCTCCCGGATTCGAGGTGCGAGGAAAATCTTCACAAGGATTTCAACGCCACTGCGCCAGGCAGGAACCGTGCAGTGTTCGAACAACCTGTACAAATGTTAGCTCAAGCGCGAGGGGCAATTACACTGCCCCTGACCGGTATCGCTTACAACGCTGTACGGCGAACTTGTGCTGCACCGTTTGCCGGGTAATGCCCCAGTTGCTGCAAGGTGTCCAGGCGGGCACGAGCACGGTAGGCGTATTCGCTGCTGGGGTACTGGGTAATGATGAACTGATAAGTCTGCGCCGCATCGACGAACAACTTCTGCCGCTCCAGGCATTGCCCGCGCAGCATCGACACTTCCGGCTGGATGTAAGGCCGCGCACGACTGTTGCGGTCGACCTGGCTCAACTCGAGCATCACGCTCTCGCAGTTGCCGCGGTCATAAGCGCGGTAGGCGTTATTCAAATGATGGTTCATGGACCAGCGGGTGCAGCCGACAACACTGACGGCCAAGATAGCAATGAGTACGAATCGCATGGGGTATCTCCTGTCTTGTGCAGTGTATCGACTCATCGGCAAAAATCTTCAAGGTTGTTGCGGTAAACAAACAAAGCAATAAGTAGTGCAAACGAACAATGACTACAACTTCGGAGCATAGTAGCCTCTCGTTGCGCTTGAACTCAGGAGTCCGTGCATGTCCGTTCGTCGTACCAAAATCGTTGCCACCCTTGGCCCAGCCAGTAACTCGCCGGAAGTTCTCGAACAGTTGATTCTCGCGGGCCTGGATGTTGCCCGTCTGAACTTCTCCCACGGCACTCCGGACGAGCACAAGGCTCGCGCCCAACTGGTCCGCGACCTGGCCGCCAAGCACGGCCGCTTCGTGGCCATCCTCGGCGACCTGCAAGGCCCGAAAATCCGCATCGCCAAATTCGCCAACAAGCGTATCGAACTGAAGATCGGTGACAAGTTCACCTTCTCCACCGTGCACCCGCTGACCGAAGGCAACCAGGACATCGTCGGCATCGACTACCCGGATCTGGTCAAGGACTGCGGCGTCAATGACGAGCTGCTGCTGGACGACGGCCGTGTGGTGATGCGCGTGGAAACCGCCACCGCCACCGAGCTGCACTGCGTGGTGACCGTCGGCGGCCCGCTGTCCGACCACAAAGGCATCAACCGTCGTGGCGGCGGCCTGACCGCTCCGGCCCTGACCGAGAAAGACAAGGCCGACATCAAGCTGGCCGCCGAAATGCAAGTCGACTACCTGGCCGTGTCCTTCCCTCGCGACGCTGCCGATATGGAATACGCGCGCAAACTGCGTGACGAATCCGGTGGTACGGCCTGGCTGGTGGCCAAGATCGAACGCGCCGAAGCCGTGGCCGACGACGAAACCCTCGACGGCCTGATCAACGCCAGTGACGCCGTGATGGTGGCCCGTGGCGACCTGGGTGTGGAAATCGGCGACGCCGAGCTGGTGGGCATCCAGAAGAAAATCATTCTTCATGCGCGCCGCCACAACAAAGCGGTAATCGTAGCGACCCAGATGATGGAGTCGATGATCCAGAACCCGATGCCGACCCGCGCCGAAGTGTCCGACGTGGCCAACGCCGTGCTCGACTACACCGACGCGGTCATGCTCTCGGCAGAAAGCGCCGCCGGTGCCTACCCGCTGGAAGCGGTCCAGGCCATGGCGCGGATCTGTGTCGGTGCGGAAAAACACCCCACCAGCAAGACCTCCAGCCACCGCATGGGCAAGGTGTTCGAAAGCTGCGACCAGAGCATTGCCCTGGCCGCCATGTACACCGCCAACCACTTCCCGGGCGTGAAGGCCATCATCGCACTGACCGAAAGCGGCTACACCCCGCTGATCATGTCGCGCATCCGTTCCTCGGTGCCGATCTATGCCTACTCCCCGCACCGTGAAACCCAGGCGCGTGCAGCCATGTTCCGCGGCGTCTACACCATCCCGTTCGACCCGGCTTCCCTGCCGCCTGAGCAGGTCAGCCAGGCTGCGATCGACGAGTTGCTCAAGCGCGGCGTAGTAGAGAAAGGCGACTGGGTGATTCTCACCAAGGGCGACAGCTACCACACCACCGGCGGCACCAATGGCATGAAGATCCTGCACGTTGGCGACCCGATGGTCTGAGCCCTGGCTCGCTGAACGCAAAAGCCCCGGTGGTGGAAACCCCGGGGCTTTTTTGTGTCCGTCCTTCCCTGTAGCGACAGGTATCAGCCTTTGGCGAAAAAACCCGACAAGGCGGCGATGGCTTCTGGTGAACGCAGGCGCTGAGTGAACTGCGCGCCCTCTTCTTCTATTACCTGGCGCAGTTGCTCACGATAGGGAGCCTTCATCAGGCGCTTGCTCACTTGCACCGCCTCCGGCGCCAGTTGGCTGAAACGCAATGCCGCCTCCCTGGCTTTGGCCAGGGCTGCCGCGCCATCTCCCAGGGCCGCAGTGGCAATGCCCCAGGCCGCCGCCTGTTCACCACTGAAGCCTTCGCCGAGCAGCAACAACTCAGCGGCCTTGGCCTGTCCCAGCAAGCGCGGCAGGATCAGGCTCGAGCCAAATTCCGGGCACAGCCCGAGGTTGACGAACGGCATGCGCAACCGTGCATCACGGCTGACATAGACCAGATCGCAATGCAACAACAAGGTGGTGCCAATGCCCACGGCCGCGCCGGCCACCGCAGCCACCACCGGCTTGCGGCAATCGAGCAGGTTGCGCATGAACTGGAACACCGGGCTGTCGAGGTCCCTGGGCGGCTGTTGCAGGAAGTCGGCGATGTCGTTGCCGGCGGTAAAGCATTCACTGCTGCCGCAGATCAGCAGGGCATTGATTTGCGGATCGGCGTCCGCCTCGACCAGGGCTTGCGCCAGACGACTGTACATGGCACGGGTCAGGGCGTTTTTCTTGTCGGGGCGGTTCAGGCGCAGGGTCAGCAGCCCGCCCTCGCGTTGCAGCTCGATGGCATCGGTCATGAAGATCTCGCTCTGGAAAAATCAGCGCTCAACCACGGGGCAGGAACACATCGGCCAGCAGTTGATTGCGCGGCAGCCCCGCCAGATACAGGCGTCGGGCAAAGGCATCGACACTGTCGGGGTGCCCGCAGAGTAAGGCCTGGGTTTGCCGGGAAACAAGTCGCAGTTGCGCCAGGGCCGTCGTCAGCTGCGCCCCCTGCCACAGCTCCACACTCAGCTGGGGACGGTTCGCTGCCAGGGCTGCCAAGGGTTTGGCCAGGTAATGCTCGGTGGCGTCATGGGCCAGGTGAATGATGCGGATAGGGCCTTGGTGATCCTGACGCAAGGCTTCGCGCAACACCCCGAACAAGGGCGCCAGGCCGGTTCCCGAGGCCAGCAGCCAGAGCGGTCGCTGCTGCCAGTCCGGATCGTAGTGCAAGGCGCCGCCGCGCAACTCGCCCAGGCGGATCGGGTCGCCCAATTGCAACTGGCGTGCGGCGTCGCTGAATTGTCCCGGATGCCGGCAGTCCAGATGAAACTCCAGGAAGCGGTCCTCTTCCGGCAGGCTGGCCAGGGAATACGGCCGGGCGATCTGGCTGGTGGTCCACAGCACCAGGTGCTGGCCGGCGCGATAACGCAATGGCCGCTCAGGTTGCAGACGCAAGCGCAGGACTGTGGGCGATAGCCAGTCGAGCCCGACCACTTGGGCCGGCCGGCCATCGCGCAACGGATCGAAAGTCTCGACCTGCAGGTCCTCCACCACCTGGCACTGGCAGGCCAGGCGCCAGCCGCGGCGGCGCTGTTCATCGCTCAGGGCATCCGGCCTACTGTCGTTGGGCAGGCCCTGGACGCAATGCACCAGGCAGGCATGACAACTGCCGGCGCGACAACTGTAGGGCACCGCCACACCGGCCTGATTCAAGGCATCCAGCAGGTTGCTTGCCGGTGCCACCGACCAGCGCCGGCTGCCCACGGTCAATTCAGGCATCGAGGTTTTCCCAGGCGGCGGAACAACGATTGCGGCCGTCGCGCTTGGCCCGGTACAGCGCCTGATCGGCGCGTTGCAGGGCATTGTCCAGATCATCACCGGCCTGCAGCAGGGTCATTCCTGCCGACAGGCTCAGGTCACGCACATTCAGGCCCACCAGTTGCACCTCCATGAAGGCCAGGCGCAGACGCTCGCAACAGGAGGTCAGGCGCTCGGCATCACAGTCGGGCAGGAGCACCACAAACTCCTCACCGCCGTAGCGGGCCAGTACATCACCGTCCCGCAGGCAGGCCGTGGCCACCGCGGCGAACGCCTGCAGCACCTGATCTCCTGCCGCATGGCCGTGAAGATCATTGATGCGCTTGAAATGATCCAGGTCGATCAGCGCCAGCCCATGCATCTGCTCCTGGTCCATGGCCTGCAACTCACGGCTGGCGATACGCAGGAAGTGCCGGCGATTGAACAGCCCGGTCAACTCATCGGTAGCCACCAGATCTTCCAGTTGCCGCATCATCCCCCGCAAGGTGTCCTGATGGGCCTGCAAGGCAAAACGCCGCTGCCGCATGCGCGAACGCGACGCCTGGACATAGGCAGCGTACAGGCACATCCACACCAGTATCACCAGCAGCACACAGACTTGCAGCGCCGCCAGCTGGGGATCGTCGAGGACAAAGCGATAGCCGTCCCACAGGTTGACCCCGGCAAAACAGAAGAAGATCAGCGCCGCGCAACGCAGGTAGGCCCGGCGGGATAAATGGAACAGGCCGAACAGCAGCGGCAGGATATAGAACACCAGGAAAGCGCCCCGGGCCTGATCCAGGTGGGCGATCAGCCAGGTCTGCCAGGCAATGCCCAGGACCACTTGGACTTCAGTCAGGCTGGGGTCGGCAAAGCGCAGGTTGCGCCCGCTGATGAACACCCAGCACAGCAGGCCCTGAGTGGCCAACACCAACCCCGAGGCCAACAGCGCACTGCTGGTGGAGGCGCGATAGTGCCCCGCGAGAACCGCCAGCCAGAACAGCAGCAGGATCAGTCCGTAGGTGCCCGCAGCAATGGTGAAGCGCTTGAGTAACAAGCTCTGGATGGCTTTATGGGTCAATCGTTGACTCACCGTGAGAAAGGAGGCTTAAAGAGTTTCCTACCCTGCTGGCCAGTTGCAACTTTAGTGCTGCGCCCGGCAAATGACTATCCAAATTTTAAGCCGTGTTCTGCGGTTTTGCCGCTGATTCAGGCAAGAACAGTGCCCATCCGATGGGCGACTTTCGTTTGCCCGGCTGGCGGGTGTGCCGGGCCCCCAGGCGCGGTATACTGCCGCGCCTTTTTAGCGTCGCGCCAGTTGTCTGTCCGGCGTGCCTTAGAAGGTGTCTGCAACCGACCGATACACCCTGCTGCAGCCACCTTATTAAATGTTCCCGTCTTTTAGAGGAGCGCGACTCATGACCGTGATCAAGCAAGACGACCTGATTCAGAGCGTTGCCGACGCCCTGCAGTTCATTTCCTACTACCACCCCGTGGACTTCATCCAGGCGATGCACGAGGCCTACCTGCGCGAGGAATCGCCGGCCGCTCGTGACTCCATGGCACAGATCCTGATCAACTCGCGCATGTGCGCCACCGGCCACCGGCCGATCTGCCAGGACACCGGGATCGTCACCGTGTTCGTTCGCGTGGGCATGGACGTGCGCTGGGACGGCGCCACCATGAGCCTGGACGACATGATCAACGAAGGCGTGCGTCGCGCCTACAACCTGCCGGAAAACGTCCTGCGCGCTTCCATCCTGGCCGACCCGGCAGGCGCCCGGAAAAACACCAAGGACAACACCCCGGCGGTGATCCACTACTCCATCGTTCCCGGCAACACCGTGGAAGTGGACGTGGCGGCCAAGGGCGGCGGCTCCGAGAACAAATCGAAGATGGCCATGCTCAACCCGTCCGACTCCATCGTCGACTGGGTCCTCAAGACCGTACCGACCATGGGTGCCGGCTGGTGCCCACCGGGCATGCTGGGCATCGGCATCGGCGGCACCGCCGAGAAGGCTGCGGTGATGGCCAAGGAAGTGTTGATGGAGTCCATCGACATCCACGAGCTCAAGGCTCGCGGCCCGTCCAACCGCATTGAAGAAATGCGCCTGGAGCTGTTCGAGAAGGTCAACCAACTGGGTATCGGCGCCCAGGGCCTGGGTGGCCTGACCACGGTGCTCGACGTGAAGATCATGGACTACCCGACCCACGCCGCCTCCCTGCCGGTATGCATGATCCCCAACTGCGCCGCCACCCGTCACGCGCACTTCGTGCTCGACGGCTCGGGCCCGGCCGCACTGGAAGCGCCACCTCTGGACGCCTACCCGGAAATCGTCTGGGAAGCCGGTCCGTCGGCACGTCGGGTCAACCTCGACACCCTGACCCCGGAAGACGTGCAAAGCTGGAAGCCGGGCGAGACCGTGCTGCTCAACGGCAAGATGCTCACCGGTCGCGACGCGGCGCACAAGCGCATGGTGGAGATGCTGAACAAGGGTGAAACCCTGCCAGTAGACCTCAAGGGTCGCTTCATCTACTACGTCGGCCCGGTTGATCCGGTGGGCGACGAAGTGGTGGGCCCGGCCGGCCCGACCACTGCCACGCGGATGGACAAGTTCACCCGGCAGATCCTCGAGCAGACCGGCCTTCTGGGCATGATCGGCAAGTCCGAGCGTGGCCCGACCGCCATCGACGCGATCAAGGACAACAAGGCCGTGTACCTGATGGCCGTCGGCGGCGCCGCCTACCTGGTGGCCCAGGCGATCAAGAAGTCCAAGGTCCTGGCCTTCGCCGAACTGGGCATGGAAGCGATCTACGAGTTCGAGGTCAAGGACATGCCAGTGACCGTCGCCGTCGACAGCAAGGGCGAGTCGGTCCACATCACAGGTCCTGCCATCTGGCAGAAAAAGATCAGTGACAGCCTGGCGGTAGAAGTGCAGTAAGCCCTTCTCACGTCTGGCCAAAGCGGCGGTGCTGTTGAGACAACAGCCCGTCGCTTTTTTTATGCCGCGCCCTTTCGCGACACTGTCGGCGATCAACGTTCCACCCGTCGCTCATGCTATCGTTCCCGCCCCCATTGCAGCCTGCCCCGACTCATGGCCCAGATCTCTCGCCCTCTCCGCTTGACGTTCTATATCCTGGTTATTCTCGCTGGCACCGTCATCAGCGCCGGCCTGGCCATGCGCCACGCCGAACGCCAGACGCTGGTGGAGGATGCCGCCCGAGCCAATGAACAGCTAGGGCTGTATGCCAACTCGCTGCACACCCTGATCGAACGCTATCGCGCCCTGCCAGCGGTGCTGGCCCTGGACCCGGAACTGCGTTCGGCACTTCAGGGCCCGGTGACGGCAGACACCCAGGATGCACTGAACCGCAAACTGGAAAAGATCAACGGCGCCGCCCGCTCCTCGACCCTGGAACTGCTGAACCATGAAGGCCTGGCCGTGGCGGCCAGCAACTGGCGACTGCCCAGCAGCTATGTCGGCCACAACTATGGTTTTCGCCCCTACTTCAAGCAGACCCGCAGCCAGGGCAGCGGGCGTTTCTACGCCGTGGGCGTCACCAGCGGCATTCCGGGGTATTTCCTCTCCAGCGCGGTCAAGGCCGACAACGAGGACTTCCTCGGGGCCATGGTGGTCAAGCTGGAGTTCCCCGAACTGGAGCATGAATGGAGCCAGGGCAACGACACCCTGCTGGTGAGCGACGCCCGGGGCATCATCTTTATCGCCAACCAGCCCGGCTGGCGTTACCGGCAGTTGCAACCGCTGTCCGCAAACGACCTGGCGGAGATCAAGCTGACCCGTCAGTACGACAAGCAACCGCTGACGGCGCTGCAACATACGACCCTGCAAACATTCGACGACAACAGCAGACTGGTCCAGGTCGAAGGCCCCGAGGGCGTGGCCAACTATCTCTGGGAATCCCTGTCACTGACCGCCGAAGGCTGGACCCTGCACCTGCTGCGCAAGCCGGCCAGCGCTTTCGAGGAAAGCCGCAATGCCGGGCTGGCGGCCGCCGGTGCCTGGCTGACCCTGGTGTTCCTGTTGCTGTTCCTCAGCCAACGCTGGCGCTTGGGGAAAATCCGTCAACGCAACCGTGAAGAGCTGGAGCAATTGGTCCAGGAACGCACTCGGGATCTGCGCACCGCCCAGGAAGGCCTGGTGCAATCGGCCAAGCTGGCCGCCCTGGGGCAGATGTCCGCGGCCCTGGCCCATGAAATCAACCAACCCCTGACCGCCCAGCGCATGCAGCTTGCCACGCTGCGGCTGCTGCTGGATCACGGCCGGGTGGATGAGGCTTACAAAGCCCTGCGACCATTGGACGACATGCTGACCCGCATGGCCGCCCTTACCAGCCATCTCAAGACCTTCGCCCGCAAGAGCCCCAGCGGCCTGCGCGAACGCCTGGATCTGGCCGCGGTGGTGGACCAGTCGCTGCAGCTGCTGGAAACCCGGCTGCGTGCCGAAAACATCCAGATCGAGCTGCACCTGACCCGCCCGGCCTGGGTTCGCGGTGATGCCATCCGCCTGGAGCAGGTGCTGATCAACCTGCTGCGCAATGCCCTCGACGCCATGCAGAACAAGCCTGAAAAGCACCTGCAGATCAGCCTCGAAGCCGAGGACCAATTGTGGCAACTGCGGGTCGCCGATAACGGCGGCGGGATCGCCGAGGAGCACCTGCTGAGCGTGTTCGACCCGTTCTTTACCACCAAGCCGGTGGGCGATGGCCTGGGCTTGGGGCTGGCCGTGTCCTACGCCATCGTCCATGAACTGGGGGGACGCTTGAGCGCCGCCAACCAGGATCAGGGCGCGGTGTTCACCCTCAGCCTGCCCATCGATCTGGAGGCGCACATCCAATGCTGAACTCGGTAATCGTGGTGGATGACGAGGCCAGCATCCGTACCGCCGTCGAACAATGGCTGAGCCTGTCGGGGTTCGAGGTCCAGCTGTTCAGCCGCGCCGAGGATTGCCTGGCGCAACTGCCGAAGAACTTCCCCGGGGTGATCCTCAGCGATGTGCGCATGCCCGGTATCAGCGGCCTGGAGCTGCTGGCCCAGGTCCAGCGCCTGGACCCCGACCTGCCGATCATCCTGCTGACCGGTCACGGTGACGTGCCCATGGCGGTCGAGGCCATGCGCGACGGTGCCTATGATTTCCTGGAAAAACCCTTCAGCCCCGACACCCTGCTCAGCAGCCTGCGCCGGGCCCTGGACAAACGCCGCCTGGTCCTGGAAAACCGTCGCCTGCACCAGCAGGCTGACAGCCGGGCCAAGCTCGACGCCACCCTGCTCGGCATGTCCCGAGCCCTGCAGACCCTGCGCCGCCAGGTACTGGATCTGGCCGCCTTGCCCGTGAATGTGCTGATCCGAGGTGAAACCGGCAGCGGCAAGGAATTGATCGCCCGCTGCCTGCACGACTTCGGTCCCCGGGCCGGCAAGCCCTTCGTCGCCCTGAACTGCGCAGCGATCCCCGAGCAACTGTTCGAGGCCGAGTTGTTCGGCCATGAAAGCGGCGCCTTCACCGGCGCCCAGGGCAAGCGCATCGGCAAGCTGGAGTACGCCCATGGCGGCACGCTGTTTCTCGACGAGATCGAAAGCATGCCCCTGGCCCAGCAGGTCAAGCTGCTGCGGGTGCTGCAGGAGCAGAAACTGGAACGCCTGGGCTCCAACCAGAGCATCAAGGTCGACCTGCGGGTGATCGCCGCCACCAAGCCCGACCTGCTTGAGGAGGCCCGAGCCGGACGCTTTCGCGAAGACCTGGCCTATCGCCTGACCGTGGCCGAACTGCGCCTGCCGCCACTGCGTGAGCGCCGCGAGGATATTCCACAGCTCTACGAACACTTCGCCCAGGCCGCCGCCGAGCGCCTGGGGCGCAGCGTCGCGCCCTTGAGTGGCGCCCAGTTGAGCCGCCTGCTCAGTCACGACTGGCCGGGCAACGTGCGCGAACTGGCCAACGCCGCCGAGCGTCAGGTGCTGGGCCTCGGGGAGCCGGAAGCCGAAGTCCTCGAAGCCGGCCAATCCCTGGCCGCGCAGCAAGAAGCCTTCGAAGCCCAGTGCCTGCGCGCAGCCCTGACTCGCCACAAGGGCGAGATCAAGGCCGTGCTCAACGAACTGCAACTGCCGCGCCGGACCCTGAATGAAAAAATGCAGCGTCACGGCCTGACCCGGGAAATGTTCCTCAAAGACCCATAACCCCCGCCTGTAGGAGCCGGCTTGCCGGCGAACAGGCCCCAAAGCCAGGTACTGCCCCCAGCAACGCCCTCACCCACAAAGACAACGCCGCCCACGAGCGCCTCCCGGAGCCGTGTTCACTTAGGCAATTTCCCGCCTACCCCACAGGCACCCATAGGCGGATTTCCGCTCATCACCACCGATCAAACCCCTCTAGCCCGGGCTTCTTGTCCTTGGCACAGGTCCTGCTATAGCCCCAGCAGGCTGCGCTTGCGCGCGCTCCACAAAAACAATGAATAGAAGGGTCCGTCATGGATATCTCTAATACCCTGCCTGCCGGGTCGGCGGCTGCATCCGCCACCGAAAAGACCACCGCCAGCCGCCTGAAGTCGATCTTCAGCGGTTCCGTGGGCAACATGGTCGAGTGGTACGACTGGTACGTCTACGCGGCATTCTCGCTGTACTTCGCCAAAGTCTTCTTCCCCAAGGGCGACACCACCGCACAACTGCTGAACACCGCCGCGATCTTCGCCGTGGGCTTCCTGATGCGCCCGATCGGTGGCTGGCTGATGGGCCTGTACGCCGACCGCAAAGGCCGTAAAGCCGCGCTGATGGCTTCGGTGCTGCTGATGTGCTTCGGCTCGCTGATCATCGCCCTGACCCCGGGTTACGAAACCATCGGCGTCGGCGCCCCCATCCTGCTGGTGCTGGCGCGCCTGATGCAGGGCCTGTCGGTGGGCGGTGAATACGGCACCTCGGCCACCTACCTCAGCGAGATGGCGACCAAGGAACGTCGCGGCTTCTTCTCCAGCTTCCAGTACGTGACCCTGATCTCCGGTCAGCTCATCGCCCTGGGAGTACTGATCGTGCTGCAGAACATTCTGACCACCGAGGAGCTGCAATCCTGGGGCTGGCGGATTCCGTTCGGCATCGGTGCCCTGTGTGCGGTCGTGGCCCTGTACCTGCGTCGCGGCATGGAAGAAACCGAGTCCTTCACCAAGAAGAAAGAGAAGCCAAAAGAAAGCCTGATGCGCACCCTGATGCGTCATCCCAAGGAACTGATGACCGTGGTCGGCCTGACCATGGGCGGCACCCTGGCCTTCTACACCTACACCACCTACATGCAGAAATACCTGGTGAACACCGTCGGCATGAGCATTTCCGACTCCACCACCATTTCTGCCGCCACGCTGTTCCTGTTCATGTGCCTGCAGCCGGTGATCGGTGCACTCTCGGACAAGGTGGGCCGGCGGCCGATCCTGATTGCCTTCGGCATCCTCGGCACCCTGTTCACCGTGCCGATCCTCACCACCCTGCACACCATCCAGACCTGGTGGGGCGCGTTCTTCCTGATCATGGCGGCACTGATCATCGTCAGTGGCTACACCTCGATCAACGCGGTGGTGAAGGCCGAGCTGTTCCCCACTGAAATCCGTGCCCTGGGCGTGGGCCTGCCCTACGCGCTGACCGTATCGATCTTTGGCGGCACCGCGGAATACATCGCCCTGTGGTTCAAGAGCATCGGCATGGAAACCGGCTACTACTGGTACGTCACCGCCTGTATTGCCTGTTCGTTGCTGGTCTACGCGACCATGAAGGACACCCGCAAGCATTCGCGGATCGAGACCGACTGATAGAAAAACGGCGCCCGGGTGCAAGGCCCGGGCGCTTTTTTCGCGATCTGTGGGGAGGCTTTCGCCGGCCAGCCGGCTCCTACAGATGATCAACAGATCAGGCAAGTGCGGCGGTGCCCTGGCGCCCATAGCGGTTCTGGGCCCAAGTCGCCCCCACGATCATCACCAACACAATCCCCGCCAATCCCGCCAACGAGCCGATGATGCCGAAGTCCAGGCCACCCTTTTCATGGGGCTTGCTGAGGAAGTCGCGCACATTCGCGCCAAACGGCCGGGCCATCAACGACAGATCACCTGCGGTGTTATCCGGGATCGTCGCGCCGATGTTCATGACCCAGAAGGCCTGAGTGATCTGGGGGAGTTTGTTCACGGGCAAGGAAACTCACGGCGACGCCTACGAGTGAGTCTCGTCATGGGGCTGGCTGAAAGAACCACTGAAGGTTTTTTGTGCTGTTTTATCCGCCACCTGAACAATTAATGATCAGTTAATGACGCATGCGCAGTCTGACAGTGAATCCAAGTTGCGACTTGGCACGTATCTGTAGTGAGGCCTGGGTGCGGTAATCGGTGGTCAGGAATGACGGCCTACATATCGGTAAATTCGATTTTAATTAGCATTAATTTGCGCTTTTTAATCAAATTTACAGGAGTAGGATTCATTCCAAGCCCAACGCAAACACCTCAACAAACCTGGAGTCACCACCATGAAAAGCAAACTGATCCTCGCCCTGACCCTGTCGGTACTGACTGCCAATACCTTCGCCGCTGACGGTTTCGATCGCACCGGTTCCGCCACCTTCGCTGCCGACGGTTACGACCGCACCGGCTCCGCTACCTTCGCCGCCGATGGCTACGACCGCACCGGTTCCGCCACCCTCGCTGCCGACGGTTACGACCGCACCGGTTCCGCCACCCTCGCTGAAGACGGCTACGACCGCACCGGTTCCGCTACCTTCGCTGCCGACGGTTACGACCGCACCGGCTCCGCCACCATCAGTTGATCGATTCACCTGACACCACAGCCCGGCTTCGGCCGGGCTTAGTCTTTTCTGGCCGAGGAAAATCTTTCGCCCCCTGGATCAACCGAGGCCCGGACGCTGGAATTCGACCAGAGCGCACTGCACTATGGCGCCCTTCACTCGCCCCACAGCAGGAACCTTGAGCCATGTCCGACGATATCCACTTTTACCAACCTGCCCTAGGCCACGGCCTGCCCCATGACCCGTTCAATGCCATCGTCGGCCCGCGTCCCATTGGCTGGATTTCTTCCCAGGATGCACAAGGCCGGCTGAACCTGGCGCCTTACAGTTTCTTCAATGCCTTCAACTACATTCCGCCGATCATCGGGTTCTCCAGCGTCGGGCGCAAAGACAGCCTGAATAACATCGAGGCCACCGGAGAGTTCGCCTGGAACCTGGCCACCCGGCCCTTGGCCGAGCAGATGAACCAGAGCTGCGCCGCGGTCCCCGCCGAGGTCGACGAGTTCGAACTGGCCGGGTTGAAGACCGTGGCCTCGAAGATCATCAGCGTGCCCCGGGTTGCCCAGAGCCCGGTGTCCTTCGAATGCAAGGTCACCCAGATCATTCAGTTGCAGCGTGCGGACAAGGAGCCGGTGCCGAGCTGGCTGATCCTCGGCGAAGTGGTCGCCGTGCATATCGCCAAGTGGCTGCTCAAGGACGGGATCTACGATACCGCCGCGGCAGAACCCATTCTGCGCGGCGGCGGACCGGCGGACTACTTCCAGTTGGGACCAGAAGCCCTGTTCAAGATGCACCGCCCAGGAGCGGTCAGGTAGTTCGGCGACTCAGTGGCCGTGAAAGCTCAGTTCGCCGTCTTGATCGACGTCGGCCAGCTGTTCGAGGTGTTGCGCGGCAGCCTGGTCGGCTTCGTGAGCGGTCTTGAATGTCTGCTCAACCAGGACTTTATGAAAGCGTGGAGCCCCTGAAGCGCCCAGGGCTTTGACGGCGATCGCTGCGCTGTATCCCCCCTCCCCTGGAACCACAGCGGAAACTGCTTCGTAGTGTGCAAACTCTTTACGTGCCATGTTGCTGATCCTGGCCAATGGAAAGTCGGCCATTCTAAACCTTCAACTGGCCAGCTTGTGCAGCGGCGCACGCTGTAGCTGCGCGTACTCTCCATGAGCCTCAAGCGCCGACACCGTGCTGAAGGTGTGGAAGTCCAGGCTGTTGACCACCAGGTCCTGCACCAGCTCGGCGAAGATGGCCATGGTTGGCGAGTTGAAATAGGCGGTCATGCTCTGCTGGCTGCTCCAGAAGCCGGACACCAGCCACAGGTCGGCATCGCACTGCGAATGCTGCAGAGCAAAGTGCAGGCAACCGCTGGCCTGGCGCGATGGTTCGATCAGGCTGCTCAAGCGCGCACCCAACTCAGTGGAGCGCCCGGCCCGGGCCCGAACAAAAGCCATGTGACTGACGGGAATATGCGTGGACATGTGGAACCCTCCCAGGGTGTTGTCGAGGCAGCCGGGGACGGGCTGCGACAGAATCAACGATACGGGGCGGGCCCACTTGCGCGTTAGTCGATTTCTGCCGTTGATTTGCCCAATCCTGCGACAAGCCCGCTGCTGCAGCGCATGGGCGGCGACAGGGCACAGAAGCGTTACAACGGTGTTTCAAGCAAGTGAAGCCCCCGAGCATCGGCTCATCTTGTCTATCTCGCGCGCAAGCAGCAGGATCAGGCAAGTTTTACGCAGAATTCGCCTACCCGCGACTCTTGCACAAACTTAAGCTGTGTCGACTGCAAACACCCCGAGGCGCCCCATGTCATCACTGGATACCCTGCCGCCGCCCCTGGCTCCGGAGATGGAACGCCAGCGCGTAGAACTGGCCGCGATCATTGCGCGCAACACCACCGAAGATGGCAGCTATGCCACTGCCATCGACTCGCTGTTTGTCTCGCGCCACAGCACTTCCCATCACTTCGGCTCGGTGCTGGCGCAACCGGCGCTGTGCATCATGGCCCAGGGCCGCAAGGAAGTGCGCCTGGCCGATGAAAGCTACAACTACGACCCGCTGAATTACCTGGTGGTGTCGGTTTCCGTGCCACTGAGCGGCAAGGTGGCGATCGTTTCGCCGCAAGAGCCGATCCTGGCCCTGCGCCTGGACATCGACCCCGGGGAAATCAATGCACTGATCGCCGACGCCGGCCCTCTGGGCGTGCCCGCCCGGCCCACCGGACGGGGCCTGTACGTAGAGCGCCTGGACCCGGCGATGCTGGACGCCGTGCTGCGCCTGACCCGCCTGCTGGACACCCCGAAAGACATCGCCATGCTCGCGCCGCTGGTGCGTCGGGAAATTCTCTATCGCCTGCTGCGCAGCCCCCAGGGCCACCGTCTGTACGAGATTGCCACCGCCAACAGCCAGGGTCACCGAGTCAACCAGGCCATCAAGTGGCTCAACGGCCATTTCGTGCAGCCGTTGCGCATCGATGACCTGGCCCGGGAAGTGAACCTGAGCGTGTCGACCCTGCACCACCGCTTCAAGGCGATGACCGCCATGAGTCCCTTGCAGTACCAGAAACAGCTGCGTCTGCAGGAAGCCCGGCGCTTGATGCTGGCCGAAGGTCTGGAAGCTTCGGCGGCGGGGTATCGAGTCGGCTATGAAAGCCCGTCTCAATTCAGCCGTGAGTACAGCCGACTGTTTGGCGCGCCGCCCTTGCGGGACATGGCGCGCCTGCGGGTTGGCGGGTAACCCGGGTTCACCGGCAAGCCGGCGCCTACAGCGCGCGGATTACGTGTTTGAGCTCCTGGAAGGCTTGCAAGCCCCAGGGGCCCAGCTCGCGGCCGATGCTGCTCTGCTTGTAGCCGCCCCAGGCAGTCTGGGGAAAGATCACCTGGGGGGCGTTGATCCACACCAGGCCGGCCTGCAGGGCATTGGCCACCCGCTCGGCATTGTCCACGTCCGCCCCCACCACACTGGCCACCAGGCCGAACTCGCTGTCATTGGCCAGTTCGATTGCCTCTTGCTCGCTGCTGAAACTGCGCACACAGAGCACCGGGCCAAAGATTTCGTCACGCCACAGGGCACTGTCCAGCGGCACCTCGGTGAACACCGTGGGCTGGATGAAAAAGCCCTGCTGCAGCCCGGCCGGGCGGCCGCCGCCACACACAAGCTTGGCACCGACATTCAGGCCACGATCGATGTGCGCCAGTACTCTGTGGTATTGCGCCTGGTTCACCAGGGCGCCCATGACCACCTCGGGGTCGAACGGGTCGGCCACCCGAATGCCTTCGGCCCGGGCCTTGAGCCGCAAGAGGAATTCATCGGCCAGCTCGTCGGCGACCAGTACCCGGCTGGTGGCGGAGCACATCTGCCCGGCATTGAAGAAGCCACCGCCACAGGCCAGTTCCACCGCCAGGTCCAGGTCGGCATCCGCCAGCACCAGCAAGGATGACTTGCCCCCCAGTTCCAGGCTCACGCCCTTGACGGTTTCCGCCGCCCGCTGCATGACCTGGACGCCCACCGCATTACTGCCGGTGAAGGAAATCTTCGCCACTCGCGGGTCCGCCGCCAAAGGCGCACCGACCGCCAGGCCCGTCCCGCAGACCAGGTTGAACACCCCGTTGGGCAAGCCGCTTTCGGCGATGATCGCCGCCAGCTCCAGCTCCGGCAGCGGGGTGACTTCCGAGGGCTTGAGCACCACGCTGCAGCCGGCGGCCAGGGCGGGCGCCAACTTCCAGGCCGTGGTGACCATGGGGAAATTCCACGGCACGATCAGCCCGACCACGCCACAGGGCTCACGACGCAGGCGCGCACTGAAATCCTCACTGGGCAGCGGCACATTCGCATCCTGGGTCGCGTCCAGCTCCTCGGCCAGCCCGGCGTAGTACTCAAAGGTGGCAATGACATCGTCCACATCCATGGCCGCCTCGAACTGCGGCTTGCCGTTGTTGCTCGATTGCAGGTGCATAAGCCGCTCCCGGCGCTCGGCCACGCCGGCAGCGATCTTGCGCAGCACCGCGGCACGCTCGCTGCCACTGCTTTGCGCCCATCGGGCAAGCCCCGCCGTAGCGGCGTGCAGCGCCTGATCCACGGCTTGCGGCCCGGCGCCTGCCACCCAGGCCAAGGGCGCCTCGGTGGATGGGTTGATCACCTGCAGGTGCTCGCTGCCTGCCGACCATTGGCCGTCGATGTACACACCGTTCAACAGGTGCGGCGAACTCATGCCTGTACTCCTTGAGTCCAGCGATTCTGGTCAACTTCAATCAAGGTCGGTCCCTGGCGATCAACGGCCATGCGCAGGGCCGCACGCAGTTGTTCGACACTGTCGATGCGCTCGGCTGCGCACCCGAGGCCCTTGGCGACGGCAATGAAATCGGGGGTGTAGATGTCGACGCCGACTGGCTCGATGGCCCGATTGACCATGTATTTCTTGATCTCTTCATAACCCTGGTTATTCCACAGCAGGACGATGATCGGCGTGCGTGCTTCCACGGCGCAGGCCAGTTCCGCCAGGGTGAACTGCAAGCCGCCGTCGCCGATCAGGCAAGCCACCGGCCGCCGCGAGCTGGACTGGGAAGCGCCCCCGAGCCAGGCACCGATGGCGGCCGGCAAGGCATAACCCAGGGTGCCGTAGCCGGTGGACGAGTTGAACCAGCGCCGCGGCTGCTCAGGATTGAACGTCAGGTTGCCGCTGTACACCGGCTGAGTGGAATCGCCCACCAGGACGATCTCCGGCAACTCCTGGACCACGGTTTCCAGGAACAGGGTCTGGGCCCGGGTCGGCGTGTCCCACAGGTTCTCGAGTTCGCTGCGCAAGGCCGCGGCGCGGGCCTGGCCCCAGTCGCTGCTGCGCTCGCTCAAGGTATGCCGGGACAGCTCTGCCAGCAGGGCTTGGGCTGCGTTCCCGGCATCGGCCACCAGTGCCACTTTCGGTGGGTAGTTGCGCACCGTTTGATCGGCATCGATATCGATCCGCAGCAAGGCCCCGGGAATTTCAAAGCCGCCGGCAAAGGTCACGTCGTAATCGGTTTCCGCCAGTTCGGTGCCGATGGCCAGCACCACGTCGGCCTCGGCCACCAGGGCACGGGGCGCCACCAATGACTGGGTGGAGCCAATCAGCAGCGGGTGGGCCGACGGCAACATGCCCTTGGCGTTGATCGTCAGGGCCACCGGAGCCTGCAGCAGTTCCGCCAAACGGGTCAGGGGAGCGGCCGCATCAATGGCGCCGCCACCGGCCAGGATCAGCGGGCGCTTGGCCGTCGCCAGCAGTTGACTCATCCGGGCGACAGCGTCCGGGGCAGCACCGGCACGGGCAATGGTTACCGGCTCGCTGGCCAGCAGATGATCGGCATCCTGAACCAGTACATCGAGAGGAATCTCGATATGCACCGGACGTGGGCGTCCAGCCTGGAACAGGGCGAAAGCCCGGGCCAGCACCACTGGCAATTCATCGGCGCTCATCAGGGTATGGGAAAACGCCGCCACGCCGCTGACCAGCGCACTCTGGTTCGGCAACTCATGGAGCTTGCCGCGCCCGCCACCCAGCTGGCTGCGGGTCTGCACGCTGGAGATCACCAGCATGGGAATCGAGTCCGCATAAGCCTGGCCCATGGCGGTGGTGATGTTGGTCATGCCGGGGCCGGTGATGATGAAACACACACCGGGCTTGCCGCTGGTGCGGGCGTAGCCGTCGGCCATGAAACCGGCGCCTTGCTCATGGCGCGGGGTGACATGCTGGATGGGCGAGCGGGCCAGGCCGCGATACAACTCGACGGTATGCACCCCGGGAATGCCGAACACCTGCTCAACCCCATAACCTTCAAGTAACTTGACCAGTACTTCGCCGCACGTCGCCATCTCATCGCCCTTCTTATTGGTGGAATACCCGACTGACTGCCGACTGAAAAACTCATCAGACGCCGGGAGGGCTATTGGAACGGTGAGGCTGTAGCCGCAACAATGGATAAAAAGTCATACTAGCCATGTCCTCACGTCATGCCTTGGCTGCCCATGAAACGCTTGCCTCCCCTGCCCGCACTGCACACCTTTCTGGTCACCGCCCAGTGCTGCAATTTCACGCGCGCTGCCGAGCAGTTGCACATCACCCAAGGAGCGGTGAGCCGACAAATTGCCGGCCTGGAAAGCCATCTGGGTTATCCGTTGTTCCAGCGCCATGCCCGGGGCTTGAGCCTCACTAACGAAGGGGCGCAATGGTTGCCGCGGGTGCAGCAGGTATTCGAACTGATCAATGGCGCGGTGGATGACATCGGTGGGCAGAGCCGCAACCTGCGCCTCAAGGCGCCGACCTGTGTGATGCGCTGGCTGCTGCCACGGCTGCTGCAGTGGCAGAGGGAACGCCCGGATGTACCGGTGCAACTGACCACCACCATTCAGCACGGCGTGGATTTCAGCCGCGAACCCTTCGATGCCGCCGTCATGTACGGAGCCCCGCCGTCCCCGACCCTGGGTTCGCGTCACCTGTTCAATGAACAACTGACGCCGGTCTGCTCGCGACCGCTGCTGGAGGGCCCGGTGCCCCTCAAGAACCCGGCGGACCTGCAACAGCACTTGCTGCTGCATCCCTCCCACGATCAACGGGACTGGCAAAGTTGGCTGAAAGCCGCCGGCACGCCACTCAACACCCTGGGCAAGGGTCAGCATTTCGAGACCCTGGACCTGGCGATGTCCGTGGCGTCCCAGGGAACGGGCGTGGCGATTGGCGACTGGGCATTGATTGGCGACGACCTGAGTGCCGGACGGCTGGTCATGCCTTTTGAACTGAAGATCCCGACGGGCCAGGCGTACTATCTGGTCTACCCGGAGCACCCTGGGCCTGCGGCGGCCTTGCAGGAACTGCTGGACTGGCTGGTGGAGCAGGCCAAACAGCGCTGAATGAGAAACCCCTGATGCCGGCAGACAGCAAAAAGGCCCGCGAGGGCCTTCAACACTGATCGGAACTCCCCGATAACCGCCAACGGTAGGCGGCTACCGGGGCAATCGACCGCTAATCAGTAACCGACGGTGAAGCGCTGGCGGCGGTGGGCCGGCTTCTCCACTTCATCGAGCATGGCGATGGCGTAGTCGGCGAAGCTGATCCAACTACGCCCCTGGGCATTGACCAGCAGATCGTCCTGGCCCAGGCGGAACTGCCCGGTGCGCTCACCCTCAACGAACTCCGCCGATGGCGAGAGGAAGGTCCAGTCCAGATCCTGTTCCTTGCGCAAGGTGTCCAGGTACACGCCACCGGCGCTGGCCTCGGCCTTGTACTCCTCCGGAAAACCGGGGCTGTCGATGACCTTGCCACCACCGGGCAGCAACAGCGAACCGGCACCGCCCACCACCAGCAGACGCTTGACCCCGGCCTTTTTCACCGGATCGATGATGGCATCGGCCGGGATGGTGGAAAAATGCGCGGCACTGATCACCACATCGTGGCCGGCTACCGCCGCTTGCAATGCAGCACTGTCGGCCACATCCACTTCGCGGGTGAGCACGCCGGCACGCTGGCCGATCTTCGCCGTGTTGCGGGCGATGGCGGTGACGCTGTGACCACGACGCAGGGCCTCTTCCAACAGTTGGCTGCCGGCACGGCCGGTGGCACCAATGATTGCGATTTTGCTCATGACATGTCTCCAGTTGGCTGGGTTCTGAAAGAGTACAGAGGCATCCGCTCCCCGAAGGGAGCGGGTCAAACCGGTTTCACCACTTCATTTCGCCCTTGGCAACCTTGGCGCTCAGTTCCAGGGAACTGTCTTCGCCCAGGTCCGGGTAACGCTTTTTCATGGCCGCGATCAGCGCAGCAGAGTCCTTGGCCTTGGCCGTCTCTTCATCGAAGGCCTTGATGTAGTCCGCGGTGAAGTGCACCGGGGCCAGGGAGCGTGCGCTGTCGCCGAGGAAGTGCCCGGGGATCACAGTCTTGGGCTGCAGGCCCTCAATGGTCTTCAGGGTGCTCAGCCAGTCCTGGTGGGACTGCGGGGTCTGGGTATCGGCCATCCATACGTGGATGTTTTCCGCGACCACCACACCACCGACTACCGCCTTGATCGACGGAATCCAGACAAAGCTGCGATCCGGTTGCTTGCCGTCCAGGCCGATGACTTCGAGCTTCTGCCCTTCCAGGGTCAGGCTGTGGCCCTTGAGTACGGCGGGCACGATGGTCTTGGCCGGAACGTCAGCGCCCATTTTCGGGCCCCAGAACGCCAGCTTGCCATCCACCGTCGCCTTGATGTGATCCACTGTGGGTTGTGAGGCAACAACCTTGGCATCAGGGAAAGCCTTGGTCAGGGTGTCGAGGCCGAAGTAGTAATCCGGATCACCGTGGCTGATGTAGATGGTGGTCAAGTGCTTGCCACTGGCACGGATCTTTTCCACCAGTTGCTGGGCCTGGGATTTGCCGAACTGGGCATCCACCAGGATCGCGTCCTTCTTGCCGCTGACCAGTACCGAGGTCACCGGGAAGATGGCATTGGCCCCCGGGTTGTAGACATCCAGCTTCAGGCTGGGCTCGGCGGCTGCGGCATGGGCGGCAAAACCCAGGGTGGCGGTGGCCAGCAGCAGGCGTTTAAGAGAGGTGAATCCGATCATGAGGGCAGCTCCAGCATCTGTTGGCTTGGTGAGAAGTGGACAAAGCTTAGTTGCCAGACTCGTTACAAAAAATGCGATGCTTGAACATAGTTTGTTTCTGAAAGCGGGCAAATCATGGATCGTCTCCAAGCAATGCGGGTCTTTGTCACCGTTGTGGACCTGGGCAGCCAGTCGGCCGCCGCCGACCACCTGGACCTTTCACGGCCGGTGGTTTCACGTTATCTGGCGGAGCTGGAGGATTGGGTCGGCGCCCGGTTGATGCACCGCACCACGCGCAAGCTCAGCCTGACCGCGGCCGGCGGCGAGATCCTGCCCCGCTGCCGACAGATGCTGGAGCTGTCCAACGATATGCAGGCTGCGGTGGGCGAGCCTGATGATGCGCCCCGCGGGCTGCTGCGCATCAGCGTCAGCACCTCGTTCGGCCAGTCACAACTGGCGGAGGCGGTGGCCGACTACGTCAAGCGTTATCCCGGTGTGAGCATCGATCTGCAGATGCTCGACCGCACGGTGAACCTGGTGGATGAGCGTATCGACTTGGCGATCCGCACCAGCAACGACCTGGACCCGAACCTGATCGCCCGACGCCTGACCGTCTGTCGCTCGGTGATCTGCGCCTCACCGATCTACCTCCAGGAGCACCCGGCGCCACAACGGGTGGAGGACTTGAGCCAGCACAACTGCTTGACCCACTCCTACTTCGGCAAAAGCCTGTGGCATTTCGAACAGGACGGCGAGCAGGTGTCAGTACCGGTACAGGGCAATATCAGCGCCAACGAAGCCAGTACCCTGCTGCGCACAACAGTGGCCGGCGCCGGCATCGCCATGCTGCCCAGCTACCAGGCCGGGGAGTACATCAAGCGGGGAGAACTGGTGCGCCTGCTGCACCATGCCGAACCCCGCAAGATGAACATGTATGCGGTCTACGCCTCGCGCAAGCACATGCCGGCGACCTTGCGCAGCATGCTGGATTTCCTGGTGCTCAGGTTTCCCCAGGAACCGCTCTGGGATGTGGGGCTGTAGACACGATCAGCGGTTCAATACCTCGCCAAACAGGCTGGGCAGCAGCCTGGCAAGCCCCCGCAACTGACCTATGCTGATATCAGTGCCCCTGAAAACGCGGGGTATTGGTTCAGAGGTCGTTGCCATGAACGTCAAGACAAGAAGGTACCTGGCCATCTTCATGACCTGCACCATGACCCTGGCGCTATACGGTACCGCCGCTTATCGCGTCGAGCAGGCCCGCATGCAACAGCGCAACTACGCCAGTTGCAACCTGGAACGCTGCATTCCCCACAACGCCACCTTGAACGCCCTCAGGTGAGCGGCAACGCCCCAGGCTCCCCCGCCTGATCGGCCTTGAGCCGGTCGCGGAACACCTTGGGCGAAATCCCCTCGCGGCGTCGGAACAGCCGGGTGAAATTGGTGGGATCGGAAAAGCCCAGGTCATCGGAAATCTCGTAGATGGTCATCCCGGTGTAGGTCAGCAGGCGCTTGGCCTCCAGCAGTTGACGCTCGTGCATGATCTGCAGCGCCGGTTGCCCGGCCAGCTCGCGGCAGGTGCCGTTGAGGTGCGATACGGAGATGCCTAGCTTGTGAGCCAGGTCCTCGACCTTCACATGCTCGCGGTAATGGGCCTCCACCAACTGGATAAAACCGTTGAAATACTCCCGGGCCCGCTGAGGACGCTGAATGGAACTGCTGCGCTGCAGTGCCTGGCGACCAATCCAGACCACAATCATGCTCACCAAGGCGTGCATGAGCATTTCCCGAGCCGGCTGCTGCCCTTGATACTCATTCTGCAAGGCACTGAACAAACCGTTCAGGTATTGCGCATCCTCCCGGGCCGGGTAGCTGCAAGACGTAGCCAGGGTATTTTCCGAACGCCCCAACTGAGCTTGCAAATGGCTCAACAGCGGCGCCGCCAGAGTCACGACATAACCTTCGACATCCTCGGAAAATCGAAAGCCATGGACCGATAACGGCGGCAACACCTGGATCATCGGTTCATCCAACAAGGTCCGCTGGCCTTCGACCTCCAGTTCGGCCTGCCCTCGGAAGACGAACAGCAATTGGCCGAGATCGGCATGCCGATGGGGTTTTATTTCCCACTGGTGCTCACGGCTGCGTTGACTGATGGACTCGCAATGGAGCAGATCCGGGGTGGGCCACTCCAGGCTCTCGCCATAGAGTTTGAACACGGGAATGGCAGCAAGAGCAGGCTTGTTCATCACTACAGTCCAGGCCTCAGAGTAACGGGGGGGGGAGAATTGCACCGCTGAAAAAAAGCTCAGGTAACCGCCAGGTTTCATCGGCCCATTGACGGGTTCAGCCAGGAAAAACGCAAGCACCGGCAACACAAATAAACATTCGTACAGCCAGGATTCAGGAAGCCGGCACCGAGCGCACACTATACAGAATGCGTCCCATTACACATCAACACCAAGTGCCACAAAGCTTTTCGAGAGCGGTGAATCCAAGGCGCTTTGGCACAACCTCCCCCCTTGGAAACCTTCATGAAAAAACGCCGTACTCTTCCTTGTAGCGCTATCCGATAGCACCCTATCGAGTACACTGACGCCCATTCCCGCCAGCCTTGCCGCTACGGATCAATCACTGCCCGCAGGTTTTTTCGTGACTCACCTCCAACAGCCTGGCCCACCCAAACCGGCCATCCGCAGCGTGCTGATCGCTCTGATGCTGGCGATCTTTCTCGGCGCCCTGGACCAGACCATCGTCGCGGTCTCCATGCCGGCCATTTCCGCTCAGTTCAAGGATGTCAGCCTGCTGGCCTGGGTCATCTCCGGCTACATGGTGGCGATGACCGTGGCAGTGCCGATCTACGGCAAGCTCGGCGATCTGTATGGCCGGCGTCGGCTGATGCTGTTCGGCATGGGATTGTTCACCCTGGCCTCGCTGTTCTGCGGCCTGGCCCAGAACATGGAACAACTGGTGCTGGCGCGGATCTTCCAGGGCATCGGCGCCGGCGGCATGATCTCGGTGAGCCAGGCCATCATCGGCGACATAGTCCCGCCCAGGGAGCGCGGCCGCTATCAGGGCTACTTCAGCAGCATGTACGCGGTGGCCAGTGTCGCCGGCCCGGTGCTGGGCGGCTACATGACCGAGTTTCTGTCGTGGCGCTGGGTGTTCCTGATCAACCTGCCCCTGGGACTGGGTGCCTGGTGGGTGGCTCACCGCACCCTGGTAGGGCTGCCGGTGCCCCAGCGCAAACCGATCATCGACTACCTCGGCACTGTGTTGCTGATCATCGGCCTGAGCGCCCTGCTGCTGGGCATCACCCAAGTGGGCCAGGGCCACTCCTGGCGCAGCGCCGAAGTGCTCGACCTGCTGGCCATCGGCTGCATCGTCCTGGCTCTGTTCGTCTGGCATGAGCGCCGGGCTAGGGAACCCCTGCTGCCGATGCACCTGTTTGCCAACCGCAATGCGCTGCTGTGCTGGTGCACGATTTTCTTCACCAGTTTCCAGGCCATCTCGCTGATCGTGCTGATGCCCTTGCGTTTCCAAAGCATCACCGGGGCCGGGGCCGACAGTGCCGCCCTGCACTTGCTGCCCTTGGCCATGGGCCTGCCCATGGGCGCCTATTGCGCAGGACGCCTGACCTCGGTGACCGGACGCTACAAGCCGATGATCCTGGGCGGCGCGCTATTGATGCCAGTGTCGATTCTCGGCATGGCCCTGGTGCCGCCCCAGGAGGTCCTGCTGAGCAGCCTGTTCATGTTGCTCTGCGGGATCGCCGGCGGCATGCAGTTCCCTACCTCCCTGGTGGGCACCCAGAACTCGGTGGAGCAACGGGATATCGGTGTCGCCACCAGCACCACCAACCTGTTTCGCGCCCTGGGCGGCGCGGTGGGAGTGGCGCTGATGTCGGCCTTGCTGTTGGCCTTGTTGCAGGATTCCAGCCTGGCGCATCTGAGTGGCACAGGGCTGATGAACGAGGGACACTCCGGCAATGCCTTGCTGCAAGGCCTGGACGCCGCGCCTGGACCCGCCCGCGACGCATTGCGCAACGAGTTGCTGCTGACCTTCCGACATCTGCTGCTGGTCAGTGCCGCGGTTTCCCTGCTGGGGCTGGCGGCGGCGATTGCCATGCCCAATCGCCTGCTGCGGGGCCGTGAAGACAAGGCGCATTGATCCTGATGCTGGCAGGGGCCAGCGTTCAGGACTCAGGGGCTGTAGTAACCCACGGCAACCAGCAGCTTCCCGACCTTGCGCAAGTAGGCATGCTTGTCCTCGACCTTGCCCGTCACCGGGTTCTTCCAGCGGTACTCGTATTCCCCCTGATCCTGGCCTGCCATCAGCGCCAGGATCGGCTCCCCCACCGGCTTGCCCTCTGGGTCCTTGATCTTGCCAAAATCGGTATTGAGCAGGCGCAGGTTGGTGCCATGGGCCAGATAGCGGTGGCTGTCGAGGTCCACCACGAACACATACAGATCGTCTTCGAGAAACCCGCCACGCAAGTCATTGATGGCTTTGAGCGTACCCGGCTGATCGCCGCCCAAGGCCGTGGCCGCTCGATCCAGCAGCGCCTTGGCCTGTTCGGCCGAGGCCCGAGGCAGGTAATACCCCACCGCCAGGATGCGTTCGCCGATACGCTGGAAGTACACATGCTTGCGTTCGATCTTGCCGTCGGCCCAGTTCTGCCAGCGGTATTCGGCTTGCTGGATGCCATTGGCCTCGGGAATCTTCAGGGCGTCCTTGAACGCCTTGCGCAGATCCGGTCCCAGGACTTCGGAAACATCTCGGCCAATCAGTGCCGACGAAGGACCGCCACTGGCCAGCATCACGCCCCGGGTGTCCACCACGAACACATAACGATCGCGGTCGACAAACTCACCCTGGCGGCTGAAGGCCGCAAACGCCTTGTCACCCTGGTCGTGGTAATAGCGCAGGGCTTTCTCCAGCAGCGCCCGGGCCGCCACACCGTCATCGGCCACCGGTACCGCCGCATGCAACGACCCCATGCACAGCAATAACAACCATCCCAGCCAGGTATTTTTCTGCAACAGCCTCATCGCTCGCTCCTCGTTCCTGATGGCGTTTGAAGAGCGTAGACGGCTGCGCAATATGGGTGAACATTCAGCGCACTTTGGCCGAACAGCCCCCCACGCCGTGCGCGGGGAGGGCCTGACCACTCAAGGACGGGTATTGATCTGCTGCTGCAGGTTCTGGATCTGGCTTTGCAGGGTATTGATGTTGCGGGTGACCTGGCCACGGAACGCATCGAACTCGGCGGTGCTGGCTCCGTTCTGGGCAGCGGGACGATTGTCCTGCTCACTCTTGAGTACCACCAGCTCCTGCTCCAGTCGCTCGATGGCAGCGCTCGGGTTGCCCTGTTTCTTCAATGCGGCAAGGTCGGCACTCAGACTCTTGAGCTGGGTATCGAGCTTGCCGGCGTCCGCCTGGGCACCTTTGAGGCTCGCCAGTTCAGCGCTCAAGGCTTTCACCTGGGTCTGCAACTGGGCGTTGGCCGCCTGCTGCTCGGCAGTCTGGGCTGTCATCTGCGCCAGGCGCTTGTCCAGGTCAGTCGCCTGCCCGGCCACGCCCTGCTGTTGTCGGCTCTGATCCTGCAGCCGGCTTTCCAACTGTTTAATCTGCAGCTTCAAGGCTTCGCTGTCAGTGGTGACATTGGTCTGACTGGCCACTACCTTGCCGGAGATGTCCTGCAGACGGCCGGCGGCCTCCTCGCTGATCCTGGCGAAGCTTTCCTGGGTCGCCACCAGTTGCTGCTCCATCAGCGAAATCTGCTGGAAGCTCCACCAGGCAAGACCGATGAAGGCAAAGAACAACGCCCCCACCAATGCCCACAATGGACCGGTACTGGGCCCCTTGGCCTTGGCCACCGGAGCGCTGCGCGAATGCACGGTGGTGCGCTCACGGACAGCGCTGGTGGTAGGAAAGACATCGTCATCGAGGGGATCGGCGCGCAGACTTGGAACGTCATCGAAGTCATCGTGTGCATCGTTACGCATGGGGCAACCTTTGTGAACCGCGGTGATGGCTGAATGCGGCGAGTATAAACCGCTAATTCACCCGGCCAATGGACCGGCCCGGGCAAACCGGGTTCAGTCTTTGATTTCAGCTTATGTCCTGAGCCTTCCACCAACTGCAGAACTCATCCAGAGCGGCCCACAAGCTGACCTTGGGCTCATAGCCGAGGTAATGCCGGGCCCGGCTGATATCCAGGGTGAAGTCCTTGTTCATGACCTGCATCCCCAAGCGCGACAAGGTCGGTTCAGGACGGCCGGGCCAGAGCTTGCAGAACCCCTCGTTGAGCGCCGCCACGCTATAGGCCAGGCCAAAAGAGCGATAGCGGGAGACTTGCGGCACCTGCATCTGGCGCATCACATAGTTGACCACGTCCCACAGCGGCACCGGTGCACCGTTGCTGATGTTGTAGACCTTGCCCAGGGCCGAACCACTGGCGTGCAGGCTGCTGAACAGGGCCTCGTTGAGGTTGTGCACACTGGTGAAGTCGACCTTGTTCAGGCCGTTGCCGACAATGGCCAGGCGACCTTTGCGCTGCATCTTCAACAACCGCGGGAAGATGCTCATGTCGCCGGCACCGGTGACAAAACGCGGCCGCAACGCAATGACCTCCAGCCCGAACTCCTGGGCACCGAAAACCTTCTGCTCGGCCAGGTACTTGGTGGCTGCGTAGGGGTGCTTGAAACGCTTGGGCACTTGCTCTTCGGTCAGCCCCAGGTGATCTCGGCCATCGAAATAGATCGACGGCGAGGACAGGTGCACCAGGCGCTGGACCCGTTGCTTGAGGCAGGCTTCGACCACATTCTCAGTGACCAGCACGTTGCCCTGATGGAAATCCTGATAACGGCCCCACAAGCCCACCGCACCGGCGCAGTGCACCACGGTATCGACATCGCGACAGAGTTCGCGCACCAGGCCGGCATCGTTCAAATCGCCCTGGACGAACTCGGCGCCACGGCGCACCAGATGATCCACCGCTTCGGCGCGACGGCCGTTGACCCGGACCTCCAGGCCCTGCTCAAGGGCAAAACGAGCAAAGCGCCCGCCGATGAAGCCGCTTGCGCCGGTAACCAGAATTTTCATGAATATTCCTAAACAAAGCAGTGACGAGCTACGAACTACAAGCCGCGCATTGAAAGTCAAAGCGCAAGCTGTGCACTCGCAGCTTGTCGCTTGACGCTTATGGCTGCTCCCAAGGCACCAGCCATTGTGCAGATAAACGTGCCAGGTGCTCGGTCAACAAGCCCAGCAATTGTCCGCCGTTGCGCCAATGATGCCAGTACAGCGGCACATCGATGGGTTTATCCGGCAAAAGCTCCACCAGCAAGCCTCGCTGCAGCTGCTCGCGAACCTGCAGTTCGGGCACCAGCCCCCAGCCCAGCCCGGCTTCGGCAAGACGGATGAAGCCCTCGGAAGACGGGCACAAATGATGCTCGAAACCGCCATCGACACCCAGGGACGCCAAGTAGCGATGCTGCAGGAAATCGTCAGGGCCGAACACCAACGCCGGGGTCCGAGCCAACTGCTCGGCGCGCACGCCCTGGGGAAAATGCCGGGCGATGAACGCCGGGCTGGCCAGGGCGCGGTAACGCATGGCACCCAGCAGCAGACTGCGGGCCCCGGCCACCGGGCGCTCACTGGCGCAGACACACGCCGCCACTTCGCCGGCGCGCATGCGCTTGAGGCCCACCGTCTGGTCCTCCACCACCAGGTCCAGAAGCAAGTGATGTTCGGCGCAAAAGTCAGCCACCGCTTCGGCCCACCAGGTGGCCAGGCTGTCGGCGTTGAGGGCAATGCGCAGGCGTTCCGGCAAGCCTTCTTCGTCCAGGGCCGGCACCAGGCTTTGCAGGTCCCGCTCCAGAAGGCGTACCTGCTGCACATGGTTGAGCAGGCGGCGACCGATTTCCGTGGGCGAAGGTGGCGTCACCCGCACCAGCACCGGCTGTCCGACCCGGGCCTCCAGTAGCTTGATGCGCTGGGAAATTGCCGACTGCGACAATCCCAGCACCTGGGCCGCCCGTTCGAATCCTGCCTGTTCGATCACCGCGGCCAGGGCGGAGAGCAACTTGTAGTCGAACATCAGTTTTCCTAATGAGTGATCAGCACTATTGGTTTTTCTTATACCGCCTGGAGCGAGAAAATAGCCAGCGTAAAACCCCTGCAATGCTTCTTCGCTCAAGGATTTTGTTCATGGCTGGTGAAACCTCCCTCGCTACCCTGCTGCACAGCATGAGCCCGCAGCTCAACGACGGCGAGTACGTATTCTGCTGCATCGCTGACCGCAGCCTGCTGCAGGACTGCGAAGTGCTGGGCAGCTTTCGCGAACGCGAGGGACTGACGGTTATCCTCCCGCGCCAACAGGCCGAGCGCCTGGGCCTGGCCTTCGATTACGTGGCGGCCTGGATCACTCTCAACGTGCATTCGGCCCTTGAAGCCGTGGGCCTGACAGCGGCCTTCGCTGGCGCCCTGGGCCAGGCCGGGATCAGTTGCAACGTGATCGCCGGCTTCTACCACGATCACTTGTTTGTCGGTCAGGCGGATGCCCAGCGAGCCATGCAGGTTCTGCAAAAACTGGCCGCCGGCGAGGAGCAGTAATCATGTGGCAAAGCTATGTAAACGGTCTCTTGGTGGCCGCCGGCCTGATCATGGCCATCGGCACGCAAAACGCCTTCGTCCTGGCTCAGAGCCTGCGCCGTGAACACCACTTGCCGGTGGCGGCACTGTGCGTGACCTGCGATGCCCTGTTGGTGGCCGCCGGGGTGTTCGGCCTGGCCACCGTCCTGACCCAGAGCCCGATGCTGCTGGCCGTGGCGCGCTGGGGCGGCGCGGCGTTCCTGATCTGGTACGGCGCCCAGGCCCTGCGCCGGGCCTGCTCGAAACAAAGCCTGCAACAGGGCGAAGGCCAGACCGTGCGTTCGCTGCGGGCTGTCATGCTCAGTGCCCTGGCGGTCACCCTGCTCAACCCCCACGTCTACCTGGATACGGTGTTGCTGATCGGTTCACTGGGGGCGCAACAAACCGAGCCCGGCGCTTACGTGGTGGGGGCCGCCAGCGCTTCGTTGCTGTGGTTCTTCACCCTGGCCCTGGGCGCCGCCTGGCTGGCTCCGTGGCTGGCTCGCCCCAGTACCTGGAGGATTCTCGACCTGCTGGTGGCGGTGATGATGTTCAGCGTGGCGTTCCAGCTGATCAGCGCTGCGTGACTTATTCCAAAAGGCTCTGGAACCTCTATCCCACACAGTTGTTGCGTGGTTAAGCCGCACCCCCGGTGCTATGATCCGAACCCTGCGCCGCAAAGAGTACAAACTCCCCGGCGCTTGTCTGGCCGCCCGTGATCGGCCTTGCGCTCACCGCAACTGACCTGATTAGGAGAATCATCATGGCTTTCGAATTGCCGCCGCTGCCCTATGCACACGACGCCCTGCAGCCGCACATTTCCAAGGAAACCCTGGAATACCACCACGACAAGCACCACAACACCTATGTCGTGAACCTGAACAACCTGGTGCCAGGCACCGAGTTCGAAGGCAAGACTCTGGAAGAGATCGTCAAAACCTCTTCGGGCGGCATCTTCAACAACGCAGCCCAGGTCTGGAACCACACTTTCTACTGGAACTGCCTGGCGCCAAACGCCGGCGGCCAACCTACTGGCGCTCTGGCCGAGGCCATCAACACAGCCTTCGGTTCGTTCGACAAGTTCAAAGAAGAATTCACCAAGACTTCCGTTGGCACCTTCGGTTCCGGCTGGGGCTGGCTGGTGAAGAAGGCTGACGGTTCCCTGGCCCTGGCCAGCACCATCGGCGCCGGCAACCCGCTGACCAGCGGCGACACTCCGCTGCTGACCTGCGACGTCTGGGAACACGCCTACTACATCGACTACCGCAACGTTCGTCCTAAATACGTCGAAGCGTTCTGGAACCTGGTCAACTGGAAATTCGTGGCTGAGCAGTTCGAAGGCAAGAACTTCGTCGCTTAAGTCCGTTTGCAGTGCAAAAAACCCGGCCTGGCCGGGTTTTTTTTGCCTCTGACAAAGCCGGCATCTTGTCCCGCCCAGCCGAGACGCTAAGATTCATCTGATGTAAAAATCAACGCCGCCCCTCAAGTTGCAAGGCGTCGCTACCGACACACTATCCACAGCAAGAGCAATCCTGAATCTGATCACCCGGGCCTGGCCCGCAGACGTCCTGTTCTCGGCCTTAATGTCACTTTGACGGCCAACACGGGATTGCCAATACTCATGGCAACTTGACGCTACGCGCACGGAACAAGGAATAGCCCTTTGAAGCTGGAACTCAAAAACAGCTTGTCGGTGAAGTTGCTCCGGGTTGTGCTGCTGTCGGCACTCATAGTGGGCGTAGTCCTGAGCTGTGCCCAGATCGTCTTCGATGCCTACAAGACTCGGCAGGCGGTAGCTAACGACGCCCAGCGCATTCTCGACATGTTTCGCGACCCATCGACACAGGCGGTCTACAGCCTGGACCGGGAAATGGGCATGCAAGTCATTGAAGGCCTGTTCCAGGATGATGCGGTGCGCATGGCCTCCATTGGCCACCCCAATGAAACCATGCTCGCGGAAAAATCCCGCGAGCTGCAGCATTCTTCCAGTCGCTGGCTCACTGATCTGATTCTTGGCCAGGAACGCACCTTCACCACCCAGTTGGTGGGCCGCGGCCCCTACAGCGAGTATTACGGCGACCTGAGCATCACCCTCGACACCGCTACCTACGGCCAGGGCTTCATCATCAGCTCGGTGATCATCTTCATCTCCGGCGTCCTGCGCGCCCTGGCCATGGGCCTGGTGCTGTACCTGGTCTATCACTGGTTGCTGACCAAACCGCTGTCGCGAATCATCGAGCACCTGACCAACATCAATCCCGACCGCCCCAGCGAACACCTGCTGCCGCTGCTCAAGGGCCACGAAAAGAACGAACTGGGAATCTGGATCAACACCGCCAACCAGTTGCTGGCCTCCATCGAGCGCAACACCCACTTGCGCCACGAAGCGGAAAACAGCCTGCTGCGCATGGCCCAGTACGACTTCCTGACCGGCCTGCCGAACCGTCAGCAACTGCAGCAGCAACTGGACAAGATCCTGGTGGACGCCGGACGCCTGCAACGCCGGGTGGCAGTACTGTGTGTCGGCCTGGATGACTTCAAGGGCATCAACGAACAGTTCAGCTACCAGACCGGCGACCAACTGCTGCTGGCCCTGGCCGATCGCCTGCGCGGCCACAGTGGCCGCCTCGGCGCCCTGGCTCGCCTGGGTGGCGATCAGTTCGCCCTGGTCCAGGCCGATATCGAACAACCCTATGAAGCCGCAGAACTGGCACAAAGCATCCTCGACGACCTGGAGGCCACCTTCGCCCTCGATCATCAGGAAATCCGCCTGCGCGCCACCATTGGCATCACCCTGTTCCCGGAAGACGGCGACAGCACGGAAAAACTCCTGCAAAAAGCCGAACAGACCATGACCCTGGCCAAGAGCCGGTCACGCAATCGCTATCAGTTCTATATCGCCAGCGTCGACAGCGAAATGCGCCGGCGCCGGGAGTTGGAGAAGGACCTGCGTGAAGGCCTGACCCGGGAGCAGTTCTTCCTCGTCTATCAGCCACAGATCAGCTATCGCGACCACCGGGTGGTGGGGGTCGAGGCGCTGATTCGCTGGCAACACCCGGAACACGGCCTGGTGCCGCCGGACCTGTTCATTCCCCTGGCGGAGCAGAACGGCACCATCATCGCCATCGGCGAATGGGTCCTGGATCAGGCCTGCCGCCAACTGCGCGAATGGCACGACATGGGCTTCAGCGACCTGCGTATGGCGGTCAACCTGTCCACGGTGCAACTGCACCACGCCGAACTGCCACGGGTGGTCAACAACCTGCTGCAGATCTACCGCCTGCCACCGCGCAGCCTGGAACTGGAAGTCACCGAAACCGGCCTGATGGAAGACATCAGCACCGCCGCCCAGCACCTGCTGAGCCTGCGACGCTCCGGAGCGCTGATCGCCATCGACGATTTCGGCACCGGTTATTCGTCCCTGAGTTACCTGAAAAGCCTGCCCCTGGACAAGATCAAGATCGACAAGAGCTTCGTCCAGGATCTGCTGGATGACGACGACGATGCGACCATCGTGCGCGCCATTATCCAGCTGGGTAAAAGCCTGGGCATGCAGGTGATCGCCGAGGGCGTGGAAACGGCCGAACAGGAGGCTTACATCATCTCCGAAGGCTGCCATGAAGGTCAGGGCTATCACTACAGCAAACCCCTGCCGGCGCGGGAGTTGAGCGCCTACCTGAAACAGGCGCAGCGCAGCAACGCGGTGATACTCTGACCTAAACAGAGCACTGGCCGGCTTGACTTGGCGCAGCCCCCTACTGAATAAGAAATATTTACAAGCGCGACTCTTTACACATAATGCAAATCTTTCGCATTATGTTGCAGTTTTGCGCGCCCCCCAGCGCCGTCCACTCCCCCCTCTCGAAGCAGGATGTTCGCCATGATTCGTATGCCTCTGGCTACCGCCAGTCTGTTGGCCATCGCTATTTCCCTCGCCGGCTGCGGCGAAGGCAAAGACGACAAGGCTGCCGCTCAAGCGCCGACCCCGGCCGCCAGCACTGCCACCCCAGCCACTGACGCTGCCGGCAAGGTCGACGAAGCCGCAGCCAAGGCTGTAGTCGCGCATTACGCCGACATGGTATTCGCCGTTTACAGCGACTCCGAATCCACCGCGAAAACCCTGCAAACCGCCATCGATGCCTTCCTCGCCAAGCCCAACGACGACACCCTGAAAGCCGCCAAAGCTGCCTGGGTTGCCGCTCGCGTGCCTTACCTGCAGAGCGAAGTGTTCCGCTTCGGCAACACCATCATCGATGACTGGGAAGGTCAGGTGAACGCCTGGCCACTGGACGAAGGCCTGATCGACTACGTCGACAAGAGCTACGAGCACGCACTGGGCAACCCGGGCGCCACCGCCAACATCATCGCCAACACCCAGATCCAGGTCGGCGAAGACAAGGTTGACGTGAAGGACATCACCCCGGAAACCCTCGCCAGCCTGAACGAGCTGGGCGGTGCCGAGGCCAACGTCGCCACCGGCTACCACGCCATCGAATTCCTGCTCTGGGGCCAGGACCTGAACGGCACCGGCCCTGGCGCCGGCGCCCGCCCTGCTTCCGACTACCTGGAAGGTGCCGGTGCCACCGGCGGCCACAACGAGCGTCGTCGCGCCTACCTGAAGGCCGTGACCCAACTGCTGGTCAACGACCTGGAAGAAATGGTCGGCAACTGGAAGCCGGATGTGGCCGACAACTACCGCGCCACCCTGGAAGCCGAACCGGCCGAGACCGGCCTGCGCAAGATGCTGTTCGGCATGGGCAGCCTGTCCCTGGGCGAACTGGCGGGCGAGCGGATGAAGGTATCCCTGGAAGCCAACTCCCCTGAAGATGAGCAGGATTGCTTCAGCGACAACACCCACAACTCGCACTTCTACGATGCCAAGGGCATCCGCAACGTCTACCTGGGCGAGTACACCCGTGTCGACGGCAGCAAGATGACCGGCGCCAGTCTGTCGTCCCTGGTGGCCAAGGCCGACCCGGCAGCCGACGCGGCCCTGAAAGCCGACCTGGCCGCCACCGAAGCCAAGATCCAGGTCATGGTCGACCACGCCAACAAGGGTGAGCACTACGACCAACTGATCGCGGCGGGCAACGAGTCCGGCAACCAGATCGTGCGCGACGCCATCGCCGCCCTGGTCAAGCAGACCGGCTCGATCGAACAGGCTGCGGGCAAGCTGGGCATCAGCGACCTGAACCCGGACAACGCCGATCACGAGTTCTGATCAGCGCGGCTTCAGCCAAAAGGCGACCTGCGGGTCGCCTTTTTTGTGCCCGTGGTGCTGCGTTTAAGGTGCCTGGACGCTTCCCGGCCAGCTTGTCCTGGGTCAAACCAAACGATAATTCCTCTTATTCAATCCAGGCGGCCCTGTTAGACTTTGCGCCCTTGTTTTGCTCGTCTTGCAGGATGTCCGATGCCCCCGTCGCTGCTTCGCTGGTCCGCTCTACTCATGGCCTTGAGCCTGAGTGCCTGCGATGACGCTCCGCGCTTTACCCAGGCCGAACCAGGGGAAGCCCGGGCCGGCGGCGCGACCACGGTCAACAAGGCCGATCGCAATGCCTTCTCCCTGCCATCGGCCAACCTGCCACCGACCCGACGCCTGGACTTCAGCGTCGGCAACAGTTTTTTCCGCAACCCCTGGGTGATCGCCCCTTCCACCACCACCGCCCGTGACGGCCTCGGCCCGCTGTTCAACACCAATGCCTGCCAGAACTGCCACGTCAAGGACGGCCGCGGCCATCCGCCCGCGCCGGATGCGCTGAACGCGGTGTCGATGCTGGTGCGCCTGTCGATTCCGGATACCCCGGCCTACGCCAAGGTCATTGAGCAGGTCGGCGTGGTGCCGGAACCGGTGTATGGCGGCCAGTTGCAAGACATGGCGATTCCCGGAGTCGCCCCCGAAGGTCGGGTACGGGTCGAATACGATCCGCTGCCCGTACGGTTCAAGGACGGCACCCAGGTGGAGTTGCGCAAACCCAGGCTGCAGATCACGGACCTGGGCTACGGCCCAATGCACCCCGAGACGCAGTTCTCCGCCCGAGTGGCGCCGCCGATGATCGGCCTGGGGTTGCTGGAGGCCATTCCCGAAGCGGCAATCCTGGCCAACGCTGGGCCCGCTGCCGGCAATAAGGCCATTGCCGGACGACCCAACTGGGTCTGGGATGACGCCCAGCAAAAGACCGTACTCGGGCGTTTTGGCTGGAAAGCCGGACAACCCAATCTCAATCAACAAAATGTTCACGCGTTCTCTGGTGATATGGGCCTGACCACCCGCCTGAGGCCCTTCGATGACTGCACCGACGCGCAAACCGCCTGCAAGCAGGCCCCCAACGGCAATGGTCCGGACGGTGAGCCAGAAGTCAGCGACAACATCCTGCGCCTGGTGCTGTTCTACACTCGCAACCTGGCGGTACCGGCGCGCCGCGATGTCGATTCGCCCCAGGTCCTGGCCGGCAAGAACCTGTTCTTCCAGGCCGGCTGCCAGTCTTGCCACACCCCAAGTTTCACCACTGCGGCCAACGCCGCCGAACCCGAATTGGCCAATCAGGTGATACGCCCCTACAGCGACCTGCTGCTGCACGACATGGGGGAGGGCCTGGCGGACCACCGCACTGAGTTCAAGGCCAGTGGCCGCGACTGGCGCACTGCGCCCCTGTGGGGCATCGGCCTGACGGAAACCGTCAGTGGCCACACCCAGTTCCTGCATGACGGCCGCGCCCGCAACCTGATGGAGGCGGTGCTGTGGCATGGCGGCGAAGCCGAGGGCGCGAAGCAACAGGTTCTCGCCTTCAATGCCGAGCAGCGTGCCGCGCTGCTGGCCTTTTTGAACTCGCTATAAACATTCGTCTTATCTGCTTTCTCCACAATAAAGGGAGCCCGAACATGTTCCGCCCCAAACTGCTGTTCACCAGCCTTGCCGCACTCGCCCTGGGCGCCTGCTCGCCCCAGGACCCACAAGCCGTGACCTCGGCCGCTATCGCCAAGCAGGTGATCCTGCCGACCTACAGCCGTTGGGTCGACGCTGACCGCCAGCTGGCCATCAGCGCCCTGGCCTTCTGCGAAGGCAAGGAAAGCCTGGACACCGCCCGTGCCGACTTCCTCCACGCACAAAAGGCCTGGGCCGAGCTGCAACCGCTGCTGATCGGCCCGCTGGCCGAGGGCAACCGCGCCTGGCAAGTGCAGTTCTGGCCGGACAAGAAAAACCTGGTGGGCCGCCAGGTCGAACAACTGGTCAGCGCCAATGCGCAGATCGATGCCGCGGCCCTGGCCAAGTCCAGTGTGGTGGTGCAAGGCCTGTCGGCCTACGAGTACATCCTGTTCGACAGCAAGATCGACATGGCCGACAGCGCACAGAAAGCTCGCTACTGCCCACTGTTGACCGCCATCGGTGAACGTCAGAAACAACTGGCGGAAGAAATCCTGGCGGGCTGGAATACCAACGACGGCATGCTCGCGCAGATGAGCAAGTTCCCCAACCAGCGCTACGCCGACTCCCATGAAGCCATCGCTGATTTGCTGCGGGTCCAGGTCACTGCCCTGGATACCCTGAAGAAGAAGCTCGGCACGCCGATGGGCCGCCAGACCAAGGGCATTCCCCAGCCGTTCCAGGCCGACGCCTGGCGCAGCCAGTCGTCCCTGCAAGGCCTTGAAGCCAGCCTCAGCGCTGCTCAGACGGTCTGGGCCGGAGTTGACAACAAGGGCCTGCGCGGCCTGCTGCCAGCCGATCAGAAGCCCCTGGCCGACAAGATCGACGCTGCATACGCCGCCTCGCTGAAACTCTTCGCCAGCACCCAGCGCTCGCTGACCGAAATGCTCGGTGACGACGCCGGGCGCCAGCAGCTCAATGATCTGTACGACAGCCTCAACGTGGTCCACCGCCTGCACGAAGGCGAACTGGCCAAGGCGCTGGGTATCCAACTGGGCTTCAACGCCAACGACGGTGACTGATGATGCTGCGACGTCAGGCTTTGGTTCTGGGCAGCCTGCTGCTCAGTGCGGTGACCTTGGGCGGCTGGACGCTGTTCAAGCAAAAGGGCAAACAGCCCTTGCTGCTTTCGGCCAGGGACGATGGTGACGGCAAGCATTACGCCGTCGGTTATCAGCTGGACGGTAAACAGGTGTTTGCCACCCAGGTCGGCCAGCGTTGCCATGACATCATCAATCACCCGCAGTTGCCGATCGCCCTGTTCGTGGCCCGGCGCCCGGGCACCGAGAGTTACCTGATCGACCTGCGCAACGGCGCGCTGCTGCAGACCGTGACCTCGCAACCTGACCGGCACTTCTACGGTCACGCGGTGATCCACAAGGATGGCCAGTGGTTGTACGCCACCGAGAACGACACCCGGGACCCCGGCCGCGGCCTGCTCGGGGTGTATCGCTTCGAAGGCGAGCGCCTGGTGCACAGCGCTGAGCTGTCCACCCACGGTATCGGCCCGCACCAGGTGTCGTGGATGCCCGACGGTGAAACCCTGGTCGTAGCCAATGGCGGCATCCGCACTGAAGCCGAGAGCCGGGTGGAGATGAACCTCGATGCCATGGAGCCCAGCCTGGTGCTGATGCAGCGCGACGGCACCCTGTTGAGCAAGGAAACCCTGGCCCAGCAGATGAACAGCGTGCGCCACATGGGCATCGCCAGCGACGGCACCATCGTCACCGGCCAGCAGTTCATGGGCGCCGCCCACGAGCCCTCGGAACTCCTGGCAATCAAGCGTCCGGGCCAGCCCTTCGCGGCCTTCCCGGTGCCCGAACAGCAGCTGCAAGCCATGGGGCACTACACCGCCAGCGTCGCGGTGCACAGCGACCTGCGCCTGGTGGCCCTGACCGCCCCCCGGGGCAACCGCTTCTTCATCTGGGACCTGGACAGCGGCGCAGTGCGGGTCGATGCGCCCTTGCCAGACTGTGCCGGCGTCGGCGCCGTGGCCGACGGTTTCGTGGTGACGTCGGGACAAGGCCGTTGCCGCTTCTACGACTGTCGTCAGACACAGATTGTGGCAAAGCCGCTGGATCTGCCCGCAGGGCTCTGGGACAACCATCTGCATCTGATCTGAAAAAACCTCCCCGGCCTTGGCGCCGGGAGCTTCGCTGAACGACAGGACGCTCATCTGGAACCCGCACGCGACTCGGAGTAATGTCTACCGGGCTTGTTTACCGGGCTTTCCAAGGAAGCGGAATATGCTGCGTCGCCGCATGCTGATCATGCTGGGTGTGGTCCTGTTGGTCGTGCTGTTGCTGGCCGGCTACAAGGCGTTTTCGATCTACAAGATGGTCCAGGTCTACTCGGCCCCCAAGCCGCCCATCAGCGTGGCGGTGATTACCGCCGACGAGCGCCCCTGGCAAAGCCGGCTGCCCAGTGTCGGCAGCCTCAAGGCCCTGCAAGGGGTCAACCTCAGCCTGGAAGTCGCCGGTACGGTCAAGGACCTGCAGTTCGAATCCGGGCAGCAGGTCAAGGCCGGCCAGCCATTGCTGACCCTGGACAGCGCGGTGGAAAGCGCCCTGCTGGAAACCGCCCAGGCCGACCTCGGCCTGGCCCAGCTGGATTTCGGACGCGGCAGCCAACTGGTGGGCAGCCAGGCGATTTCCAAGGGCGAGTACGACCGACTCTCGGCACAGCTGCAAAAAAACAAGGCCACGGTCAACCAGCTCAAGGCCGCCCTGGCCAAGAAACGCATTCTCGCCCCCTTTGCCGGCACGATCGGCATCCGCCAGGTGGATATCGGCGACTTCCTGGCCAGCGGTACGGTGATCGCCACCCTGCAGGACCTGAGCAGCCTGTACGTGGACTTCTACATCCCGGAACAATCGGTGCCCAAGATCCGCCTGGGCCAGACCGTGGAACTCAGCGTTGCGGCGTTCCCCGGAGAGTCGTTCCCCGGCAGCATCAGCGCCATCAACCCCAAGGTCGAGAACAGCACCCGCAACGTGCTGGTACGCGCCACCCTGGCCAACCCCGGAGGCCGCTTACTGCCAGGCATGTTCGCCGACCTGCAAGTATTGCTCCCCGATCCGCAGCTCAAGGTCGTGGTGCCGGAAAGCACCCTCACCTACTCCCTCTACGGCAACTCGGTGTATGTGGTAACGCAAAAGAAAGCCGCCGACGGCAGCCTGGAGAAAGACCCCAAGGGCCAGCCGCTGCTGGTCGCCGAGCGGCGCTTCGTCGACACGGGCGAGCATCGCGGCGGCCTGGTGATGATCAACAAGGGCGTGAAAAAGGGCGAACAGGTGGTCAGTGCCGGTCAGATCAAACTGGATAACGGCGCCGACATCAGCATCACTCCGGACAAGCTGCAACCGGAACAGCCGAACAGCCAGCCCCGCGCCGACTGATCAAGGAATCCCCATGGCCTTTACCGATCCGTTCATTCGCCGCCCGGTGCTCGCGACCGTGGTCAGCCTGCTGATTGTGCTGTTGGGGTTCCAGGCCTGGAGCAAGCTGCCCTTGCGCCAGTACCCGCAGATGGAGAACGCCCTGATCACGGTGACCACCGCCTACCCCGGGGCCAATGCCGAAACCATCCAGGGCTATATCACCCAGCCCATGCAGCAGAGCCTGGCTAGCGCCGAAGGCATCGACTACATGACCTCGGTGAGCCGGCAGAACTTCTCGGTGATCTCGATCTACGCCCGGATCGGCTCCAACAGCGACCGCCTGTTCACCGAACTGCTGGCCAAGGCCAACGAGGTCAAGAACAAGCTGCCCCAGCAAGCCGAAGACCCGGTGTTGAGCAAAGAAGCAGCCGACGCCTCGGTGCTGATGTACATCAGCTTCTCCAGCCCGCAACTGAACAACCCACAGATCACCGACTACCTGTCGCGCGTGATCCAGCCCAAGCTGGCGACCCTGCCGGGCATGGCCGAGGCGGAGATCCTCGGTAATCAGGTGTTTGCCATGCGCCTGTGGCTGGACCCGGTGAAGCTGGCGGCCTATGGCCTGGCGGCCAGCGACGTGAGCAATGCCGTGCGCCAATACAACTTTCTGTCCGCCGCCGGCGAGGTCAAGGGCGAGTACGTCGTCACCAGTATCAATGCCAACACCGAACTGAAATCCGCCGAGGCATTCGCCGCTATCCCGTTGAAAACCGATGGCGACAGCCGGGTCCTGCTCAAGGATGTGGCGCGGGTGGAAATGGGTGCGGAAAACTACAACGCCATCAGTTCCTTCGGCGGCGTCCCCTCGGTCTACATCGGCATCAAGGCCACCCCCGGAGCCAACCCTCTGGACGTGATCAAGGAGGTGCGCAAGCTGCTCCCGGAACTGGAAGCGCAATTGCCTCCGACCCTCAAATTAGACATTGCCTACGACGCCACGCTGTTTATCCAGGCCTCCATCGACGAGGTGCTCAAGACCCTGTTCGAAGCAGTATTGATCGTGATTGTGGTGGTGTTCCTGTTTCTTGGCGCCTTGCGTTCGGTGGTGATCCCGGTAGTGACCATTCCACTGTCGATGATCGGCGTGATGTTCTTCATGCAGTTGATGGGCTACTCGATCAACCTGCTGACCTTGCTGGCCATGGTCCTCGCCATCGGCCTGGTGGTGGACGACGCCATCGTGGTGGTGGAGAACATCCATCGGCACATCGAAGAGGGCAAGTCCCCCCTGGACGCGGCCATCGAAGGAGCGCGGGAAATCGCCATGCCGGTGGTATCGATGACCATCACTCTGGCGGCGGTTTACGCCCCCATTGGTTTTCTCCAGGGACTCACCGGGGCCCTGTTCAAGGAGTTCGCCCTGACGCTGGCCGGGGCCGTGGTGATTTCCGGGATCGTCGCCCTGACCCTGTCACCGATGATGTGTGCACTGTTGCTGCGCCGCGAGGAAAACCCCAGCGGCCTGTCCCATCGCCTGGACCGGATTTTCGACAGCCTGAAGCAGCGCTACCAGCGCCTGCTCCACGGCACCCTTGATACCCGCCCCGTCGTACTGGTATTCGCTCTGATCGTGCTGTGCCTGATTCCCCTGCTGCTCAAGTTCACCAAGGCGGAGCTGGCTCCGGACGAAGACCAGGGCATCATTTTCATGCTGGCCACGGCGCCGCAACCGGCCAACCTGGAGTACCTCAATGCCTACACCGATGAGTTCCTGGCGATCTTCAAGGAGTTCCCCGAGTACTACTCCTCATTCCAGATCAACGGTTTCAACGGAGTGCAGTCAGGGATCGGCGGCTTCCTGCTCAAGCCCTGGGACCAGCGCCAACAGACCCAGATGCAAATCCTGCCTCAGGTCCAGGAGAAACTGGCAGGCATTGCCGGCCTGCAAGTCTTCGGTTTCAACCTGCCAGCCTTGCCCGGTACCGGCGAGGGCCTGCCCTTTGCCTTCGTGATCAACACCCCCAACGATTACGAGTCCCTGTTGGAGGTGGCCAACCGGGTAAAGAAACGCGCCATGGAGTCGGGGAAATTCGCCTTTGTCGACATTGACTTGGCCTTCGACAAGCCCGAGGTAGTGGTCGACATCGATCGGGCCAAGGCGGCGCAGATGGGCGTTACCATGCAGGACCTGGGGGGTACGCTGGCGACCTTGCTCGGCGAGGCGGAAATCAACCGTTTCACCATCGACGGACGCAGCTATAAAGTGATCGCCCAAGTGGAGCGCGCCTATCGGGACAACCCTGACTGGCTGAACAACTACTACGTGAAGAACAGCAAGGGTGAGGCCTTGCCGCTGTCGACCCTGATCAAAGTCAGCGACCGCGCCCGCCCTCGGCAGTTGAACCAGTTCCAGCAACTCAATGCCGCGACCATTTCCGGTGTGCCCGTGGTCAGCATGGGCGAAGCCATCGACACCATGCGCCAGATCGCCACGCAAGAGGCCCCCGCCGGCTATGCGTTCGACTATGCCAGCGCCGCCCGCCAGTACGTCCAGGAAGGCAGCGCGCTCTGGGTCACCTTTGGCCTGGCCCTGGCGATCATTTTCCTGGTACTGGCGGCGCAGTTCGAAAGCTTCCGCGACCCGGTGGTGATTCTGGTGACCGTGCCACTGTCGATCTGCGGCGCCCTGATCCCGCTGTTTCTCGGCTGGTCGAGCATGAACATCTACACCCAGGTCGGCTTGGTGACGCTGATCGGCCTGATCAGCAAGCATGGGATCCTGATCGTCGAATTCGCCAACCAACTGCGCCGGGACCAGGGACTCAGCGCCCGACAGGCGGTGGAGCAAGCCGCGTCCATTCGCCTGCGCCCAGTGCTGATGACCACAGCGGCGATGGTATTCGGCATGGTGCCACTGATCCTGGCCAGCGGTGCCGGAGCAGTCAGCCGCTTCGATATCGGCACGGTGATTGCCACAGGCATGTCCATCGGCACCCTGTTCACCCTCTTCGTCCTGCCCTGCATCTACACCCTGCTAGCCAAGCCGGACGCCTGAGCCGGGGACAAACAAAAGGCCTCGCAATGCGAGGCCTTCAGGTGGCAGTTTCAGGTCTTCAACTCTGGGGCTTCAACGCCTGGCTCATGCCGAACATGAACAGCAGCAGTTCATGATCCGGCTTGACCGCCACCGAGCTCTTGGCCCCCCGTGGCAATGGGCAATGTTCACCCTGAGCGGCGCTGAGAACCTGCGTTCGCGGCTGCTCCCAGACAACCATGGCCAAGGAAGCAACTGCCAAGGCTCCTGCCAGGAACAAACCTCGTGCAATTTCTAGCTTCATAGCTATAAACCTTTGATGGGGCTGCCAAACACCGTTCTATAAAGGTAGTAGAGCTTTTGCCAGTCGGTGTCATTCCACGACGAATGGCGGCGCAGTTGCTTGAGGTCGTGGGCCGCCGCCCGGCGGCTGCTCAGGCGCTGGCGGCACTTCTCGAAATCCAGCAATGCAATCCTCACCTGGGCCTGCTCGCCCTCGCCATCTACTCGCACGAAAACATGTTTGGAATACAGGCAGCCATGCTGCCAACGGCCCTTGTGCATGCGCGCCAGGGTCTGCGCCAGTGTCTGCAACACTCGTTCGTGCAACGCTTCGCCGTGGCGTTCACGCTCACCTGCGGCATACCAGTTGTCGATTTCCACGAAGCCGTCGAGCGCAGCGGTCACCAGTAGGGCCTGCCACTGGTGCTCGGGGCCGCGCCGGGCGCCGCAGAACACCAGTTCCGGCACCTCTATATCCAGCGAACGCAAGCCTTGTAGGGCATCCCGCTCACGCAGGACAGTCGGACGGCCAAAAGGATGCAGAAAACTGCGATGAATGTGCCCGATCTGTCGCTTGGCATAGAGCAGACGACCGCCGCTGATCAGGCGCTGCACGCCGCTCTCACCGCCTCGACGCTTATTGGGTTGCTCGACCCATTCACCTTGTTGGTCCCAGAAGTATTCGAAGCAATCTGTGGGCACGGCATCCATTTCCGAAGCACATTCAACAGCCATCCTCTTACCTCTTGCGTAATACGTAGACTCGCCACATGGCGTAGAGCGGAAAGAAGTCCAGATGCTCCTGGACACGAAAACCGGCTTGCCTGAACTCTTCTTCGACCGTAGCCGCCGGTAACACGAAACGATTCTGGTAACCCTCCTGCCCACCTTCGGACAGCCGCTTGCGCTCCATACGCTTGCGCTTCCAGGCCTTGAAATTGCCATCGACCCATAGCGAGATAATCACGCTGTCACGGGTAACCCGCTGAAACTCCCGTAGCAGCGCCATCCGATGCTCGACCTCGCCGATGTGGTGCAGCAACCGCATGGAAAAAATGCAGTCCACAGCGTTGTCCGGTAAATCGATGGCAAACGCAGACGTCTGCAAGGCTCGTACCCGTTTCACCACGTCGGCCGGTTGCGCCACCGTAGCGGTGCTGAGCATAGCCGCTGAATTGTCAGCGCCAACAATGACTCGATTGGCCTTTTCGGTCAGCAGCGGCCAGAAACGGCCCGCGCCACACGGCAGGTCCAGCACCAGGCCCGACTCTCCCGCCAGGGCCAGCGCAGCGCGAGCCAATTGTTCATCACGCTTGTGGGACAACTGTCGTGCCAGTCCTTGCTGGTGCCTGAGCAGGTATTGCTGCGCATGTTGGGCATCGTACTTGTCGGAAAATTCCAGCTTGATCGGTGTCGCCATCATCAAAGTCTCCTGCAACTGATGGCGCCCCCTTAGGCAGCGACGTGTCAGCGACAGGTCATCCCCTTGTGAAAACTTCGTACCGTCCAACGGTGAAATATTTCAGAGTTTTACAGGCACCAAGCAATGGCCTGGGGCCACTTCAGAAGAAAAATCGACAAGCGAGTGGCCCTGCAAAACAGGGCCTGGCAAGAGTATTCAAGCCTTGGAAGGGGGGAGCTGAACGTGAAAACGACAGCCATTGGGGGTCATAGTAGTGAGAGTGACGCTCCAGCCCTGGTTCTCGCAGATGCGCTGGACCAGGGACAAGCCCAGCCCCAGGCCCTCACCGCGTTTTTCATCGCCACGGACAAAGGGCTGGAACATCGCCTCACGTTTTTCCTCGGGAATGCCCACGCCGCTGTCCTCGACGACAAATCCATCCGCCACCAGACTCAAGCGAATGAATCCCTGTTCGGTGTAGTGCAAGGCATTGCGCAACAGATTGCCCATCACCGCATGCAGGAAGGTGGCGTTGTAGCGAGTTTCACCCGGTTGTCCCGGCTCGAAGATCAGCTCGATACCCTTGGCTTCGATGAATTCGCGCCACACCCCGATCAGGTCCTTGGCAGCCTGGGTCAACGTCAGTTGCGGCGACATGCTGGCATCTTCTCGCTGGGCCCGGGCCAGCATCAGGAACGTCTGCACCAGCTCACGCATTTCGTCGCAGGCCCGGGCAATACGTTCGACCTGGGATCGTCCACGGGGATCAAGCCCAGGGTTTTCCAGGAGCAGCTCGCAGGACGTGGCCAGAACCATCAGCGGCGTGCGCAGTTCATGGCTGACGTCACTGGTGAACAGGCGTTCACGGCTCAAAGCCTGGCGCAGACGTCCCAGCGTCGCATCGAAGGCGATCGCCAACTCGCCCACCTCATCCGCCGCATAATCCGGCGCCAGGGGCGGGGCCAGGCCCAGCAATTGATCGCGGTGACGGACCTGGCGAGCCAGACGAACCACCGGTGCCATCACCCTACGCGCCAAGACCCAACCCAGGAACACCGCCAGCGCCAGGCTGAGGACAAAGCCCACCAGCACCACCGCGAACAGCACCCGCTCGCGCTCTTCGAAATCACTCTGATCCTGCAGCAGCACATAACGCCGGCCATCCACCACTTCAACCATGGCGTGATAGGACAGCTGCTCGCGAAACACTTCATGGAAGCCCGGGTCCAGATGCCTCAGGTCCTTGGGCAACTCGAAGTCGCCGCGCCCGCCACTGTAGTAGAACAACTGGTCGGGCTCGGGGCGGTGATTCCAGTCGGCAACGTTATCCATCAGCAACAGGCGTTGCAGATCGCCGCCAAGGCCGGCGGAGATGAGTTTCTCCTCCACCAGATGCACGGTCGCCACGATGCCCATGGCGAAAGCCCCGGCCACCAGTGCGCTCATCAAGGCAAAGGCAATGATGATGCGCTGGGCAAGGCTCTGCTTAAACTCCATCACGGCCCTCGGCCAACCGGTAGCCGACACCGTGCACGGTGTGCAGCAACGGCTTGGCGAACGGCTTGTCGATCACCTGGCGCAGTTGGTGGACATGGCTGCGCAGGCTGTCACTGTCCGGACAGTCATCGCCCCACAGGGCCTCTTCGAGGATTTCCCGGCGCAACACATGGGGGCTCTTCTGCATCAACACTGCCAGCAGCTTGAGGCCCACCGGGTTGAGCTTGAGCAGACGCCCTTCGCGGGTGACTTCCAGGGTATCGAGGTCATAGCTGAGGTCACCGACCTGCAGCGCTCGACGACCACCGCCCTGGGTACGGCGCATCACCGCCTCGATCCTCGCGGCCAGTTCGGACAGGGCAAATGGCTTGAGCAGATAGTCGTCGGCCCCGGACTTGAAGCCCTGAAGCCGGTCATCCAACTGGTCGCGGGCCGTGAGCATGATCACTGGGGTATCGCGCCGGGCATCTTCGCGCAGGCGCTTGCACAGGGTGTAGCCGTCGATCCCTGGCAGCATGATGTCGAGCACGATCAGGTCGTAATGCTCGGTGGCAGCCAGGTGCAACCCCGACAGACCATCCTGGGCGCAGTCCACGGTATAGCCCTTGAGTCCCAAGTAATCCGCCAGGTTGGCGAGAATATCGCGGTTGTCTTCGACCAGTAGAATTCGCATCGGCACTCTCTCCGCACACAGTTAGGGCCGTCTTGGCTCGCGCAGCTTAAGGCCAAGTCCGACTCGCCGCCAGCCTTGTCTGACCGCTCCTGGAGCACTTTTCACCCCTTCAATGGCTTAACAAATTTTTCACCGCTGGCTCACAACCTGACTACAGGGGCAAGCCCAGACTACCGACCGTTTGCCGACAAGAAACAGACCGGAACAGCCACTTCCTGGCTTGCCCGCCAAGCAGAATGAGCCAATGCGTTTCATTGGCCAGAACTCAATGGCTGTTCGCCGGGCCAGCGCTGTTGGGTTGTTGAACCTGAACGACGAATCGAGCGTCCTGGAACTGTTGCAAGACACCCCACGGCCACTGCGGTCCTGGTGGGCAACCACCAACACCTGGGACTGTTCGACGGCAAGGGCCTGGCCATTCTCAGTCCATGCCAAAGGCGGCACCGACAGACGCCCCTCAATTTCAGGCACAAAAAAGCCCCGCCGGTTTTCACCGGCGGGGCTTTTTCAGTACGGGGGTAAGGCTGGCTTACATCATGCCGCCCATGCCACCCATGCCGCCCATGTCTGGCATGCCGCCAGCTGCCGGCTTGTCTTCCACGATTTCAGCAACAGCGGCTTCGGTGGTCAGGATCAGACCGCCGATGGACGATGCAGCTTGCAGCGCGGAACGGGTCACCTTGGTTGGGTCCAGGATGCCCATTTCGATCATGTCGCCGTATTCGCTGGTGGCAGCGTTGTAACCGAAGTTACCAGCGCCCTGCTTGACCTTGTCCACCACCACGCTTGGCTCGTCACCGGAGTTGGCAACGATCTGACGCAGTGGAGCTTCGATAGCGCGACGCAGAACAGCGATACCCACGTCCTGGTCGGCGTTGTCGCCTTTGAGGTCCTTGATGCCTTGCAGAGCACGGATCAGGGCTACGCCACCGCCAGGTACCACGCCTTCTTCAACGGCTGCACGGGTCGCGTGCAGGGCGTCTTCAACGCGGGCTTTCTTCTCTTTCATTTCAACTTCGGAGCCAGCGCCAACCTTGATCACTGCAACGCCGCCGGACAGCTTGGCCAGACGCTCTTGCAGTTTTTCACGGTCGTAGTCGGACGAAGTGTCGGCCACTTGTTGACGGATCTGGGTCACACGAGCCTGGATGTCCGCTTCAACGCCAGCACCGTCGATGATGGTGGTGTTTTCTTTGGACAGGATTACGCGCTTGGCGTTACCCAGGTGCTCCAGGGTGGTGCTTTCCAGGCTCAGGCCGATCTCTTCGGAGATGACGGTACCGCCGGTCAGAACGGCGATGTCCTGCAGCATGGCCTTGCGACGGTCGCCGAAGCCCGGTGCCTTGACGGCAGCGACTTTGACGATGCCACGCATGTTGTTCACAACCAGAGTCGCCAGGGCTTCGCCTTCAACGTCTTCAGCCACGATCAGCAGTGGGCGGCCGGCTTTGGCAACGGCTTCCAGCACTGGCAGCATTTCGCGAATGTTGGAGATCTTCTTGTCCACCAGCAGGATCAGCGGGCCGTCGAGTTCGGCGACCATGGTGTCCGGCTTGTTGATGAAGTAAGGGGACAGGTAGCCACGGTCGAACTGCATGCCTTCTACAACCGACAGTTCGTTTTCCAGGCCCGAGCCTTCTTCAACGGTGATCACGCCTTCTTTACCGACTTTTTCCATGGCTTCGGCAATGATGTCGCCGATGGAGTTGTCGGAGTTGGCGGAGATGGTGCCGACCTGAGCGATGGCTTTGGAGTCAGCGCATGGCTTGGACAGACCTTTCAGCTCTTTGACGATGGCGATGGTGGCCTTGTCGATACCGCGTTTCAGGTCCATCGGGTTCATGCCGGCAGCGACGGCTTTCAGGCCTTCGTTGACGATCGACTGAGCCAGAACGGTAGCGGTGGTGGTGCCGTCGCCAGCGTCATCGTTGGCACGGGAGGCAACGTCTTTGACCAGCTGCGCGCCCATGTTTTCGAAGCGATCTTTCAGCTCGATTTCTTTGGCTACGGAAACGCCGTCCTTGGTGATGGTCGGAGCGCCGAAGCTCTTCTCGATGATCACGTTACGGCCTTTCGGGCCCAGGGTCGCTTTTACTGCGTCAGCCAGAACGTTGACACCAGTGAGCATTTTCTTGCGGGCGGAATCGCCGAATTTAACTTCTTTAGCAGCCATGATCGATATTCCTTAAATACTGTGTAGTAGCGGGGAAATACGTGGGAAATCAGCCTTCGATAACGGCGAGAATCTCGTTCTCAGCCATTACCAGCAGATCTTCGCCATCGACTTTCACGGTGTTGCTGCCGGAGTACGGGCCAAACACCACTTTGTCACCCACTTTCACGGCCAGCGCACGTACTTCACCGTTGTCCAGCACACGGCCGGTACCTACAGCGACGATTTCGCCACGGTTAGGTTTTTCAGCAGCCGAACCAGGCAGAACGATGCCGCCAGCAGTTTTCGATTCTTCTTCGCTGCGACGGATGACGACGCGGTCATGCAGAGGACGAAGCTTCATTGTCGATCTCTCCTAATTGTGGTTTTCAACGGCCGGTGTCGATACCGGCGGGTTAGCAAATCCGGCTTTGCCGGGTGCGGCTCGACGAGCGAGCCGCGGAAGTCTGTCTGGTGTCAGCACCAGAAACCTTGCGGTGACCGTTACATAAGGGCGCATAAGGTTATTACAAGGGCTGGCTGATGAAATTTTTTACATCACCCGGGTTAAAACGAACACGGCACCCGAAGGTGCCGTGTGTTTGAGGCCAGTTATCAAGAATCTCGGTGCTCGAACTCACCTTCAATGACATTGGGCTCACGGCCCAACGGCTGTTGCGGCGCCGGGCCGCCACGGGCCGCACGCATGTCATCGGCAAAGGCGCGTTGGCGCAAGGCCTGCTCCTCGGCACGCTGGCGCATTTTATTGGCCAGCAGACGACGACTGATAGGGAGCAGCATCAGCAGGCCGAATACATCGCTGATGAACCCCGGCAGGATCAGCAGGCCGCCACCCAGGGCCAGCATCAGCCCTTCGAGCATCTGCTGGGCCGGCAGCTCGCCGCGATTGAGACTTTCACGAGCACGCAGTGCCGTGGCCAGACCGGCCACGCGCAACACCAGCACACCGAGCATCGAACCGAGAATGATCAGCAGCAGTGCCGGGAAAAACCCGATGGCCGCGCTGACCTTGACGAAGACGAACAGCTCCAGCACCGGGAACAGTAAAAAGAGCAACAGAAAAGGGCGCATCAAATGGTTTCCTCTGCGGAAGAATGCCTTCCAGTAGACCGTAAATGACGTCGCCAATTCGTGAATTCAAGCACCCGGTGCCGGATTTTTCGGCCATTGATCGGCGTGGGCCAGAAAAACCAGGGCTTCGCGCACTTGTGTCGGCGTGTTGCAAAGGCTTGGAAAGGGCAGCCAGTAAAGAGCCTGGCCAATGCGCAGGTGCATGCCTTCACTGTCGATTCCGGCCAGTTGCGCGGGCTCGCTGTGCGGCAGTCCGGCCAACTCCACATAGTGGGCAATAGCTTTGGCGTGGTCGCTGTTCATATGTTCCACCATGCTCAGCTCGGCCTTGCCGGCGAACGGGTTGGCCAGGGCCACTTGATCCACCCAGTGAATGGCGCCGAAACCGCCGATATAGCGGTGACGCACGGGCTTGAGCACCCAGAAATCGAAGTCATGGGCCTTATGGTAGTTCTGGGATTCCGGGAAATAGCGGTAGTAGCGCTCGGCGGCGGCCTCGATGGCGTCCTGGTCCTCAAGCTTCTCGGCTTCGGCCAGGTAGGTCAGGCGCCCCACTGCTTGCACGTCGTCGGCATCGCGCTCGCCCACCAGCAGCGAACACTTGGAATCCTTCTGCAGATTGTGGGTGTGCTGGGCAATGCGGCTGATAAGAATCAGCGGTCGCCCCTCGGCATCCAGGCAATAAGGCACTACGGACCCAAAGGGAAAACCCGGCATGGCCTTGGAGTGCGTCGACAACACGCCGCGGTATTCCTTGAGCAGCAATTCTCGTGCATTCTTGGCAGCTTCAACGCTCACTTTATGACTCCTTCTTTAGAATCCGTCGAAAACGGACGGGCGCCTGGAGCATTGTTCCAGCTACGCCAACGGGGCAATTCTCTTCTGCAGCCAGGCCAGGTCCGGCAGCCAGCCGAGGTTCCCCCAAAAGGACCACCCCTCAAGACCTGCTAGCGGGACATGCGAATGCAACTCACTGACAAAGTAATCATTATCACCGGCGGTTGCCAAGGTCTGGGCCGCTCCATGGCCGAGTATTTCGCCGCCAAGGGCGCACGGCTGGCCCTGGTGGACCTGAACCAGGAAAAACTCGACCAGGCGGTCGCGGCCTGCAAGGCCCACGGCGTAGAAGCCCGAGCCTATCTGTGCAACGTCGCCAATGAAGAACAGGTCAACCACATGGTGGCCCAGGTCGCCGAGGACTTCGGTGCCATCCACGGCCTGATCAACAATGCCGGGATCCTGCGCGACGGCCTGCTGGTCAAGGTCAAGGACGGCGAGATGACCAAGATGAGCCTGGCCCAGTGGCAGGCAGTGATCGACGTCAACCTGACCGGTGTCTTCCTCTGCACCCGTGAGGTGGCGGCGAAAATGATCGAGCTGAACAACAGCGGCGCGATCATCAACATCTCGTCAATCTCGCGCGCAGGCAATATCGGCCAGACCAACTATTCCGCGGCCAAGGCCGGCGTAGCGGCAGCTACCGTGACCTGGGCCAAGGAACTGGCGCGCTATGGCATCCGCGTGGCCGGCATTGCCCCGGGCTTTATCGAAACCGAGATGACCCTGGGCATGAAGCCTGAGGCCCTGGAGAAGATGACTTCCGGCATTCCGCTCAAGCGCATGGGCAAACCGGAAGAGATCGCCCATTCAGCGGCGTACATCTTCGAGAACGACTACTACACCGGACGCATCCTGGAAATGGACGGCGGCCTGCGAGTCTGATCCTGTCATCGCAACGGTAGGAGCCGGCTTGCCGGCGAAAGCGATCTTGAGGGCGCCTTCGCCGGCAAGCCGGCTCCTACATGACTCACCCGTCTTAGGGTTTCAGTCGTCGCTGATGGTGATGTTGGGCATCGCCGGCGCCGCGGCTTCCTGCAAGACGATGCGCGCGCCGACATGCCGCGCCAGTTCCTGATAGACCATGGCGATCTGGCTTTCAGGCTCGGCGATCACCGTCGGCTTGCCACCATCGGCCTGTTCGCGGATCAGCATCGACAACGGCAACGAAGCCAGCAGTTCAACATCGTACTGACTGGCCAGCTTCTCGCCACCGCCTTCGCCAAACAGATGCTCGGCATGGCCACAGTTCGAGCAGATGTGCACCGCCATGTTCTCCACCACGCCCAGCACCGGGATGTTGACCTTGCGGAACATCTCGACGCCCTTGCGCGCATCCAGCAACGCCAGGTCCTGCGGCGTGGTGACGATCACGGCACCGGCCACCGGGACTTTCTGCGCCAGGGTCAGTTGGATATCGCCAGTGCCCGGCGGCATGTCGATCACCAGGTAATCGAGATTGCCCCAGTCGGTCTGGGTCACCAGTTGCAGCAAGGCGCCGGAGACCATCGGGCCGCGCCAGACCATCGGCGTGTTGTCGTCGGTGAGGAAAGCCATGGACATGACCTCGACCCCATGGGACTCGATGGGCACGAACCACTTCTGGTCCTTGATCTTCGGCCGGGTGCCTTCGGCAATGCCAAACATGATGCCCTGGCTCGGACCATAGATATCAGCGTCGAGAATCCCCACCTTGGCGCCTTCCCGGGCCAGGGCCAGGGCCAGGTTGGCCGCAGTGGTGGACTTGCCCACGCCGCCCTTGCCGGACGCCACCGCCACCACATTCTTGACGTTGGCCAGGCCCGGGATCTGCGCCTGGGCCTTGTGCGCGGCGATCACGCTGGTGATCTCGACCTTGGCCGAGCTCACACCGTCCAGGCCCTCGATGGCCAGTTGCAGCATTTGCGCCCAGCCGCTCTTGAACAGGCCGGCGGCATAACCCAGTTCCATGCGGACCGTGACCCGGTCGCCCTGGACGTCGATGTCGCGCACGCAGCCGGCGCTGACCGGGTCCTGGTTCAGGTAAGGGTCGGTGTATTGGCGAAGGACGGCTTCCACCGCTGCGCGATTGACGGCGCTCATGGGCAACTCCGATAACAAGACTGGAAAATCAGGCGGCTATCCTACGCCGCCGACTCCTTCGTGGCGAGAAAGCTTGCTGTGCACAATGTGCCCGGAAGGGTGAAAAATCCGCGCTGGCGCTTTATAGTGGCCGACCTCCGTTTCATCAAGTAGCCGAGCCCCATGTCCGAGCCACGCAAGATCCTCGTCACCAGCGCCCTGCCCTATGCCAATGGTTCCATTCACCTTGGCCACATGCTTGAGTACATCCAGACCGACATGTGGGTGCGCTTCCAGAAGCATCGCGGCAACCAATGCATCTATGTTTGCGCCGACGACGCACACGGCTCGGCCATCATGCTGCGCGCGGAAAAGGAAGGCATCACCCCGGAACAACTGATCGCCAACGTCCAGGCCGAACACAGCGCCGACTTTGCCGACTTCCTGGTGGACTTCGACAACTTCCACTCGACCCATGCCGAAGAAAACCGTGAGCTGTCGAGCCAGATCTACCTCAAGCTGCGGGACGCCGGGCACATCGCCACGCGCTCCATCACGCAGTATTTCGACCCGGAAAAGAAAATGTTCCTGGCCGACCGCTTCATCAAGGGCACCTGCCCGAAGTGCGGCACTGAGGACCAGTACGGCGACAACTGCGAAAAATGCGGCGCCACCTATGCCCCGACCGACCTGAAAGATCCAAAGTCGGCGATCTCCGGCGCCACCCCGGTGCTCAAGGATTCCCAGCACTTCTTCTTCAAGCTGCCGGACTTCCAGCAGATGCTGCAAAGCTGGACCCGCAGCGGCACCCTGCAAGACGCCGTGGCCAACAAGATCGCCGAATGGCTGGATGCCGGCCTGCAGCAGTGGGACATCTCCCGCGACGCGCCGTACTTCGGCTTCGAGATCCCGGACGAGCCGGGCAAGTACTTCTACGTGTGGCTGGACGCGCCAATCGGCTACATGGCCAGCTTCAAGAACCTCTGCGCCCGTCGTCCGGAGCTGGATTTCGACGCGTTCTGGGGCAAGGACTCCACCGCCGAGCTGTACCACTTCATCGGCAAGGACATCGTCAACTTCCACGCCCTGTTCTGGCCCGCCATGCTCGAAGGCGCCGGCTACCGCAAGCCGAGCGGCATCAACGTCCACGGCTACCTGACGGTCAATGGCCAGAAGATGTCCAAGTCCCGGGGCACCTTCATCAAGGCCCGCACCTACCTGGAGCACCTGTCGCCGGAATACCTGCGCTACTACTACGCCTCCAAGCTGGGCCGTGGTGTCGACGATCTGGACCTGAACCTCGAAGACTTCGTACAGAAGGTCAACTCCGACCTGGTGGGCAAGGTGGTGAACATCGCCAGCCGTTGCGCCGGCTTCATCCACAAGGGCAATGCCGGGCTGATGGTCGACAGCAATGCCGCCCCCGAGCTGACCGAGGCATTTCTGGCGGCCGCGCCAAGCATCGCCGACGCCTATGAAGCCCGCGACTTTGCCCGTGCCATGCGCGAAATCATGGCCCTGGCCGACCGCGCCAATGCCTGGATCGCCGACAAGGCCCCATGGTCGCTGAACAAGCAGGAAGGCAAGCAGGATGAAGTCCAGGCCATCTGCGCCACTGGTATCAACCTGTTCCGCCAGCTGGTGATTTTCCTCAAGCCGGTGCTGCCGCTGCTGGCCGCCGATGCCGAGGCGTTCCTCAACGTTGCACCGCTAACCTGGAACGATCACCTGCACCTGCTGGCCAACCATCAACTCAACGAATTCAAGCCGCTGATGACGCGGATCGACCCGGTAAAAGTACAAGCCATGACCGACGCCTCGAAAGAAGACCTGACCGCCAGCCAGACCGACACCGGCGCAGCCGCGCCAGCAGGCAACGGCGAACTGGCCAAGGATCCGCTGTCGCCGGAAATCGACTTCGACACCTTCGCCGCCATCGACCTGCGCGTCGCCTTGATCGTCAAGGCCGAAGCCGTGGAAGGTGCCGACAAGCTGCTGCGCCTGACCCTGGATATCGGTGATGAGCAGCGCAACGTGTTCTCCGGAATCAAGAGTGCCTACCCGGATCCGTCCAAGCTCGATGGTCGCCTGACCATGATGATCGCCAACCTCAAGCCGCGAAAAATGAAATTCGGCATCTCCGAGGGCATGGTGATGGCCGCCGGCCCTGGCGGTGAAGAGATCTACCTGCTGAGCCCGGACAGCGGCGCCAAGCCGGGCCAGCGGATCAAGTAAGGCTGCAGGCTGGACCCCGTCCCCCCGTTGTGCCCGGCGCAACGGGGGGATTTGCATATCTGGCGGCCCTGCGCCCGCGCCGGAGTTTGCCTACTCTTGAGAGACCGCCTGCCCGTACCGGCCCAACCATGACCCACTTCCTCCTCGCCCTTGTCAGCACCGCCCTGATCAACAACTTCGTGTTGCAGTGGCCGCTGGGCGTCGATCCACTGCTGCAGGCCCCAACCGATAGCGCTCGGCAGCGGATTCACGCGCTGGGCCTGGCGACCACGGTCCTGATGCTGGTCAGTTGCGTGCTAGGCCATGTCCTTTATCGTGGCGCGCTGCTGCCTTGGGGGCTGGAATCCTTGCAGTTGTTTCTCTGGCTGCCCCTGAGCGTGCTGCTGATCAAACCGCTATTGCAGTTGCTATCCCGGGCCTTGCCCAATGTTCCATTCGACGGCCTTTGGCCGCTGCTGCTGGGCAATGCCAGTGCGCTCGGCCTGCTGCTGATCGCCACTGGGGAAAACCTCGGGCTCGCGACCCTCAGCGCCATGAGCCTGGGGGCCGGACTGGGCTTCTGGCTGGTACTGAGCCTGTTCAGCGATCTGCGCCAGCGTATCTCCAACAACGATATTCCCCTGCCCTGGCGCGGCCTGCCGATCGACCTGATCAGCGCCGGCCTGCTGGCAGTAGCGTTTTTCGGCTTCAACGGACTGATCAAAACATGAGTCTGATTCAACGCATCGATGCCCTCCTGCCCCAGACCCAGTGCGGCAAGTGCGGCCACCCCGGATGCAAACCCTACGCCCAGGGCATCGCCAACGGCGAGGCCATCAACAAGTGTCCACCCGGCGGCGAGGAAACCATCGCCGGCCTGGCGCAACTCCTGCAGTTACCGGTGCTGGAGCTGGATCGCAGCCGCGGCGAAGCTCCGGCCCAGATCGCTTATATTCGCGAGGCCGAATGCATCGGCTGCACCAAATGCATCCAGGCCTGTCCAGTGGACGCCATCGTCGGCGCGGCCAAATTGATGCATACCGTGCTTGTGGACGAGTGCACCGGCTGCGACCTGTGCGTGGCGCCCTGTCCGGTGGACTGTATCGATATGCTGCCGCTGCCCGAGAGCAAGGTGGTACCGATCGTCGGCGGCCTGGCCACCAGCCCCGAGCAGCTGCAAGCCCGCAGCAGCAAGCGCGAGCAGGCGCGACGACGCTTCGAACAACGCAACGAACGCTTGCAACGGGAAGACGCCCGGCGCCTGGCCGAGCGCCAGGCCCGCGCACAACGAGCCGCGCAAACCACTGACGACAGCCAGAACCCGGTGCAGGCCGCCATCGAACGAGTCCGTGCGCAGAAGGCCGCGGCGGCCGATGCAGCACTGAAGAAAGCCAAGATCGAGCTGGCCATGAGCCGGGCCCAGTTGCACAAGTCGCTCAAGGCTTTCGGCCATCCACCGACCTTCGAGCAGCAAATGCAATTGATCGTCCTGCAGCGTCAGTTCGAAACCGCCGAGCAGGCCTTGGCCCAGCTGGAGTCCCAGGCGCCACCTGCTCCGCCGCCAGTGGCCAAGGATGCTGATCTCAAGCGCGCGAAGATCCAGTTGGCGACGCGCCGCGCCGAACTGAAGAAAGCTCAGGCGGCTGAAGCGTCCAGTGCTGAACTGGAAACCCTGAGCGCAGCCCTGGCGGCGGCCGAACAGGCCCTGCATGCCGCCGAGGACGCCAGTGCGAAACCGGCGCCGACACTGACTCGTATCGAAAAACGCCCGATCGATCCACAGCTGCGGCAACTGAAAACCGAACTGGCCTACGCCCGTGCCGATCTGAACAAACTACAGCGCCAGCCCGACACCCGAGCAGAACAGCTGGCCCAGGCTCAGGCACGCTTGTACGAGGCCGAGCGCCAGGTGAAGGCCCATGCTGATAGCTGACGGCGTCGACCAGCGCCTGCGCCAGGCCATGCAGCGAGTGCTGCTGGCCACGCTGCCGGGCCTGTTGGTGATGCTGTGGCTGTACGGATGGGGCGTGCTGCTCAATCTGCTGCTGACCGTCAGCGGCGCCCTGGCCATGGAAGCCCTGGTCCTGTACCTCAGAAGGCGCCCGCTACCGCCCAACCTAGGCGATGGCAGTGCCTTGGTCAGCGCCACGCTACTGGCCCTGGCCTTGCCAGCTTACTGCCCCTGGTGGCTGCCGCTGAGCGCGGCCGCTGCCGCCATTGTCCTGGGCAAGCACTTGTACGGCGGTGTCGGCCAGAACCCGTTCAATCCGGCCATGCTCGGCTACGCCCTGGCCTTGTTGTGTTTTCCCCAGTCGATGACCCATTGGCCTGCGCCCCACGCCATGGACCTGCTTGGCGGCCTGCAAAAGGTATTCGGTGTCGCGGACGGCCTGCATGCGGACGCCTGGGCTCAAGCCACGGCACTGGACAGCCTGCGGATCAACAAGAGCCTGACCCTCGACGAACTCTTTGCCGGCAACCCCGCCTTCGGGCACTTCGGCGGCCGTGGTGCCGAATGGATCAGCCTGGGATTTCTTGCCGGGGGGCTGTTTCTGCTGCAGCAACGGGTCATCAGTTGGCAGGCGCCCGTGGGCATGCTGGGCAGCCTCTTTGTCATCAGCCTGCTGTGCTGGAACGGCTCGGGCTCCGACTCCCATGGCTCACCGCTGTTTCACCTGCTCAGCGGCGCCAGCATGCTGGGCGCATTCTTTATCGTCACCGAACCGGTGTCCGGCCCCAAGGCAGCGAAAGCCAGGCTGCTGTTCGGCGTCGGCGTCGGCCTGCTGACCTACCTGATCCGCACCTGGGGCGGCTACCCCGACGGCGTTGCCTTCGCCGTACTGCTGATGAATCTGGCGGTACCGGGGCTGGAACGCCTGTGCCTCTCGGAACAGGAGAAAGCTTGAGCATGAAGAGAACGCGCGGTCTGCTCCTGCTGGTGCTGCTCGGCGTTCTCGGCGTGGGCGCCACCCTGTGGCTGCAATACGCTGGCGCACCGCGCATCGCCGCCGAGCAACGGGCGTTGCAGGCCCGCAAGTTACTCGACCTGCTGCCTGCGGCAAGCTACGACAACCAGCCACTGGAGCAACCACTGCCCTTGAGGGATGTGCAACTGGACAACAGCCGCTTGCTGGATGGCTACCTGGCCACCCGCGCGGGTCAGCCCAGTGCCGTGCTGCTACGCACTCGAGTGAACGGTTACGCTGGCCCCATCGAGCTGCTGATCGCCATCGACAGCCATGGCCGCCTGCAGGGCAGCAAGACGCTCAAGCAGGATGAAACCCCAGGCCTGGGAGGCCGCATCGCCGAACAGCCCAACGCCTGGCTGCAGGGGTTTTCCGGCAAATCCCGCACGTCCTCGGACGATGCTGCCTGGGCCCTGAAAAAGGACAATGGCCAGTTCGATCAGATCGCCGGCGCCACCATCACCTCCCGCGCGGTGATCAGCGCCCTGCACGATGCCCTGCGCTACTTCGATGAGCATCGTCAGCAACTGCTTTCGGGAGCCGCCGATGAGTAAGCCACTGTCCTTGCCGGGCCTGCTGATGCTGACGCCGTTGATCGGGGCCACGGATTCCTGGGTCAAGGCCCTGGGCCTGGCTCTGGCGTCCACGCTGCTGATCGGGACCTTCGGGGCCGGCATGGGCCTGCTGCGGCCACATTTGCAAAGCCGTCAGCAGTGGCTGGCCAGCCTGTTGCTCGCCGCCACTCTCGGCAGTTGGCTGTGGCTGGTGGTGCAAGCCTGGAGTTATGAGTTGCACCAGCAGTTGAGCCTGTACCTGGGCCTGCTGCCCCTGCAATGCGTGATATTGGAACAGGCGGGCTTCTTCCAGCACCGCGACCGGCTACGCCTAACTGCAGGTTTCTGTGGCGCGCTGGTGCTGGTGGGCGCGTTGCGCGAATTGCTGGGCACCGGCGCCCTGGGCAGCCATCTGGGCTGGCTCGCCGGCCTGCCCGGAGATAGCGCCGGTTGGGTGTTGCTGCCCCAAGGCGGATTGCGCCTGCTGACTCTGGCCCCTGGGGGTTTTATCCTGCTTGGCCTGCTGCTGGCGGCAAAGCGGGCCTGGACCACCTCTTCATCCTTCAACCGACCGCCTTCGAGGAAATGAACCACCGATGAATGCCGCCAAACGCCTGGAAATATTTCGCCGACTTCACGAAGACAACCCCGAACCAAAAACCGAACTGGCCTACTCCTCGCCGTTCGAGTTGCTGATCGCGGTGATTCTTTCGGCGCAATCGACCGACGTCGGGGTCAACAAGGCGACCGCCAAACTCTTCCCCGTGGCCAATACACCGGCAGCTATCCATGCACTGGGGGTCGAGGGCCTGTCCGAATACATCAAGACCATTGGCCTGTACAACAGCAAGGCCAAGAACGTCATCGAGACCTGCCGCCTGCTGGTGGAACGCCACAACAGTGAAGTGCCACAGACCCGGGAGGAGCTGGAAGCCTTGCCCGGCGTCGGCCGCAAGACCGCCAATGTGGTCCTCAACACCGCTTTCCGGCAATTGACCATGGCCGTGGACACCCACATCTTCCGGGTCAGCAACCGCACCGGGCTGGCCCCGGGCAAGAATGTAGTGGAAGTGGAAAAAAAACTGCTGAAGTTTGTACCCAAGGAGTTTCTGCTGGACTCCCATCACTGGCTGATCCTTCACGGTCGCTACGTCTGCCTGGCCCGTAAGCCACGTTGCGGTAGCTGTCGAATCGAAGACCTGTGCGAGTACAAGCAAAAGACTTCTGACGATTGAGGCAGCATTGATTTTGTTGATGAGTCGATTGAAAAAATCTTTTTTACCCGCCAGGAGAATATCGATATAAGGAGCGCCAATGGCAGTCTTAGCCTGGAGTTGACCTTATGAGCACTGGCAAAGAACAACTGGACGTGGAAGAAGACTTCATCGCAGCAGACACAGACGATGCTGAACCGGTGGTCGAGGTGGCGAAAACCAATCTGAGCAAGCGCAGAACCATCGACAATCTTCTGGAAGAACGACGGCTGCAGAAACAACTGGCCGATTACGACTTTGACCTCTAGTCACAAAAGAACCTCCAGACGGAGGTTTTTTTGTGCCTCTCTCGCCCTGAAACTCGACCGGTCAGCCCCTCGGCATGACCGGTCCGTTCCGAATTAGCAGATTGCTCCATTCAGGCTGTCGCTTCAGTCATCCACACTCATACCAACTGATGGCGCTGGGCAAATTCGATCAGGTCAACCAATGAACGAGCGTTGAGCTTGGCCAACAACCGCCGCTTGTAAGTGCTGACGGTCTTGTTGCTCAAACACAAGCCCTCGGCGATTTCCTTGTTACTCATGCCATTGGTGAGCTGCTTCAATACGATCAACTCACGCCCTGAAAGAAGCTCGATCATTTCTTCCTCGCTGCTGATGCCCTGACTGGAACGAAAGGTGTGCAACGCCTCGTTGGGAAAGTAGCTGTAACCTGCCAGCACCGCCCGCACCGCACTGATCAGTTCGGTAATGTCCTGCTGCTTGCACACGTAGCCGGCGGCCCCGGCCTGCATGCAACGCATGGAAAAGGGTCCGGGAACTTGCAGGGTCAACACTAGAATTTTGATCGGCATGCCTCTGGACATCAGGCGGGTTATAACTTCAAGCCCATCAAGTTGTGGGATACCAATATCCAAAATCAAAATATCGGGAACATATTCAAGAGCCAACTTTAAAGCATCCGTGCCGTTATCTGCTTCTGCTACTACTTCAAAACCATGGCGTTCCATCAACATACGCACAGCCAGGCGAATAACAGGATGATCATCCACGATCAATACTCTTTTCATAGGTCCATCCAAGTCCTTAGAGTTTTTTAGAGCCCGCACAATACCCCAGAGAATTGACTCTGACACCGTGCTACCAGGGGCTACGACCCTACGAGGACGATCCTTACAAACAATACCGATTTACCTTACAAAAAAATTTAGATAAAGGTCACTTAACTGGAAAAGCGCTTAAGATTAATCGCTAGATCAGCTACTTTTCGTACTAAAAGCCACATCATCAGGCAGCACTTTCAGCAGCGGGAGGGTGATTAACAAACTGCACTCAATAGCACTTCTTCGTTCAATCAACTGCCCTACTCAGCCTCTGCCCGTAGGCACCATTAATCAGAAGCAAAAAAAACCCCGCTTATCGCGGGGTTCTTTTAGCAACTCAAGGTATCAGACCAGGGTCCGGCCCTTGTTTGCAGCGATACGCATGCGCAATGCGTTGAGCTTGATAAAGCCTGCTGCGTCCGCCTGGTTGTAAGCACCACCGTCTTCTTCGAAGGTGGCGATGTTGGCGTCGAACAGCGACTCATCGGACTTGCGACCGGTAACGATCACGTTGCCCTTGTACAGCTTCAGGCGCACTACACCGTTCACGTGGGCCTGGGAGGCGTCGATCATCTGTTGCAGCATCAGACGCTCAGGGCTCCACCAGTAGCCGGTGTAGATCAGGCTGGCGTACTTGGGCATCAACTCGTCTTTGAGGTGAGCCACTTCGCGGTCCAGGGTAATGGACTCGATGGCGCGGTGGGCGCGCAGCATGATGGTGCCACCCGGGGTCTCGTAGCAGCCACGGGACTTCATGCCCACGTAACGGTTCTCGACGATGTCCAGACGACCGATGCCGTGTTCACCACCGATGCGGTTCAGGGTCGCCAGCACGGTAGCCGGAGTCATTTCCACGCCGTCGATGGCGACGATGTCACCGTTGCGGTAGGTCAGCTCCAGGTATTGCGGGGTGTCAGGAGCCTTCTCCGGGGAGACGGTCCAGCGCCACATGTCTTCTTCGTGCTCGGTCCAGGTGTCTTCCAGCACGCCGCCTTCATAGGAGATGTGCAGCAGGTTGGCATCCATCGAGTACGGCGACTTCTTCTTACCGTGACGCTCGATCGGGATACCGTGCTTCTCGGCGTAGTCCATCAGTTTCTCGCGGGACAGCAGGTCCCACTCACGCCAAGGGGCAATCACTTTGACCCCTGGTTTGAGGGCATAGGCGCCCAGCTCGAAACGCACCTGATCGTTGCCCTTGCCGGTGGCGCCATGGGAAATGGCATCCGCGCCAGTCTCGTTGGCGATTTCGATCAAACGCTTGGCGATCAACGGACGAGCGATGGAAGTACCCAGCAGGTACTCGCCTTCGTAGACGGTGTTGGCGCGGAACATCGGGAAAACGAAATCACGCACGAACTCTTCGCGCAGATCGTCGATGTAGATCTCTTTGACGCCCATGGCTTGCGCCTTGGCGCGGGCCGGCTCGACCTCTTCGCCTTGGCCCAGGTCAGCAGTGAAAGTCACTACTTCACAGTTGTAAGTATCCTGCAGCCACTTGAGGATCACCGAAGTGTCCAGGCCGCCCGAATACGCCAGAACGACCTTGTTTACGTCCGCCATGCCATCACTCCACGGGGTTGTACGGAAAGCCGTCGAGTCTACCGATCCACGAGGATAATTTACAGAGGCGCGACAGCTTATGACGACCAAGCGACAGATTATGTCGAGCGCGCGACGACGACAGCCGTATCAGGAAGTCGCCGCAGCACTGGAACCGGAGGTGGCCTGAGGCGCCGGAGCCGGTTTTTCGGTGGGGGCGACCCGTTCCAGATGCACATTGACCCGGCGATTCTTCGCTCGGTTGGCAGGATTGGTGTTGGGAGCCAGAGGATAACGCTCACCATGGAAGCGCACCACAATCTGGTTTTCCGCCAAACCGTTGGCCTTGAAGAACTCCATCACCGCCAAGGCCCGGCGGCGGGACAGGTCGCGGTTGGTCAAGCGATTGCCGCTGTTGTCAGAGTGGCCGTCCAGTTCGACGTGATTGACCGTCGGATCGGCCTTGATGAAGTCCACCATCACCTGCAACTTCGCCTTGGCCCGAGCATCGAGTTCGATACCGCCGCCCGGGAACCCGATCTCGCCCTGTTTCACCTGTTCGTAGTTCATCGGCAGCAGTTTGGTCATGCAGCTTTGATAGTCGCTGTAGGCCTTGCTGAATTTCACCGGAAGCAGGCGCACCTCGGAAACCCCACCCTCGCGGGAAAAATGCCGGACCACCGGACTACGCCCCTCCAGCAAACCGATGATCAGGCGACCGGCCTGCATCTGATTGCTGTTGTACAGCACCCCATCCGTGCCGGCCTTGACCGCCCCGAGGTTGATGTCGCCACGCCCCGGCTGCCAGGGCGCCGCGGCCGCAAGCAGCGTCGCCGAGCCACCTGCCTGCATCGGGTTGAAACTCTTGAGGCGAAAAATCGCCTGCTCACCGGCGCGGCGAACGAATTCGCCGGAACCGAAATCGGTGACGGGCTGGATCAAGCGGCACTCGAATTTGTCACCTTCGACCGTCCACTCAATGCTCTCCAGACGGGTCTGGAAAGTGAGAGCCATCGCGGGCAGGCTGGCAAACACACTGAGCAAGGCTAGATAACGCTGGCGCACGGGAGGCTCCACTGACGTGTACAACAGAAAAATCGACAGGCGTTAATACGCCATACCTTCGGGATATCGGTTGCTCGTCGCAAAACTTGATAGCGAGTGCCTGGAAGAGTCTTTTCCGGTAGCATTCCCCCCGAGTTTTACCCGCCTGGAACCTCCAATGTCCGACCGCCTGACCCTGCTGCGTCCCGACGACTGGCATATTCATCTTCGCGATGGTGCCGTGTTGCCCAATACAGTCGCAGATGTCGCGCGCACCTTTGGCCGCGCCATCATCATGCCCAACCTGGTACCTCCGGTGCGCAACGCCGCGGAAGCCGACGCCTATCGCCAGCGTATTCTAGCTGCGCGCCCGGCCGGCAGCCGCTTCGAGCCGCTGATGGTGCTCTACCTGACCGACCGCACCCAGCCGGACGAGATCCGCGCAGCCAAGGCCAGCGGTTTCGTGCACGCCGCCAAGCTGTACCCGGCCGGCGCGACCACCAACTCGGACTCGGGCGTGACCAGCATCGACAAGATCTTCCCGGTGCTCGAAGCGATGGCCGAAGTCGGCCTGCCGCTGCTGATTCACGGTGAAGTGACCCGCGGCGACGTCGACGTCTTCGACCGCGAGAAAATCTTCATCGACGAGCATATGCGTCGCGTGGTCGAGCGCTTCCCCAGTCTGAAAGTGGTGTTCGAACACATCACCACCGGTGAAGCCGTGCAGTTCGTCAAGGAGGCTTCGGCCAACGTCGGCGCAACCATCACCGCGCACCACCTGCTGTACAACCGCAACCACATGCTGGTGGGCGGTATTCGCCCGCACTTCTATTGCCTGCCGATTCTCAAGCGCAACACCCACCAGGAAGCTCTGCTGGATGCGGCCACCAGTGGCAGCGAGAAGTTCTTCCTCGGCACCGACTCGGCGCCTCATGCCCAGCACGCCAAGGAGGCCGCTTGCGGTTGCGCCGGCTGCTACAGCGCCTATGCCGCGATCGAGCTGTACGCTGAAGCGTTCGAACAGCGCAATGCCCTGGACAAACTGGAAGCCTTTGCCAGCCTCAACGGCCCGCGCTTCTACGGCCTGCCGGCCAACACCGATCGCATCACCCTGGTTCGTGAAGAATGGACCGCCCCCGCCAGCCTGCCGTTCGGTGAGCTGACTGTCATTCCGCTGCGCGCCGGTGAAAAACTGCGCTGGCGCCTGCTGGAGGATCACTCGTGAGTGACGACCATTTCGACGACGAACAAGAAGGTAACGGCGGCGGCCCTCGACACCCGATGGCAGCTCGTTTTCGCGGTTACCTGCCGGTAGTCGTCGACGTTGAAACCGGCGGCTTCAACTCGGCCACCGACGCCCTGCTGGAGATTGCCGCCACCACTATCGGCATGGATGAAAAAGGCTTCGTGTTCCCGGAACACACCTATTTCTTCCGGGTCGAGCCTTTTGAAGGCGCGAACATCGAAGCCGCGGCCCTGGAGTTCACCGGGATCAAGCTCGACCACCCGCTGCGCATGGCCGTCAGCGAGGAAACTGCACTGACCGATATTTTCCGTGGGGTGCGCAAGGCGCTGAAAGCCAATGGTTGCAAACGCGCCATCCTGGTGGGCCACAACAGCAGTTTCGACCTGGGCTTCCTCAACGCCGCTGTGGCGCGCCTGGATATGAAGCGCAATCCGTTCCACCCGTTCTCCAGCTTCGACACCGCCACCCTGGCTGGCCTGGCTTATGGACAGACCGTTTTGGCCAAGGCCTGTCAGAGCGCGGATATCGACTTCGACGGTCGCGAGGCTCACTCGGCCCGCTACGACACCGAGAAGACTGCCGAGCTGTTCTGCGGCATCGTCAACCGCTGGAAACAAATGGGCGGCTGGCAGGATTTCGACGACTGATCAATTCTTCGTCGGGTTGAATTGCCTGCATAAAAAAACCGGCCCTGAGGCCGGTTTTTTTATGCGTGACGCCTGGCTTACAGCTTGCCAGCGTTCTCGCTCAGGTAAGCAGCAACGCCTTCTGGCGAAGCGGTCATGCCTTTGTCACCTTTTTTCCAGTTGGCAGGGCAGACTTCGCCGTGCTCTTCGTGGAATTGCAGAGCGTCAACCAGACGGATCAGCTCTTCCATGTTACGGCCCAGTGGCAGGTCGTTGACGATCTGCGAACGAACAACGCCTTTGTCGTCGATCAGGAACGCGCCACGGAAAGCCACGCCGCCTTCGGACTCAACGTCGTAGGCCTTGGCGATGTCGTGCTTCATGTCAGCCGCCATGATGTATTGAACCTGACCGATGCCACCGGCATTGATCGGGGTGTTACGCCAGGCGTTGTGGGTGAAGTGCGAGTCGATCGAAACAGCGATCACTTCCACGTTACGTGCCTTGAAGTCAGCCATGCGGTGGTCCAGGGCGATCAGCTCGGACGGGCAAACGAAGGTGAAGTCCAGTGGATAGAAGAACACCAGGCCGTATTTGCCTTTGATGGCCGAGGACAGGGTGAAGCTGTCAACGATTTCGCCATTGCCGAGAACGGCCGGTACGGTGAAGTCAGGGGCTTGTTTGCCTACGAGTACGCTCATTGGGTATCTCCTGGTGTGGACGTAGTAATGAAGAAGGGGATTGGCCTTGAGTCTGCCACGCGGATGCGACAGCTCCGTGACCTGACCCCGCTTCGCAAGGACCGGCCATCATACACCGCGTCTTTGAGCTGTCCTTAACGGTTTTTCATCAGCCCGGCTCACAAAGCGAAAAATGCGAATCATCTGTCACTATCGCGAACAAAACCGTTCGTCACCCTGGTAGGAAACTGCAACAAAGGTCGCCGAAACCACTTTGACAATCATTCTCGTTAACATTAAGATCCATCGCAATTGAGCCCTAACCAGCGACGGTTCTCATCCTATGTATGTCTGCCTCTGCACCGGTGTCACCGACGGACAAATTCGCGAAGCCATCTATGAAGGTTGCTGCAGCTACCGCGATGTGCGTCAGGCAACCGGCGTCGCCAGCCAATGTGGTAAATGCGCATGCCTGGCCAAGCAAGTGGTCCGCGAGACCCTGACCGAACTGCAGAGCAGCCAGGCAGCAATTCCCTATCCAGTAGAATTTAATGTCGCCTGATTTCTCGGATAAATAGCACTGTTTTAAACAACCGGACCTAGCGTCCGGTTTTTTTATGCCTGTAATTCAATCGCTTAGGGTCAAAACGCGGAACACAAACATTCTTATTCCGATTAATTTTCATATATTATTCAATAACTTAGGTTTGACAGTAATGTTTGCGCGGCTCAGACTCTGTCCTTATTCCACTAATTAAAGGGCAGGACCCCATCATGAAAGGCGACATTACAGTCATCCAGCATCTCAATAAAATCCTTGCCAATGAACTGGTCGCGATCAATCAGTACTTCTTGCATGCACGCATGTATGAAGATTGGGGCCTGAACAAGCTGGGCAAGCACGAGTACCACGAGTCCATCGACGAGATGAAGCATGCGGACAAGCTAATCAAGCGCATTCTCTTCCTCGAAGGCCTGCCGAACGTTCAGGACCTGGGCAAGCTGCACATCGGCGAACACACCAAGGAAATGCTGGAGTGCGACCTGCGTATCGAACGCACCGGCCATGCAGACCTCAAGGCAGCCATCGCCCATTGTGAGTCGGTGAGCGACTTCGGCAGCCGTGAACTGCTGGAAGATATTCTTGAATCCGAAGAAGAACACATCGACTGGCTGGAAACCCAATTGGGCCTGATCGATAAAGTCGGCATCGAGAACTATCTGCAATCACAAATGGGTGACGAGTAACTTAACTCGTAATACTCACGCAATAAAAAGCCCCGCCCTCGAAAGAGAGGCGGGGCTTTTTATTACGCGGATATGTTCGCGTCAGGCTTCAGTCTTGGCCGCGGCTTTTTCGGCTGCGTCCTTGATCAGAGTCTGCAATTCACCGTTGGCAAACATCTCAGCCATGATGTCGCTACCACCGACCAGCTCACCTGCCACCCACAGCTGTGGGAAGGTCGGCCAGTTGGCGTACTTAGGCAGGTTGGCGCGAATTTCCGGGTTCTGCAGGATGTCCACATAAGCGAACTTCTCACCACAGCCCATTACGGCCTGGGCGGCTTTCGCGGAGAAGCCACACTGCGGGGCATTCGGCGAGCCTTTCATGTAAAGCAGAATGGTGTTGTTGGCAATCTGCTCTTTAATAGTTTCGATGATATCCATGGAACACCTCGGCTGAACTTTCCGACGCTGTTGTCGGCACGGTGGCGCATTGTAACGGAAACCTGAGCGCCCTGCTCGGCCTCTCCGACAGACATCTCAGGCCGCTTCCACCTTGACTGGCACCCCGTTCAACGCCGCATTCCCAGACAACGCATCAAGCTGACGCTCATCGGTCAGGTCATTGGCGCTGCAACCGGGCTGCGCCATGGCAATGCTCAGTTGCACCCCTGGGCGCCCGTGCCCCCAACCATGAGGCAAGCTCACCACCCCCGGCATCATTTCAGTGCTGGCCAGCACCTCTACCTCCACCGCACCAACCCGAGAGCTGATTCTCACCCGCTGGCCGTCATTCAGCCCGCGACTGGCCAGGTCATCCGGGTGCATCAGCAACTGGTGACGGGGCTTGCCCTTCACCAGGCGGTGATAGTTGTGCATCCACGAGTTGTTACTGCGTACATGGCGACGGCCAATCAGCAGCAACTCATCCAACGGCGGCACGCTCAAGGCGGCAAATCGCGCCAGATCCGCCATGATCGGCGCTGGCGCCGCCTGAATCCGCCGATTCTCGGTTTTCAAGCGTGCCGCCAGATTCGGCTGCAGCGCCCCCAGATCAATACCGTGGGGATACTGGTCCAGTGTTCCCAAGGACAGTTTGAGCGGCGATGCATCGCCGTAGGCACCGGCTCGCAACCCCATGTCAATCATCTGCGCAGGGGGGATGGTCGGCTTCAGCGGTTGTTCGGTTTTCGCGGCAAACGCTTTGGCCAGGCCGACAAAGATCTCCCAGTCGTGCAGCGCACCCGCAGGCTTGGGCAGGATCGCCCGGTTGAAGCGACTGACATTGCGTACTGCAAGGAGATTGAACGTGGTGTCGTAGTGATCGTTCTCCAGAGCCGAGGTGGACGGCAGGATCAAGTCGGCATAACGGGTCGTCTCATTGATGTACAAGTCGATGCTGAGCATGAACTCCAACCCGTCCAGTGCTTGCTCCAACTGCCGGCCATTGGGTGTGGACAACACCGGGTTGCCTGCCACGGTGATCAATGCCCGAACCTGCCCCTCGCCCTCAGTGAGCATCTCTTCGGCCAGGGCCGATACAGGCAGCTCGCCGCCATACTCCGGAAGCCCGGAAACCCGACTCTGCCAAAGGTTGAAATGCCCCCCCGAAGTCGCCGCTACCAGATCCACCGCCGGCTCGGTACACAGGGCCCCACCTACCCGGTCAAGGTTGCCGGTGATCAGATTGAGCAGTTGCAGCAACCAATGGCACAACGTACCGAAGGCTTGGGTCGAAACCCCCATGCGCCCATAACAGACCGCTCGCTCCGCCGAGGCGAACTCCCGGGCCAACTGCCGAATCTGCGGCGCCGCAATCGCACACAGCGGGCTCATGGCCTCTGCGGTGAAGCGGGAAATCGCCTGGCGCACCTCTGCCAATCCATCGACTTGCAGATGACTGTCGCGAATCAGCCCTTCCTCAAGAATCGTGTTCAACAGGCCAAACAGCAAGGCCACATCGCCTCCAGGACGGATGAACAGATGCTGATCGGCCATGGCCGCCGTTTCACTGCGCCGAGGATCGACCACCACCACCTTGCCACCACGAGCCTGGATTGCCCTCAAACGCTTTTCCACGTCCGGCACCGTCATGATGCTGCCGTTGGACGCCAAGGGATTGCCGCCGAGGATCAGCATGAAGTCGGTGTGGTCGATGTCCGGAATCGGCAGCAGCAGACCGTGGCCATACATCAGGTAGCTGGTCAGGTGCTGGGGCAACTGGTCGACCGACGTGGCCGAGAAACGGTTACGGGTCTTGAGCTGGCCAAGGAAGTAGTTGCTGTGAGTCATCAGCCCGTAGTTGTGAACGCTGGGGTTGCCCTGATAGACCGCCACCGCATTATTGCCATGACGCTGCTGGATGCTCGCCAGCCTTTCGGCTACCAGGGCGAAAGCCTCGTCCCACTCGATCGGCTGCCATTCATTGCCCACGCGCCGCACCGGCTGACGCAGGCGATCGGGGTCATTCTGAATATCCTGCAGGGCCACAGCCTTGGGGCAGATGTGGCCGCGACTGAAGCTGTCCTGAGCGTCCCCCTTGATCGAGGTAATGCGCGGAGCGCCACCCTCTTCCTCGGTGACTTCCAGGGTCAGGCCGCAGATCGCTTCGCACAAGTGGCAGGCACGGTGATGGAGAGTCTTGGTCATGGCCAGTCTCTATTGTTTGAAGGCAACCCATAGGGGGCCGCTGGAAGCAAAAACTATGGCGGCTGACCGCTGCTGACACCAGCGACGTTCGCCCCATGAATTCAGGGCCATCAGCCCCAGCCATGATCAGTGCTGTCAGTTCGGCGCCAAGCGCAGCAGGCCATCGGCAGCAATTGAGCAGCAATTCAAAAAAGGGCTGTCACTGAGGCGGTCATGTCAGTGAGTGTCCGGGCCATATCCTCCCCCAAAAGCGCCATCAGTTGCTGCTCCTTGGATTCCATCGCGCATCTATCCCGGCCGCAGATTCGCCTTGGTAACCGCAGTACTTTGCATTAGGAAATGTTTCAGACTGACACCTCCTCGGCATGCCCATGGCAGCGACCTCGGCCCACAGGTCAGAAAACGACTGCAAGCGAACAGCCGGCGCCCCGCTGGATTGCCAAGGCGCGCCAGAGCAGTGTACAAATGCCTGGCTGCTGTCTGGAAACTGGTCTCAAAAGCGTCAGCGCAATCGCGTCCTGACCTCTCTTGCCCGTAATCGCCGTAGCACTATTGGTAAGACGCGACATTTAATTATAAGATCGCGCCTTCCCCTATTTCGTCGCCCCGTGCGGCTTTCGCCGCAGGTCCAGCCCGTTGTTCGATTAAACAAGGCTTTGAGAATCTGCGGTCCGTTGCAAAAAGGTAGTTAATGATGAGCGCAAGGCACTTTCTCTCCCTGATGGATTGCACGCCCGAAGAGCTGGTCAGTGTGATTCGTCGAGGCATCGAGCTGAAGGACCTGCGTAACCGCGGCGTACTCTTCGAGCCCTTGAAAAATCGTGTGCTCGGCATGATTTTCGAGAAGTCGTCGACCCGTACCCGACTGTCTTTCGAAGCCGGCATGATCCAACTGGGCGGCCAGGCCATCTTCCTTTCGCCACGGGATACCCAACTGGGACGCGGCGAGCCCATCGGCGACTGCGCCATCGTCATGTCGCGCATGCTCGACGCAGTGATGATCCGTACCTTTGCCCATAGCACCCTGACCGAATTTGCGGCCAACTCCCGGGTACCGGTGATCAACGGCCTGTCCGATGACCTGCACCCCTGCCAACTGTTGGCGGACATGCAGACTTTCCTTGAACATCGCGGTTCGATCCAAGGCAAGACCGTGGCCTGGATCGGCGATGGCAACAACATGTGCAACAGCTATATAGAAGCGGCCATGCAGTTCGATTTCCAACTGCGCGTCGCTTGCCCTGAAGGCTACGAACCCAACCCCGAGTTTGTCGCTCTGGCCGGCGATCGCGTGACCATCGTCCGCGATCCTCGCGAAGCGGTAACCGGCGCCCACCTGGTGAGCACCGACGTCTGGACCTCCATGGGCCAGGAAGAGGAAACCGCCAAGCGCCTCAAGCTGTTCGCGCCATTCCAGGTAAACCGCGCCCTGCTCGACCTGGCCGCGCCGGACGTACTGTTCATGCATTGCCTGCCCGCCCACCGCGGCGAGGAAATCAGCCTCGACCTGCTGGACGACCCACGTTCGGTGGCTTGGGACCAGGCGGAAAACCGTCTCCATGCGCAAAAGGCCCTGCTCGAGTTTCTTGTCGAACCGGCGTACCACCACGCATGAGCCAGCCATTACTGCTGAACCTGCGCAATCTGGCATGCGGCTATCAGGACCAACGGGTGGTGCAGAACCTCAATCTGCACCTCAATGCCGGTGATATCGGTTGCCTGCTGGGTTCATCCGGCTGCGGCAAGACCACCACCCTGCGGGCCATCGCCGGATTCGAGCCCGTACACGAGGGCGAGATCCAGTTGGCCGGCGAAACCATCTCCAGCGCCGGCTTCACCCTGGCGCCGGAGAAACGCCGGATCGGCATGGTGTTCCAGGACTACGCCCTGTTCCCACATCTGTGTGTGGCGGACAACATTGCCTTCGGCATTCGCAAGCACCCACAGAAAGACCGTGTGGTCGCTGAATTGCTGGAACTGGTCAACCTGAAGAACCTCGGTCAGCGCTTCCCCCACGAACTGTCTGGCGGCCAACAACAACGGGTGGCTCTGGCCCGCGCCCTGGCACCGGAACCCCAACTGCTGCTGCTGGACGAGCCCTTCTCCAATCTCGATGGCGAATTGCGCCGCAAGCTCAGCCATGAGGTGCGTGACATCCTCAAGGCTCGGGGTACCAGTGCCATCCTGGTCACCCACGACCAGGAAGAAGCCTTTGCCGTGAGCGATCAGGTCGGGGTGTTCAAGGAAGGCCGCCTGGAGCAGTGGGATACCCCCTACAACCTCTATCACGAGCCGCAGACGCCCTTTGTCGCCAGTTTCATTGGCCAGGGCTACTTCATTCGTGGCCAGTTGAGCAGCCCGGAATCGGTGCAGACCGAACTGGGTGTGCTGCAGGGCAACCGGGCCTACACCTGGCCGTCCGGTGGAGCGGTGGACGTACTGCTGCGCCCCGACGATATCGTCTATGCGCCGGACAGCACTCTGAAAGCGCGGATCGTCGGCAAGACCTTTCTCGGTGCCTCGACCCTATATCGCCTGCAACTGCCGACTGGCAGCCTGCTGGAGTCGATCTTCCCCAGCCATGCCGATCATCAGGTTGGAGCGGATGTGGGGATTCGGGTCGCCGCGGAACACCTGGTGCTATTCCAAGCCTCGGGCAGCACCGCCGCGCAGATTCCACACAGTGAATCAGGGGTACGCCGCTACAGCAGCGCGCACTGATAACGCTTCCCCTGGCCAACCGGCCCTACAAGATCGCAACGAACTGTAGGAGCCGGCTTGACGGCGAAACACCCGGCACAGTCATTCCAGGTGCAAATGTCCGCTGGCAATCAGCCGCGCATGGCCACCGATCTTCACCCGCTCTCCCTCCAACCGACAGAACAAGGCTCCACCTCGCGCCGAACACTGATAAGCGCTCAACTGCTGTTTATCCAATTGCCGTGCCCAGTAAGGCGTCAGGCAGCAATGGGTCGAACCGGTCACCGGGTCCTCGTCGATGCCAATGGCCGGGGCAAAATACCGCGAGACAAAGTCATGCCGGTCTCCACGCGCCGTGACAATCACTCCAGGCCAGGGCAGCTTCGCCAACGCTGCCATATCCGGCTGGCAATCGCGCACCGCCTGCTCCGACTCCAGCACCGCCAACAGCTCATTGGCGCCCAGCAGCTCGATGACTCGAGCACCCAGTATCTGCGCCAAATCTTCCAGCCCAGCCTGGCTGCTGGGGCTGCGCAAAGGGAAATCAAGCCATAGCAGCCCGTCTTCGCGGGTGACACTCAAGGGCCCGGAACGGCTCTGAAAATCGATGCGTTGCGTCGGCTCGTCGTAGACCTCGAACAACACATAAGCACTGGCCAGGGTGGCATGCCCGCACAGGGGTACTTCAGTGGTCGGAGTAAACCAGCGGATTCGCCAGCCTTGCGCCTCGCGCACCACAAAAGCGGTTTCCGCCAGGTTGTGCTCGGCGGCGATCTGCTGCATCAGCGCCTCGTCAAGCCACGCATCAAGCCGGTAAACCATGGCCGGATTGCCGGCGAAGGGGCGATCACTGAAGGCATCGATCTGCTGGAACTCAAGCGGCATAACTGTGCTCCTTGGATAGTCGGCCGCCAGCATGAGGCCCGGAACAAGGAACCCGACAGACACAGAAGGGAAGATTTTCCGGCATACAGCAGCAGCCCGGGCCGCTGCCGACGCCTGGGCTCAAGAGCGACCGATGTCGGCGAACTTCGCCTGGGTGTGCTCGGCCAGCACGGCCGCCGCCAACTCCACCTCCAGGCCACGGCGACCGGCACTGACGAAAATACTGGCCAACGGCTGGGCACTGTTGTCGATAAAGGTCCGCAGTCGTTTTTTCTGCCCCAGCGGACTGATGCCCCCCAGCAGATAACCGGTGGCACGTTGGGCAGCGGCCGGATCAGCCATCTCAGCCTTCTTCACCCCCGCAGCATGGGCCAGGGCCTTCAGATCAAGACTTCCGACGACCGGCACCACCGCCACCAGCAATTCGCCCTTTTCACTGCTGGCCAGCAGGGTCTTGAACACTTGCGCCGGATCGAGATTGAGCTTCTCCGCCGCCTCCAGGCCGTAGGACGCTGCCTTGGGGTCATGTTCGTAACTGTGGATGCGATGTTCGGCGCGAACTTTTTTCAGCAGGTCCAGTGCAGGGGTCATGGCAGCTCCAAGGGGGACGAAAAGGCAAAACCGAGCGGGCGAATTTTAGGCCATTCATCAACAAAAGGCTCTATTCCAAGCCTTGATAACGCCCCATGAGAGCTGCCAGCACAACGTTCTCTGTCACTCCCGAGACTGCCACCCAGGATCATTCATCTGATTGATATCTATAAAATGACCAATCGTTCACTTTCGACCTTTGACAGCGGTGTTTCTTGTCTATATTTTTTCGTTTCTGAATATCCTGCGGTAGATCCAAGGCTGCACCCAGTAGCAAGACGAGGCCGGAATGGGGATTCCGTCTTCGTTGGAAGTCGCGCTCCATGCCTTTTGCAGCAGCGCCAGACAACAACAAAAATCGAGGTTCACAATGACAACTGCTCTGCAACAACCGTCGCTATCGGGCCAATGCATGGCCGAGTTCCTGGGTACTGCGCTATTGATCTTCTTCGGCACCGGCTGTGTCGCCGCGCTCAAGGTCGCGGGCGCCAGCTTCGGTCTGTGGGAAATCAGCATCATCTGGGGGATCGGCGTGAGCATGGCGATCTACCTGACTGCCGGGGTCTCCGGCGCGCACCTGAATCCGGCCGTGAGTATCGCTCTGTGGCTGTTCGCCGACTTTGATAAACGCAAACTGCCGTTCTATATCCTGGCCCAGGTCGCCGGCGCCTTCTGCGCGGCGCTGTTGGTTTACACGCTGTACAGCAACCTATTCTTCGATTTCGAACAATCCCACCAAATGATCCGTGGCTCCCAGGCCAGCCTGGAACTGGCCTCGGTGTTCTCCACCTTCCCCAACCCGGCACTGTCCACTGCCCAGGCGTTCCTGGTGGAAGTGGTGATCACAGCGATTCTCATGGGCGTGATCATGTCCCTGACCGATGACAACAACGGCCTGCCTCGCGGCCCGATGGCGCCGCTGCTGATCGGCCTGCTGATTGCCGTGATCGGCAGCGCAATGGGTCCCCTGACCGGCTTCGCCATGAACCCGGCACGGGACTTCGGCCCTAAACTGATGACGTTCATGACTGGCTGGGGTGAAATCTCCTTCACCGGCGGCCGTGACATTCCGTATTTCCTGGTACCGATCTTTGCCCCGATTCTGGGGGCCTGCCTCGGTGCTGCGGCCTATCGCGGGCTGATTGCCCGGCATCTGCCCAGCGCTGTTGCCGCCTCCGAGGCCGAACCGGCCATAGAGGGCAAAGTCAAAGTTTCTTGATTCTCGCGGCGCGTGATCCTGCCCAAATCGATCACGCGCCTGTTCTCACTCCCTTATTTCGTCCAAGGCAATCGACATGACCGACATTCAGAATAAGAACTACATCATTGCCCTTGATCAGGGTACGACCAGCTCCCGGGCGATCATTTTCGACCGCGATGCCAACGTGGTCTGCACTGCCCAGCGTGAATTCGCCCAGCATTACCCTCAGGCCGGCTGGGTCGAACATGACCCGATGGAAATCTTCGCCACCCAGAGCGCGGTGATGGTGGAGGCCCTGGCACAGGCCGGCCTGCATCACGATCAGGTAGCGGCCATCGGCATCACCAACCAGCGTGAAACCACAGTGGTCTGGGACAAGACCACCGGCCGCCCGATCTACAACGCCATCGTCTGGCAGTGCCGCCGCAGCACCGAGATCTGCCAGCAGCTCAAGCGCGACGGCCTGGAAGACTACATCCGCGACACCACCGGCCTGGTCACCGACCCCTACTTCTCCGGCACCAAGCTCAAGTGGATCCTCGACAATGTCGAAGGCAGCCGTGAGCGCGCCCGTAGCGGCGAACTGCTGTTCGGCACCATCGACAGCTGGCTGATCTGGAAATTCACTGGCGGCAAGACCCACGTCACCGACTACACCAACGCCTCGCGCACCATGCTCTTCAACATCCACACTCTGGAGTGGGACGCGAAGATGCTGGAGGTGCTGGACATCCCGCGGGAGATGCTCCCGGAAGTGAAGTCCTCGTCGGAAATCTACGGCCGTACCAAGAGTGGCATCGCCATCGGCGGCATCGCCGGCGACCAGCAAGCTGCATTGTTTGGCCAGATGTGCGTCGAGCCGGGCCAGGCCAAGAACACCTACGGCACGGGTTGCTTCCTGCTGATGAACACCGGCGACAAGGCGGTGAAGTCCCAGCACGGCATGCTCACCACCATCGCCTGTGGCCCCCGCGGCGAAGTGGCCTATGCCCTGGAAGGCGCCGTGTTCAACGGCGGCTCCACTGTGCAGTGGCTGCGTGATGAACTGAAAATCATCAACGACGCCCATGACACCGAATACTTCGCCGGCAAGGTCAAGGACAGCAACGGCGTGTACCTGGTACCCGCCTTTACCGGTCTGGGCGCTCCCTACTGGGACCCCTACGCCCGCGGCGCGCTGTTTGGCCTGACCCGTGGCGTACGCGTGGACCACATCATCCGCGCCGCCCTGGAGTCCATTGCCTATCAGACCCGCGATGTGCTCGACGCCATGCAGCAGGATTCCGGCGAACGCCTGAAAGCCCTGCGGGTTGACGGCGGCGCAGTGGCCAACAACTTCCTCATGCAATTCCAGGCGGACATTCTCGGCACTCAGGTGGAGCGCCCGCAAATGCGCGAAACCACAGCCTTGGGCGCGGCCTACCTGGCGGGCCTGGCCTGCGGTTTCTGGGGCAGCCTGGAAGAGCTGCGAGGCAAAGCGGTGATCGAGCGCGAGTTCGAACCACAGCTGGCGCAAGAGGAAAAAGAAGGCCTGTATGCAGGCTGGAAGAAAGCGGTGAGCCGCACCCGCGACTGGGAACCCCACGACGAGGCCAAATAAGCCAAGCCGTGGATTGGTAACCGCTTGTAACTGGTCGGGAGGGGATTCCTGCGGCATCATGGGCAAATTTTGCACGGCAGCCCAAAGGAAGCCCCATGAATCTGCCTCCCCGTCAGCAACAAATCCTCGATCTGGTCCGCGAACGCGGGTACGTCAGCATCGAGGAATTGGCCCAGCTGTTCGTTGTTACCCCGCAAACCATCCGCCGCGACATCAACCAGCTGGCGGAAGCCAATCTGCTGCGCCGCTATCACGGCGGCGCGGCCTATGATTCCAGCGTCGAAAACACCGCCTACGCCATGCGCGCCGATCAGATGCGCGACGAAAAGCAACGCATCGGTGAAGCCGTTGCCGCGCAGATCCCCGATCACGCCTCGTTGTTCATCAACATCGGCACCACCACCGAGTCCATCGCCCGCGCCCTGCTCAACCACAGCCACCTGAAGATCATCACCAACAACCTGCACGTGGCCTCGATGCTCAGCGCCAAGGACGATTTCGATGTGCTGCTCACTGGCGGCAATGTGCGCCGTGACGGCGGCGTGGTCGGCCAGGCCAGCGTCGACTTCATCAATCAGTTCAAAGTGGATTTCGCCCTGGTGGGCATCAGCGGTATCGACGAAGACGGTAGCCTGCTGGACTTCGATTATCAGGAAGTACGGGTATCTCAGGCGATCATCGCCAACGCCCGACAAGTGATCCTCGCCGCCGACTCCAGCAAGTTCGGGCGCAATGCCATGATCCGCCTGGGTCCCATCAGCCTGATCGATTGCCTGGTCACCGACCAGCAACCGGTACCGGCCCTGACCCAACTGCTCAACCAGCACAAGATCCGCCTCGAAGTGGTCTGACCCCCTCCTCCCCTCCCGGATCCGGCTGTGTCCGAACGCCGCCCAGCAAGGGCTGCATCGTTTTCGGAATCGACACGGCCGATCACTCGCACACAGTCAAAGCCCGCGGCAGCGACTACAGCTACCCCTCGTTAATGTTCGTAAACTTTCCTTTCAGGGCATTTCGATCAGTTTTTTCAATCGAAACTTGCTGGATACGCCCTTCTTTATGCGTTAGTATTTTCGAAAATGAACATTAATGTTCGAATTCAAATATCAAAGCAACACGAGGCCTGTCGATGCCCACTTCTACCTTGCCCGCGCGCCCTCTCTCCGAGGTTTACGATATCGCCGTCATCGGCGGTGGGATCAATGGTGTTGGAATTGCCGCGGATGCGGCAGGTCGCGGCTTGTCCGTGTTCCTTTGCGAAAAAGACGATCTGGCCAGCCACACCTCGTCGGCCAGCAGCAAGCTGATCCACGGCGGCCTGCGCTACCTCGAACATTACGAGTTTCGCCTGGTGCGCGAAGCCCTGGCCGAACGTGAAGTGCTGCTGGCCAAGGCCCCGCACATCGTCAAGCCCATGCGTTTTGTCCTGCCGCACCGGCCGCACCTGCGCCCGGCCTGGATGATTCGTGCCGGCCTGTTCCTGTATGACCACCTGGGCAAGCGCGAAAAACTCGCCGGCTCGCGCAGCCTGAAGTTCGGCTCCGACAGCGCCCTGAAGGCCGAGATCACCAAAGGCTTCGAATACTCCGATTGCTGGGTCGACGATGCCCGCCTGGTGGTGCTCAATGCCATGGCCGCCCGGGAGCACGGCGCCCACGTGCATACCCAGACCCGTTGCGTCAGCGCCCGGCGCAGCAAGGGCCTGTGGCAGCTGGAACTGGAGCGTGCCGACGGCAGCCTGTTCTCCATCAGCGCCAAAGCCCTGGTGAACGCAGCCGGCCCCTGGGTCGCCAAGTTCATCAAGGATGATCTGAAGCTGGAATCGCCTTACGGCATCCGCCTGATCCAGGGCAGCCACCTGATCGTGCCCAAGCTGTACGAAGGCGAGCACGCACACATTCTGCAGAACGAAGACCAGCGTATCGTCTTCACCATTCCCTACCTCGATCAGTTCACCCTGATCGGCACCACCGACCGCGAATACACCGGTGATCCGGCCAAGGTGGCGATTACCGAAGCGGAAACCGATTACCTGCTGCAAGTGGTCAATGCGCACTTCAAGAAGCAACTGAGCCGCAGCGACATCCAGCACAGCTACTCCGGGGTTCGCCCACTGTGCAACGACGAATCCGACAACCCTTCGGCGGTGACTCGCGACTACACCCTGGCCCTTTCCGGCACTGGCGAGGAAGCTCCGCTGCTCTCGGTGTTCGGCGGCAAGCTGACCACCTATCGCAAGCTGGCGGAATCGGCCATGGCGCAACTGGCGCCTTACTTCAAGCAGGCCAAGCCCAGCTGGACTGCCACAGCCACCCTGCCCGGCGGCGAGAACATGAGCACGCCACAGGCCCTGGCAGAAGCCATCCGCAAGAAATTCGACTGGGTGCCCAGCCAGATCGCCCAGCGCTGGGCCAGCACCTATGGCAGCCGCACCTGGCGCCTGCTGGAGGGTGTACACAGCCTCAGCGACCTGGGCGAGCACCTGGGTGGCGGCCTCTATACTCGTGAAGTGGATTATCTGTGCGCGGAGGAATGGGCACTGAAAGCCCAGGACATCCTCTGGCGCCGGAGCAAACTCGGCCTGTTCACCACCGTGGCGCAACAGCAGCAACTGGAAGACTACTTGCAGAAGGTCGAGCACAACCGCGGCAAGATCAAGGCCGCCTGAGCAGCTCAGATAGACAAAGCCCCTGCGCCCTAAGGTTCAGGGGCTTTTTTTGTGGGCGACGCATTGAACGTTTCGCCAGCACGCCGGCTCCTACAGGTGCCGGATGCGCATTCGGTTTTCCGAACGCCACACCGAAAATGATTCGGATAACCGGATAATCCGCAGCAAAAACCTTCGCAACAAATATTTAATACCCTTTGAAATCAAGGCTTTGCCCATGAACAATGGGTCTGGCACGACTCATGCTCTACACTGTGCGACGAATGCCTGTCGTGCCAACACAACAGGAGCCGTCAAGGCATTCGCTGTATAAAAGAGCCGTCGAACTGGCTTCATAAAAAAAACAAATGTCGAGGAAATATTGATGCGCATCGTTCCCCATCTGTTGGGCGCAGCTATCGCTGCCGCTCTGATTAGCACTCCAGTTTTCGCAGCCGAACTCACCGGCACACTGAAGAAAATCAAAGAATCCGGCACCATCACCCTCGGACATCGCGACGCTTCCATTCCGTTTTCCTACATCGCTGACGCTTCCGGCGTGCCAGTGGGCTACTCCCACGACATCCAGCTGAAAATCGTCGAAGCGATCAAGAAAGACCTCGACATGCCTGACCTCAAGGTCAAGTACAACCTGGTTACCTCCCAGACCCGTATCCCACTGGTGCAGAACGGCACCGTAGACGTCGAGTGTGGTTCCACCACCAACAACGTGGAACGTCAGCAACAGGTCGACTTCTCCGTCGGCATCTTCGAAATCGGTACCCGTCTGCTGTCCAAAAAGGACTCGACCTACAAAGATTTCGCTGACCTCAAAGGCAAGAACGTGGTGACCACCGCTGGCACCACTTCCGAGCGCATCCTCAAGGCGATGAACGCCGACAAGCAGATGGGCATGAACGTGATCTCCGCCAAGGACCACGGTGAGTCGTTCCAGATGCTGGAATCGGGCCGCGCCGTGGCCTTCATGATGGACGACGCGCTGTTGGCCGGTGAAATGGCCAAGGCCAAGAAGCCTGCCGACTGGGCCGTGACCGGCACTCCTCAGTCCTACGAAATCTACGGCTGCATGGTGCGCAAGGGCGATGCCCCGTTCAAGAAAGCCGTGGATGACGCCATCGTCGCCACCTACAAGTCGGGCGAGATCAACAAGATCTACGACAAATGGTTCCAATCGCCGATCCCGCCAAAAGGCCTGAACCTGATGTTCCCGATGAGCGACGAGCTCAAGGCCCTGATCGCCAACCCGACCGACAAAGCGGCTGACGACAAGAAGTCCTGATTCCTGACTAACCTTATCTCCTGAAGGGGTCCTGCCCTTTCAGGAGCCTGTCACTACCTGCTGGCATTTTTTGGAAACACTCGAACCGGTGGTTGTCGAGCCGCTCGTGTGTGCCTGATCGTCATGATCAGGCGGGAACGGACGTCCCCAGGCGGGTGCTTGTACATCGAACGATCTGAGGGGTAACCCTAATGAATTACAACTGGGACTGGGGCGTATTCTTCAAGTCCACCGGTGTGGGCAGCGAGACCTATCTCGACTGGTTCATCAGCGGTTTGGGCTGGACCATCGCCATCGCCGTGGTGGCCTGGATCATCGCGCTGCTGCTGGGGTCGATCCTGGGCGTCATGCGCACCATACCGAACCGTCTGGTGTCGGGCATTGCCACGGTCTACGTGGAGATTTTCCGTAACGTGCCGCTGCTGGTGCAGCTGTTCATCTGGTACTTCCTGGTGCCGGATCTGCTGCCGGCCAACCTCCAGGAGTGGTACAAGCAGGACCTCAACCCGACCACCTCAGCCTACCTGAGCGTTGTCGTGTGCCTGGGCCTGTTCACCGCCGCGCGGGTTTGCGAGCAGGTGCGTACCGGCATCCAGGCGCTGCCACGTGGCCAGGAATCCGCCGCTCGTGCCATGGGCTTCTCGCTGCCGCAGATCTACTGGAACGTGCTGCTGCCCCAGGCCTACCGGATCATCATTCCGCCGCTCACCTCGGAATTCCTCAACGTCTTCAAGAACTCCTCCGTGGCGTCCCTGATCGGCTTGATGGAACTGCTGGCCCAGACCAAACAGACCGCCGAGTTCTCGGCCAACCTGTTCGAAGCCTTCACCCTGGCTACCCTGATCTACTTCACCTTGAACATGAGCCTGATGCTGCTGATGCGCCTGGTCGAGAAAAAAGTATCGGTCCCCGGCCTGATCTCCGTGGGAGGTAAATAATGGAATTCGACTTCTCGGGCATCATCCCGGCCATTCCCGGCCTGTGGAACGGCATGCTGATGACCCTCAAGCTGATGGTCATGGGCGTGGTGGGCGGGATCATCCTCGGCACCTTGCTGGCACTGATGCGCTTGTCCCACAACAAGCTGCTGTCGAACCTGGCCGGTGCCTACGTCAACTACTTCCGCTCGATTCCGCTGCTGCTGGTGATCACCTGGTTCTACCTGGCGGTGCCGTTCGTGCTGCGCTGGATCACCGGCGAAGACACCCCGATCGGTGCGTTCACCTCCTGCATCGTGGCCTTCATGATGTTCGAAGCGGCGTACTTCTGCGAAATCGTCCGTGCCGGCGTGCAGTCCATTCCCAAGGGCCAGATGGGCGCTGCCCAGGCACTGGGCATGAGCTACAGCCAGACCATGCGCCTGATCATCCTGCCTCAGGCGTTCCGCAAGATGACTCCGCTGCTGCTGCAGCAGAGCATCATCCTGTTCCAGGACACCTCCCTGGTGTACACCGTGGGCCTGGTGGACTTCCTCAACGCCTCGCGTTCCAGCGGCGACATCATCGGCCGCTCCAATGAATTCCTGATCGTTGCCGGTCTGGTGTATTTCACAATCAGCTTTGCCGCCTCGCTGCTGGTCAAGCGTCTGCAAAAAAGGTTCGCCGTATGATCTCTATCAAGAACATCAACAAGTGGTATGGGGACTTCCAGGTGCTGACTGATTGCAGCACCGAGGTCAAGAAAGGTGAAGTGGTGGTAGTCTGCGGGCCGTCCGGCTCGGGCAAATCCACCCTGATCAAATGCGTCAACGCCCTGGAACCCTTCCAGAAGGGCGACATCGTGGTCGATGGCACCTCCATCGCCGACCCGAAGACCAACCTGCCGAAACTGCGTTCTCGCGTGGGCATGGTGTTCCAGCATTTCGAGCTGTTCCCGCACCTGACCATCACCGAGAACCTGACCATCGCGCAGATCAAGGTCCTGGGCCGCAGCAAGGAAGAGGCCACCAAGAAAGGCCTGCAACTGCTGGATCGCGTTGGCCTCTCCGCCCATGCCCACAAGCACCCGGGCCAGCTGTCCGGCGGCCAGCAACAGCGTGTGGCCATCGCCCGCGCCCTGGCCATGGACCCGATCGTCATGCTGTTTGACGAACCCACTTCGGCCCTGGACCCGGAAATGGTCAACGAGGTGCTGGACGTGATGGTGCAACTGGCCCAGGAAGGCATGACCATGATGTGCGTGACCCACGAAATGGGCTTTGCCCGCAAAGTGGCGAACCGGGTGATCTTCATGGACAAGGGCCAGATCATCGAAGACTGCCAGAAAGAGGAATTCTTCGGTGACATCAGCGCCCGCTCCGAACGTGCCCAGCACTTCCTCGAGAAGATCCTGCAGCACTAAACCTGTGCTTCTGTAGGAGCCGGCTGGCCGGCGAAGGGGACGCACCGGGCTCCCCTATCGCCAGGTTCGCCCGCTTTGCCGGCCGGCCGGCTCCTATGGACACCGCACAGTGGTTGACCCAAGGCATCTGTGATGAAATGCGACCCCACTCTCTATCGCGCCGCGCCGCCATCACTCGCCGTGAAACCCCGCCTGATCCGTCACCTGTTCCTGCCGCCCCTGGTCATCCTGCTGATGATCGGCCTGGGCTACGTCGGCTTCTGGATCAGCGAACACAATGGCATTCGCAGCCTCAGTGAAAATGGCGAACGCCAGCTGGAACTGCACGCCCGCGCCGTAGAAAGCGAGATCAGCAAATACACCTATCTGCCCAGCCTCCTGGAACTGGAGTCCAGTGTCTCCAGGCTGCTGGCCGATCCCTCGCCGGAGCACCGGCAAACCGTCAACCAATACCTCGAAGGCCTGAATCGGCGCAGCCGCAGCCGGGCCATCTATGTCATGGACACCACCGGCCGGGTGCTGGCCACCAGCAACTGGCGCGATGTCGACAGCTACCTGGGTGAAGACCTGTCCTTCCGCGCCTACTACCAGAACGCCGTACGTGGCCAGCCCGGACGTTTCTACGGCATCGGCAGCACCAGCGGCGAGCCCGGCTACTACCTGGCCCACGGCCTGGAAGAACACGGCAAGATCATTGGCGTGGCGGTGGTCAAAGTGCGCCTGGAGGCCCTGGAGGAACGGTGGCAAAGGGCCCGCCTGGAAGCCTTCGTCAGTGACGAGAACGGCATCATCATTCTCTCCAGCGACCCGGCGCGACGACTCAAGTCGGTCCGCCCGCTCAGCGACGACACCAAGGAACGCCTGGCCCGCAGCCTGCAGTACTACTGGTTCCCCCTCAACGAACTGGAACCCCTGGCCCGGGAACGCCTGGCCGAAGGCGTGGAGAAGCTGACCTTTCCCGCCAATACCGAACTGGTATCCGACGACAAGGCCATCAGCTACCTGTCCCAGACCCGGCCACTGAGCGACACCCCGTGGAACTTCACCCTGCTCACCCCGTTGCAGGACCTGCGCCGGGAAGCCATCAACCAGGGCATCCTGGTGGCCGTGGCCTTTGCCCTGGTGGCCTTCCTGCTGATCGCCTGGAATGAACGGCGCAAGGTCATCGCCACCCGCCTGGCCGCCCGAGAAGCCCTGCAGGAAGCCAACAGCCAGCTGGAGCGGCGGATCACCGAACGCACCGCCGACCTGCGGGCCAGCAACGAGCGCCTCAAGGGGCAGATCCGCGAACGCCGCCAGGCCGAAGAGACCCTGCGCCGGGCCCAGGACGAACTGGTCCAGGCCGGCAAGCTGGCGGCCATCGGCCAGATGTCCACCAGCATCGCCCACGAGCTGAACCAGCCGCTGGCGGCGTTGCGCACCTTGTCCGGCAACACCGTGCGTTTTCTTGAGCGCGGCGCCCTGGACACCGCCAGCGCCAACCTCAAGACCATCAATGAACTGATCGACCGCATGGGCCGCATCACCGCCAGCCTGCGCTCCTTCGCCCGCCGCGGCGACGACCAGGGCCAGGCCAGCCTGGACAAGGCTGTGGACGCCGCCCTGCAACTCCTCAACGCGCGCATCGAACCCTTGCCCCTGCAACTGCACCGGGCCTTCAGCGAGCAGACCCTGCAGATCGACCAGACCCGCCTGGAACAGATCCTGGTCAACCTGATCGGCAACGCCCTGGACGCCATGCAGGCCCAACCGGCGCCGGAGCTGTGGCTGGAAGGCGAGCTCGGCGACGGCAAGTATCGCCTGCGGGTCCGCGACAACGGCCATGGCATCGATCTTGAGGCGCGCAAGCACCTGTTCGAACCCTTCTTTACCACCAAACCCGGCGAACAGGGCCTGGGCCTCGGCCTGACCCTGTCCGCCAGCCTCGCCGCCGCCACCGGCGGCAGCCTGGGGGTGGAACATCCGGCAAGCGGCGGCACCGCCTTTGTCCTCAGCTTGCCCCTGGCAAGCCCCAATCAAGCCGAGCCGATATGAACAACGAGCTGACCGTGCTGATCGTCGAAGACGACCCCCATGTCCTGCTGGGTTGCCAACAGGCCCTGGCCCTGGAAGACATTCCCTGCATCGGCGTGGGCAGCGCCGAAGAAGCCCTGGCCCAGGTCGGGGAGAACTTTCCCGGCATCGTGGTCAGTGATATCCGCCTGCCGGGCATCGATGGCCTGGAACTGCTGACCCAACTCAAGGCCCGGGATCGCAGCCTGCCGGTGGTGCTGATCACCGGTCACGGGGATATTTCCATGGCCGTGGGGGCAATGCAGAAAGGCGCCTACGACTTCATGGAGAAACCCTTTTCTCCCGAGCGTCTGGTGGACGTGGCCCGCCGCGCCCTGGAACAACGGGGACTGGCCCGGGAAGTGACCTCCCTGCGCCGCCAGTTGGCCGAACGCAGTTCCCTGGAGGGACGGATCATCGGCCGCTCGCCGGCCATGCAGAACCTGCGGGAGCTGATCGCTAACGTCGCCGACACTTCGGCCAACGTGCTGATCGAGGGCGAAACCGGTACCGGCAAGGAACTGGTCGCCCGCTGCCTGCACGACTTCAGCCGCCGCCACCAACAACAGTTCGTCGCCCTGAACTGCGGCGGCCTGCCGGAAAACCTCTTCGAAAGTGAAATCTTCGGCCATGAGGCCAACGCCTTCACCGGCGCCGGCAAGCGCCGTATCGGCAAGATCGAGCACGCCCACCAAGGCACGCTGTTCCTTGATGAAGTGGAAAGCATGCCGATCAATCTGCAGATCAAGCTGTTGCGGGTATTGCAGGAGCGGACCCTGGAGCGCCTCGGTTCGAACCAGAGCGTGGCCGTGGATTGCCGGGTGATCGCGGCCACCAAGTCGGACCTGGACGAACTGAGCCGGGCCAAGGCATTTCGCAGCGACCTGTATTACCGCCTCAACGTGGTGACCCTGGAACTACCGCCCCTGCGCGAACGCCGCGAGGACATCCTGCAACTGTTCGAACACTTCCTGCAGCAGTCGTCCCTGCGTTTCGACCGCACCGTGCCAGAGCTGGACAACCAGACCCTGTCGACCCTCATGAGCCACGACTGGCCGGGCAACGTGCGCGAGTTGCGCAACGTCGCCGAGCGCTTTGCCCTCGGTCTGCCGGCGTTCAAGAAGTCCGGCAGCAGCAACGCCCAGGGCCTGGGTTTCGCCGAAGCGGTGGAAGCCTTTGAACGCAACCTGCTGAACGATGCCTTGCAGCGCAGCGGTGGCAACCTGACCCAGGCCAGCCAGGAACTGGGCATGGCCAAGACCACGCTGTTCGACAAGGTCAAGAAATACGGCCTGAGCCACTAGGCTCTGTACGAAAAGTTTTGAGACGAAGGTCAGGCAAGGCGAAAACGGTCGAGGAAGCGGAGTTTACGGGTTGTAAATGAGCATTCCGAGACCGTTTTCAACGCAGCATCACCGAGTATCAAGGCTTTTCGTACAGAGCCTAACCCAAGGCGCAAACATTTATGGATCTATTATTGAAGGCCGCCCTGGGCGCGGCGGTGGTGGTGATTCTGGCGGCCCTGGCCAAAACCCGGAACTACTACATCGCCGGCCTGGTGCCGCTGTTCCCGACCTTTGCCCTGATTGCCCACTACATCGTCGGCAAGGGCCGTTCTCTGGATGACCTGAAGACCACCATCCTGTTCGGCATGTGGTCGATCATTCCCTACTTCGTCTACCTGGCGACGCTCTATGTAATGGTCGATCGCCTGCGCCTGGAAGCCTCCCTGGCGGTGGCCGCCGTGGCCTGGTTGATTGCCGCCACCCTGCTGGTCAGCGTCTGGGTCCGCCTCCACGCCTGAGCCCCTAGCATTCCCGTAGGAACGAGCTTGCTCGCGAAGCCTGCGCCGCGGTCTCTCGCCGGCAACCCGGCCACGACCCTGGCCCGACCCTTGCATTTACCCTGTAAAGCCCGCCCAGCCTGCGTTTTCGCCTGATCACGCAGTTTTCTGGAGGGCGCTGCCATGGGTAAAGAACACCTTGAACATCTTAGATCTCGACCACAGCCTGACCGCCCAGGAGCCCATAGTCCGGCGCCTGAAAAGCGGCCAGGCGCGACGCCTGGACCTGCTGGACCTGGGCCCCAAGCTGCGACTCTGGTCCACCGAACGCACCTACCGTCATTTCCGCGAACGCCTGGGCCAACGCCCCCGGCACAGCGGCCCGCAACCGGAAATCTTCTTTGTCGGCTCCGGCGACTATCACCACCTGACCCCGGCCTTTCTCTACGATCTGCCCGAACCGATCAGCCTGATCCACTTCGACAATCACCCGGATTGGGTACGCTTCGCCCCCCGCCGGCACTGCGGCTCCTGGGTCAACCGGGCGCTGCAGCTGCCCAATATCCAGCGCATTGTCACCCTGGGCCCGTGCAGTGAAGACCTGCACAACCCGCAACTGCGAGGCGGCAACCTCGGCGCCCTGAAGCACGGCAAGCTGCAGCTGTTTCCCTGGCAGCACGCGCCGTCCAAGGTCTGGGGCCGGGTCGGCGATGGCGCCGGGCACCAGCAACAGGAAAACCACCTGCACTGGCGCAATCTGGCGGACCAGGACTGGGCCGCCTTCCTCGCACAAATGATCGACAGCCTGCCCACCGCAGCGGTGTGGATCACCATCGACAAGGACGTGCTGGCCAGCGAAGACGCCGCCACCAACTGGGACCAGGGCGGCATGCGCCTGACCCACTTGCTGCAAGCGATACGCGAACTGGCGGCGCGCAAGCGGGTGCTGGGCATCGATGTCTGCGGCGAGTTCGCCAAACCCGCCTTCAGCAATGCCTTCAAACGCTGGGAAGCCAAGTCGGACCAACCTCCGGCCGAGCGCTGGAGCCAGGACGACCTGCTGCGCAACTCAGTGACCAATGAAGCCCTGATCTCGCTGTTCGAGGAGCTGTTCCCGTGACCTTGACCGTTGTTCTGCTAGTCGCTTTTTCCATTGTGCTGGACGTCATCGGCCAGCTCTGTTTCAAGCTCGGCCTGGACCGCCTGCCGGAGCTGGACGGCGGTTTTCGCCTGAATGCCTTCTGGGGCCAGGTGTTCAACGCGCCCCTGCTGTGGTGCGGTATCGGGGCCTATGTGATCGAGTTTTTCGTCTGGCTCGAAGCCCTGTCCCGGGCCCCTCTGAGCCTGCTGTTTCCAGCTGCGGCCCTGGCCTATTGCGGCGTGGTGCTGGCGGGCAAGCTGGTGCTGGGCGAGACCGTCAGCCGTCGGCGCTGGATGGGCACGCTGGTGATCACCGCCGGAGTGATGCTGGTGTGCGTGGCCAGTACCTGAGCCTTATTCAACGAATAGAAGGAAACCTTTCATGAGTTCGAACACCTCCCACGGCTGGCTGCACGAGCGTCTGGGCACCATCGTGCTCTGGGCCCTGCTGATCGGCTTCGAGAGCGCCGGCCAGATCGCTACCAAAGTTGGCGGCGACCAACTGGGGCAGATGGATTTCAACCTGCAATGGCTGGCGGCGGTAGCGGTCAATCCGGGCGTGTTGCTGGCAATTGCCTGCTATATCGGCGCGTTTTTCGTGTGGATGCTGATCTTGCGTCGCAGCAGCCTGTCCCTGGCCTTCCCCTTGAGCTCCCTGGTCTTTGTCGTGGTGCTGCTGGGCTCCTGGCTGGGCCTGGGCGAACAGATCAGCCTGCTGCACTGGGTTGGGGTCTTGGTGATCATCGGCGGGATTGCCCTCTTGGCCGAGGGCGAGGAGGCCTGAGGGCCCTCTGCCGAATGCCCCAGGCGCCTGGGGGGTGAGGGCTGCGCAGGCCGGGGGGCGACCTGCGGCAACGCGCCTCAGAACTTGTAGCTGACGGCGGTCTGCACCTGGCCCTGGTTGACTTCGCCCCGCTGACGAACAATGGAGCTGTTCGCTGCGGAGTTGACCAGACGGATCCAACTGGCGCTGGCCACCAGCGACCAGTTGTTGCCCAGCGGCACCTGGATGTTCTGGCTCAGGCTGAAGTTCTGCAGGCCACCGCCGGCACTGTAGCGATCGATACCCGAAGCCAGGGCTTCCTTGGCGTTGACGCCAAAGAAGGTCTGACTCTGGCGGGCGTCGGCAAAGTGCAGGGTCAGGTTATTGCTGCCGATGATGCCCATGCCCAAGGGATAGCCGATCTCCCCTCCGACCTTGCCCAGCATGCCGCCCTGGCCACCGGCACCGCCGACGGCCTGGCCCACGGCGGCGAACACCCGCCAGAAGTCGTCCGGGGCGTATTGCACGAAAGCCCCGACATCGGCCATGTCGCGCACATCCCGCAAACCGCGCAGCTCACCATCGGCGTTACGTCCCTGCAGGTAGTTGATATAGGGGCCGGCGCTGAAACCATTGCCCTTGAACGCATCCCAGGTCAGGCCGTCGTCGGTACTGAGGCTGACATCGCCCCAGTCCAGATCCAGGTACGGCAGCGGCACCGTGTCATAGCGGCTGCCCGTGGGGTCATGGGGTTGATAGCCGACGCCCAGACCGAGTTCGCCCGTGATGTCGGAATCGGCAAAGGCACTACAGGCAACGGTCAGCGACAGCAGGCCGGCGAGTAAAGCAGGGGAAGAAAGCCGAGGCATGAATGAGTTTCCTTGTCTGAACATGCGCGCATCAATCATCAGAGCGCCCCTGGAACGCAAGCACTGATGTTGTTTGTAGCGACCTACAAAATTTGTAGCAAGAACGCTACAAATCTCCCGCCGCCCTCGCCAGAGGCCCAGCCCTGCTGGGTTTTCGCAACTTGGCACAGTCCCTGCTCTACCCCTGTCGCAAGCGCAAACAGCGCTCTTATTCAACAGGTAACAGCAGATGATGCACTGGCATATCGTATGTGACTTCGACGGGACCATCTCCCGCGCCGACGTGATCGATAACGTTCTCCAACGCTTCGCCGACCCGAGCTGGGAAGGCATCGAGCAGGAATGGCTGGACGGTCACATCGGCTCCCGAGAATGCCTCAGTCGCCAACTGGCCCTGGTCAAGGCTTCGCCCGCCGAACTGCTGGGCTACTTCGACAGTGTCGAAATCGACCCGGACTTCCCCGACTTCGTCGATCACGTGATCGGCCTGGGCGCTTCCATTGAAGTGGTCAGTGACGGCATCGAGCAAGGCATCGCCCGCATCCTGGCACGCAACTACGTGACCCTGCTGCCGATCCTCGCCAACCGCCTGCGCCAGGTCGACCACAACAGCTGGCGCATCGACTTTCCCTACGCCAGCGACGCCTGCCGCGCCGCCTCCGGCAACTGCAAGTGCAAATCCACGCCACGGGGCAAACGCGTGCTGGTGATCGGTGATGGCCAGTCGGACATGTGCGTGGCTGCCACCGCCGACTTCGTCTTCGCCAAGGATCGCCTGGCCGACTACTGCGAACGCAACAAGATTCCTCACGCTCGGTTCGACTCCTTCGCCGAACTGCCGGCGCTGTTGGCAAAGCTGCCGAACAACGCGGCCAACGCCACCCATTTCTCCCTTGAAACCCAGGAACTCTTCCACCATGTCTGATATCCGCATCGCTACCGCCGAAGACCAGATCCTTCTGGAAAAAGAAGCCAAGTACTGCTCCTACGGCGATACCGTTCACTACATCGAACCCCCGCGCATCTTCAGCCGCTGCGAAGGTTCCTACGTCTGGGACACCAGCGAGCAGGCCTACCTCGACCTGCAGATGTGGTACTCGGCGGTGAACTTCGGCTACGCCAACCCGCGCCTGAACAATGCCCTCAAGCAACAGATCGACACCCTGCCGCAGATTGCCAGCCAGTACCTGCACAAAGGCAAGATCGAGCTGTCGGAAATGATTGCCGTAGACGCCAAGAAGAAGTTCGGCCTCGACGGTCGCGTGCACTTCAACGTCGGCGGCTCGCAGTCGGTCGAGGACTCGCTGAAAGTGGTGCGTAACGCCACCAACGGCAAGAGCCTGATGTTCGCCTTCGAAGGCGGCTACCACGGTCGTACCCTGGGCGCCTCGTCGATCACCTCCAGCTACCGCTACCGTCGCCGCTACGGCCACTTCGGCGAGCGCGCGCAGTTCATCCCGTTCCCGTACCACTTCCGCGGCCCTAAAGGCATGACCAAGGAAGAGTACGGCAGCCACTGTGTGCAGCAGTTCGCCCGCCTGTTCGAGACCGAATACAACGGTGTGTGGGACCCGAAAGTCGGCCAGAGCGAATACGCCGCCTTCTACGTCGAGCCGATCCAGGGCACCGGCGGCTACGTGATCCCGCCGATGAACTTCTACAGCGAGCTCAAGCAGGTGCTGGACCAGCACGGCATCCTGATGGTGGTGGACGAAATCCAGATGGGCTTCTACCGCACCGGCAAGCTGTGGTCCATCGAGCACTTCGACGTCCAACCCGACGTGATCGTGTTCGGCAAGGCGCTGACCAACGGCCTCAACCCACTGGGCGGCATCTGGGCCCGTGAAGAGCTGATCAACCCGGGCGTGTTCCCGCCAGGCTCGACTCACTCCACCTTCGCCTCCAACCCGCTGGGCACCGCCGTGGGCCTGGAAATGTTCAAGATGACCAGCGAGATCGACTACGGCGCGATGGTCATGGAAAAGGGCAAGTACTTCCTGGCCGGCCTGCAAGACCTGCAGAAGCGCTACCCGATCATCGGCGATGTCGACGGCCTGGGCCTGGCGCTGCGCTGCGAAATCTGCACCACCGACGGCTTCACCCCGGACAAGGCGACCCTGGACTTCATGGTCGAGGAAGGCATGAAGGGCGACATCGAGATCGACGGCCAGCGCCTGGGCCTGATCCTCGACGTGGGCGGCTACTACAAGAACGTCATCACCCTGGCCCCGTCGCTGGAAATCAGCTACGCGGAAATCGATCTGGGCATCGCACTGCTGGACCGCCTGCTGGATCGGGCCATGAAGCGATGAGCGCCGCTGAGATCGATCTGGGCGAAGGCGACGCCGGCTTCGTTCTCGGCACGGGTCCGGTCGGGGTCTTGTTGATCCACGGCCTGACCGGCACCCCGACGGAACTCCGTCGGGTGGCCCAGGGCCTGGCCAAGGACGGAACGTGCACGGTGTACGTTCCGACCCTGCCCGGGCACTGCGGGGACAACAGCGACCTGCAGGCCACCGGCTGGCAGGACTGGTACGAGGGCGTGCGCAAGACCTTTGTCGGCGTGCAACAGCGTCACGAGCAAGTGTTCGTCGGCGGTCTGTCCATGGGCGCCGTGATGTCCATGTACCTGGCGTCCGAGCATCCGGGACAGATCAGCGGCCTGCTGATGTATTCCACCACCCTCAAGTACGACGGTTGGAGCATCAACAAGCTGGCGTTCCTCACCCCGTTGCTGATGAAGATTCCCTTCGGCGTGCACATCTGCCGCTTCGAGGAAAAGCCGCCCTACGGCATCAAGAACGAACGCCTGCGGGCCATTGTCGAGAAACAGATGAAGGCCGGCCAGAGCAGCGATGCGGGCCTCTTGACCATGGAGGGTGTGACGGTGCGCGAGTTGCACCGGATGAACGCCGTGGTCAAGAAACGCATGCCTTCGATCATGACCCCGGCCCTGGTACTGCACTCCAGCGAGGACGACATCACCAGTCCGTGGAATGCCGACTACGTGGAGCGCAAGCTCGGCGGCCCGGTGACCAAGATCCTCCTGGACAACTGCTATCACATGATCACCGTGGACCTGCAATACCAGCGGGTGATCGAGTTGAGCGTGGACTTCATCCAGCAGCGAGTGGTTGCACCTGCGGTGCGCGAAGACTATCGCCAGCTGGCATGACTTAAGGAAGATACGTGATTACCGCCCAAGCCTTTTCCACCATCCAGGCCATTGATCGCAGCGCCTGGAACGACTGTTTTCCAGACGCCCTGGAGGATTGGGACTACTACCTGGCCGTGGAAAAAGCCGCCATTGCCGATTTCCGTTGGCGTTACCTGGCGATCTACGAGGGCTCGACCCTGGTGGCGGTAGCGCCGGCCTTCACGACTCAGTATCGGCTCGACACCACGGTCTCCGGCCTGGCCAAACGCGTCACCGAACGCCTGGCACGCCAGTGGCCAGGTGCCCTGGAGCTGCGCCTGTACGCCATCGGCTCGCCCGTGGCCGAACAGTGCAGTGCCGGCACCGCCAGCCATGTTCCCCTGGAACGTCGTCAGGCGTTGCTGGAGCAGTTGTTGCAACTGGCCCGGCGCGACGCCGACAGCTTCGGCATCGGCCTGATGGCGGTCAAGGATGCCCCCAGCAGCGACCCGCAATGGGTCGCCAGTTGCCGGGCCGCCGGCCTGCAAGCCATGCCGAGCCTGCCCAGCGCGCTGCTGCCGGTGCCCTTCGCCTCGATCGACGCCTATCTTGGCACCCTGGGCAAGTCCACTCGCAAGGACCTGCGGCGCAAGCTGCGCGCCCCGGCGCCGCGCATCGAGTGGCGGCGGCAGATCGACGACGTGCTGCCCGACATCATGCGCCTCTACGAAGCCACCCTGGAACGCAGCGACCTGCAGTTCGAGCGCCTGCCGGCGGCCTATTTCACCGGCATTCTCGAACAACTGGACCAGCGCGCCGCCTGCGTCCTGTACTGGGTCCAGGACCAACTGGTGGCCTTCAACCTGGTACTCATCGACCAGCATCGGCTGATCGACAAATTCTTCGCCCACGACTTGAACGTCACCCGTGAGCACAATCTGTACTTCCGCAGTTGGCTGGCCAATGTCGACTACTGTATCCAGCAGCACATTCCCCTGTACGAGTGTGGTCAGGCCGGTTACGCCAGCAAGTTGCGCCTGGGTTGCCAGTTCACCGGTAACATGTTGTTTTTCCGACATCGCAATCCCTTGCTCAATGCCCTGCTCAAGGTGATAAAACGCTTTGTCCGTCCGGATCGCTCCGACCCCGCCATGGCTGCTGCAATAAGCGAAAGTACATGACCAGAAAAGATCGTCGCCCGCCCCGCCCTTTTGCCATCTCCCGCTGGAGCCTGCAGCGCAAGCTGGTGTTGGCGTTCTGGCTGGTCAGTGTGATTCCCACCATGATTGCCGCGGAGCTGGCGGCCACCACGTTGTCGGAGATTTTCGACAGCAACGTGCGCATCTGGCTGCAGGAATCCACCAAGATCGTCGAGGACGAGATCACCGAGATCCTCCATGACAACGCACGGATCGCCCAGCTGTTCCTGCGCTATACGCGCCCGCCCACGGACCGCAATGCAGCCAAGCATGACAAGCTCACCGCCGACATTGCCGACTCCATGGGCATCGACGTGGTGGCGCTGATCCGCAAGAGCGACCACAAGGTGATGTTCACCACCGCCGCGGACGACGTGGTAGGGCAGATCAGCACCGCTTCCAACGCCGTCCTGCAGACCATCCAGGTGGGTGGCGTGGCCACCGGGGCGGTGGTCTCGACCTTCCAGACCCAGCTCGACGGGGTCGACTATCAGCTGTTGATCGCCACCTACCTGGACGCCAGCTTCCTCACCAGCGTGGCCGATGTGCACTCCCTGGACCTGCGCCTGTACCTGGCCAAGGCCGATGATTTCTCGGAGATCTTCGCCACCCAGCGCTTCGAGGACCATCCCCCCCGCGTGCCGCACAAGATCGAAGACATCCTGCGCGCCACCCGCCAACCCACCGAGCAGTTCACCAGCCGCTACAGCGGCCTGTACCGGCCGATCTTCAACGACAGCGGCGACCTGGTGGGGGTGATTTTCAGTGGCCTGCTGCGCCACAGCAGCCTGGTGGGCCTGGTTAACCAGAGCAACCTGTTCATCCTGATCTTCCTCCTCAGCTCGGCCGCCTCGCTGTGTGTCGGCTGGCTGGTGTCGCAACGCCTGACGCGGCCGCTGCGGGGCCTGTCCAAGGGGGTCCAGGCGGTGATCGCCGGCGACTACCGGCAGCGGGTGCCGGTGATCGGTGGCGACGAACTGGCGGAGCTGAGCAGCACCTTCAACCACATGAGCGAGCGCCTGGGAGAACTGCAGCACCTGGAGGGCCAGTTGCGCCGTCGCGATCGCCTGCACGCCCTGGGCGAGGTGGCCATGGGCCTGGCCCATGAAATCCGCAATCCGCTGGGCATCATCAAGACCGCCACCCAACTGCTGCACCGTCGAGCCAACCTGCCGGAAAACGACAAGCGCCACCTGGAATACGTGATCAGTGAAGTCAGCCGGATCAACGACCTGATCACCGACTTTCTCGACTTCGCCAAGCCCAGCGCGCCCATTCGTGCCACCCAGGCGGCACGCCCGCTGGTCGAGGAACTGCTGGGCTTCTGCACCCCGGAACTGGCGACCCACAATATCGAAGCGCGGATCGACGACCAGGCACCGGGTGCGACAATCCACGCCGATGCCCGGCAGCTCAAGCAGGCCTGCCTGAACCTGATCCTCAACGCCATCGACGCCATGCCCGAGGGCGGCCGCCTGACCCTGGGCATCGCCCAGCAGGAAGACGAAACCATCCTCAGCGTCAGCGATACCGGCCAGGGCATCGAGCCGGACATGCTGGAACGCATCTTCACCCCCTTCGTCACCACCAAGGCCTCGGGCACCGGCCTGGGCCTGGCGAAAGTCTTTTCGATCATGGAAAGCCATGACGGCCACATCGAGTGCGTCAGCGAAAAAGATGCCGGCGCCACCTTCAGCCTGTACATTCCGGCCAACGGTGAAGAGGACGACGAGGACACTGATGACGCATAACCTGCTGGTGGTCGATGACGAACCCAAACTCTGTGACCTGCTGTCTTCGGCCTTGAGCCAGAACGGCATCCAGGTGTTCACGGCAAGCAATGGCCTGCACGCCCTCAAGGTGCTGGAGCAGGAAGACATCGACCTGGTGATCAGCGACTGGCGCATGCCGGGCATGGACGGGCCGCAACTGCTGGCGGAAATCAAGCAGCGCTACCCGAACCTGCCGGTGATCGTGATGACCGCCTACAGCACGGTGAAGAACGCTGTGCAGTCCATGCGCAACGGCGCCTACGACTACATTGCCAAGCCCTTCGATATCGATGAGCTGGACATCACCGTCAGCAAGGCCCTGCAGTTTCGCGACATCCTCAAAGACAACCAGCGCATGCGCGCCGAGCTCGACGAGCATCAGCAGTTCGACAGCCTGGTGGGCGACAGCCCGGCCTTTCGCCAGGTACTGCAGGCGGTGGACTCGGTACGCGAGAGCAGCGCCACCATTCTCCTGACCGGAGAAAGCGGCACCGGCAAGGAGATGGTCGCCCGGGCCATCCACAAGCACGGCAATCGCGCGGACAAACCCTTTGTCGCCGTCAATTGCGCGGCCATTCCCGAAGGCTTGCTGGAAAGCGAGATGTTCGGCCACCGCAAGGGCGCCTTCACCGGCGCCGTGGCGGACCGGGTCGGACGCTTCCAGCAGGCCGACAAGGGCACCCTGTTTCTCGATGAAGTGGGCGACATGCCCCTGGCCTTGCAGGCCAAGATCCTCCGCGCCCTGCAGGAACGCGTGATCGAGCCGGTGGGCGATCCCCGGGAGCGCAAGGTCGATGTGCGGGTGATCGCCGCGACCAACAAGAACCTGCTGGAAGCCGTGGCCAACAAGGAGTTCCGCGAGGACCTGTACTACCGCCTCAACGTCTTCCCCATTCCCTTGCCGGCGCTGCGCGAGCGGGTCGAGGACATCGCCCCACTGGCCCGCCACTTCGCCCACAGCCTGGGGGCCACCGCCGGCAAGCGCATCACGGGCTTCAGCCCCCAAGCCTTACAGGCCATGGCCTCCTACACCTGGCCAGGGAACATCCGCGAACTGCAGAACTGCGTGGAGCGGGCCACCATCGTCGCCCGCGCATCGGTCATCGAAGAAAGTGACCTGCCAGGCTATCTGTTCGACACCCCGCCAGCAGGAACCGAGGGCAGCGTGGCCCTCAGCGTCGGCCCACAAGTGCCCAGCGACCTGGACGCGGCCCTGGCCGAAGTGGAGCGGGCCTACATCCTCGCGGCCCTGCACCAGAGCAACGGCGTCCAGGCGGCAGCGGCGCAGATGATCGGCATTTCCGAACGCAGCTTCTGGTACCGCCTGAAAAAGCTCGGCATTCAGGTGGACAAGATCGTTCGTTGAGACGGTGTTGCCTCATTCGCCGGCAAGCCGGCTCCTACAGGCGCATGGCCTCACAGCACATTCGCGCTATCCACCGGCTCGATCTGCGCCCAGTGGGAAGTGTCTTCGCGATGGTTTTGCAGGTATGGCAGCACCGCCGCCAGCAAAGGCGCCTTGAAGGCGTCCTGGAAACGATGGGCCAACCCCGGAATCAGCTTCAGCTGGCTGCCCTGGATCTGCGCCGCCAGGTGCACCCCATGCATCACCGGCAACAGCGGATCGGCGGTGCCGTGCACCACCAGCGCCGGCACCCGCAGTTGCTTGAGCAAGGCCACCCGACTCGGCTCGGCGAGGATCGCCATGATCTGGCGCTTGACGCCCTCCGGGTTGAACGCCCGGTCATAGGACAACGCAGCCTGATGCAGCAGAACCTGACGGTCATCCGTAATCTTCGGGCTGCCCAGGGCCGCCAGCAGATCCGCCTGCTGCTCCAGGGCGGCTTCACGGTTCGGCGCATTGCGCCGGGACAGCAATTGCACCAGCGCCTCGTTCGGCGCCGGCAGGCCTTCGGCCCCGGAACTGGTCATGATCAGCGTCAGGCTCTCGATTCGTTGTGGCGCCATGGCCGCCAGATGCTGGGCAATCATGCCGCCCATGCTCGCCCCCAGCACATGGAACTGCTCGATGTGCAGGGCATCCATCAACCCCAGGGCATCATCGGCCATGTCGCTCAGGGTATAAGGCGCAGCCACGGGCAGGCCGAGCTTGTAGCGCAGCACTTCGAAGGTCAGGTTGGCGCTGGCCGGAGCCTGGCGCCAGGTGGACAGGCCGACGTCGCGATTGTCATATCGAATCACCCGAAACCCTTGCTGACACAAGGCCTCCACCACTTCGTCCGGCCAGTGGATCAATTGCCCACCCAGGCCCATGACCAGCAGCAATGCCGGATCGGAACTGCGACCGATGCTTTGGTAGGCCAGGCTCACCTGTGCCAGGTCGACCCGTTGCGTGGGTACGTTGACATCGCAGCGCGCGGCCGCAAAAGACAGCTGGCCGAGCAAAAGCCCGGCCAGCAGGATGACAGTGGAAAACAATCTTGCCCGCATGGAAAACACCGAAACGCAGAACCCCAGTAGAGCGCGAGTCTGATGAACTTCGATGTTTCGCGCTGCCACAGTTGCGTGACAGTTTGATGAAGCCCGCCCAGCGGTCATCGCTTAGGGGCGCTCGAGCGGCGCCTCGTTTGCCGACGAGGTGGAGCTGATGATCGCCTTCGTCGGCAAGCAGGTTTCTACCGGCTTTCAGGCCAGCTGGCTGCGCAGCTGGCGGGCCGCGGCCACCATGTTCACCAGGGCCGCTTCGGTTTCCGGCCAGGCGCGGGTCTTCAAGCCGCAGTCGGGGTTGACCCACAGTCGCTCGGCGGGAATGCGTTTGACCGCCTTGCTCATCAACTTGACCATCTCGGCAGTGTCCGGCACCCGTGGCGAGTGGATGTCATACACCCCCGGGCCGATGTCGTTGGGGTAGTCGAAGGCTTCGAAGGCTTGCAGCAACTCCATGTCCGAGCGGGAAGTCTCGATGGTGATCACGTCGGCATCCATGGCAGCGATGGACTGGATCACATCGTTGAACTCGCTGTAGCACATGTGGGTATGGATCTGAGTTTCGTCCCGCACACCCGAAGCGCTCAGGCGGAAGGCCTGCACCGCCCAGTCCAGGTACTCCTGCCATTGCGCGCGGCGCAGGGGCAGGCCTTCGCGGAACGCCGCCTCGTCGATCTGCACGATCTTGATCCCGGCCTGTTCCAGGTCCTGCACTTCATCGCGCAGGGCCAGCGCCAGTTGCTGGGCCTGGACCTTGCGCGATACGTCTTCCCGCGGGAAGGACCACATGAGCATGGTCACAGGGCCAGTCAGCATGCCTTTCATGACCTTGTCGGTGAGGCTCTGGGCGTACTGGATCCAGTCCACGGTCATGGCCCGGGGCCGGCTCAGGTCGCCGTAGATGATGGCCGGCTTGACGCACCGCGAGCCGTAGCTCTGGACCCAGCCAAAACGGGTGAACAAGTAGCCGTCCAGTTGCTCGGCAAAGTACTCCACCATGTCGTTGCGCTCGGCTTCACCGTGGACCAGCACGTCCAGGCCAAGGCTCTCCTGGATCAGCACTGCGTGGCGGATCTCGCTGTGCATGGCATCGGTGTAGTCGTTGAGCGACAGCTTGCCCTGCCGGTAGGCCTGGCGCGCCAGGCGAATCGATGCAGTCTGCGGGAAAGAGCCGATGGTGGTGGTGGGAAAGACCGGCAATTGCAGGCGCGCTCGCTGCTGTTCGATACGTTGCGCAAAGGGTGACTGACGCTGACTGTCGGCGGCGCTGATGGCCTTGATCCGGGCCTGGACCTGGGCCTTGTGAATCCGCGGGGACTGGGCACGACTGGCCTGGACCTTGCGGCTTTGCGCCAGGGCCGCTTGCACCGCCGGGGCCTGGGGATCGTTCAGGGCATCACGCAGGACCGAGATCTCGCCGCACTTCTGCACGGCAAAGGCCAGCCAGCTTTTCAGTTCGGCATCCAGCTGGTCTTCCCGGGACAGGTCCACCGGGCTGTGCAGCAGGGAGCAGGAGCTGCTGACCCAAAGGTTGTCGCCGAAACGCTCCTGGGCCACCTGCAACTGCTGCAGGGCCTGTTCCAGTTCGCAGCGCCAGACGTTGCGCCCATTGACCAGGCCCACGGAAAGAATCTTGTAGGTCGGCAGCCGGTCCAGGACCTGGCCCAATTGTTCCGGAGCCCGCACCGCATCGATGTGCAAGCCGTCCACCGGCAGGCCCACCGCCAGGCCAAGGTTGTCTTCCAAACCGCTGAAGTAAGTGGCCACCAGTTTTTTCAGCGGCGAGTACTGGAGGATGTGGTAGGCCCGCTCGAAGGCGCTCTTCCACTCCTGGGGCAGGTCGAGGGTCAGGATCGGCTCGTCGATCTGCACCCACTCCACGCCCTGGGCCTTGAGCCGGTTGAGGATCTCGCCGTACAGCGGCAGCAGGCGCTCCAGCAGGTCGAGCTTGTTGAATCCATTGCCCTTGGCCTTGCCCAGCCACAGGTAGGTCAAGGGGCCGATGATCACCGGCTTGACCTGATGACCCAGGGCATGGGCTTCCTCGACTTCGTCGAACAGTTGCTCCCAGCTCAGTTGGAACGGCTGGTCGGCGCTGAACTCGGGGACCAGGTAGTGGTAGTTGGTGTCGAACCACTTGGTCAGTTCCTGGGCGTATTGCGCCTGGCCCTGCTCACCGCAGCAGCCAGCACTGGCGCCACGGGCCATGGCGAACAGAGTGTCCAGGGTCGGGCGGCCCTGGGCATCGCGAAGACCGTCGAAACGCTCGGGAATCACCCCGAAGGTCAGGGAGTGGCCGAGCACCTGGTCGTACCAGGCAAAGTCGCCCACTGGCAGCAGGTCGATGCCGGCGTCTTTTTGCACTTGCCAGTGCCGAGCCCGCAGCTCGCGACCGACCTCTTGCAATGCAGCCTGATCGAGGGCGCCCTTCCAGTAGGCTTCGAGGGCTTTTTTCAGTTCGCGGTCAGCGCCGATGCGGGGAAAACCGAGGGTGTGGGCCAGTGCCATGGGAAAGCGCCTCCTTGTCAAAGATGGCGCTATTGTCGACAGCTCGGGCAACATGAGACAAACTCAACCTTTTCGTGTTGATCACAAAATTTACTCATGGAGATCCTGGTGCTCGAAATCCGTCACCTGAAGACCCTGCACGCCCTGCGCGAAGCCGACAGCCTGGTTGAAGCCGCCGAACGCCTGCACCTGACCCAGTCCGCCCTGTCCCACCAGTTCAAGGAACTTGAAGAACGCCTGGGCATGCCACTGTTCGTGCGCAAGACCAAGCCGGTGCGCTTCACCAGCGCCGGCCTGCGCCTGCTACAACTGGCCGATGCCACCCTGCCGCTGCTGCGCGGCGCCGAACGGGACATTGCCCGCCTGGCCGGCGGCACCGCCGGCCGCTTGCACATGGCCATCGAGTGCCATAGCTGCTTCCAGTGGCTGATGCCCACCATCGACCAGTTCCGCGACGCCTGGCCGGAAGTGGAGCTGGACCTGGCCTCGGGCTTCTCCTTTGCACCGCTGCCAGCGCTGGCCCGGGGTGACCTGGACCTGGTGGTGACCTCCGATCCCCTGGAACTGGCCGGCATCACCTATGTGCCGCTGTTCACCTACGAAGCCATGCTTGCAGTGGCCAACCAGCATCCCCTGGCAAGCAAGCCCTACATAGTCCCGGAAGACCTGCTGAACGAAACCCTGATCACCTATCCGGTGGAGCGGGATCGTCTGGACATCTTCACCCGCTTCCTGGAACCGGCGGACATCGAACCGGCGCAGGTCCGCACCTCGGAACTGACGGTGATGATGATGCAGCTGGTGGCCAGCGGCCGCGGGGTGTGCGGCATGCCCCATTGGGCCCTGCATGAATACAGCTCACGGGGTTATGTGAAGGCCAAGCGCCTGGGTGAAAAGGGACTGTTCGCCACCCTGTACGCAGCGATTCGCGCCGACATGCTGGACGCGCCCTACATGCGTGACTTCCTGCTGACCGCCAAGGACACCTCGTTCTCGACCCTGGATGGCGTCAGCGCTGTACGCTGAGCGCCACCCTCACGCAGGCGCCGGCTGGCCAGCGAGCAGGATCAGCGTGGCACTTCGCGCCACATGTGGATCTTGTCGAGATAGTCCTCCCCCACGCACACCGCCTGGGGTTCGAGCCCGAACTGGACAAAGCCGCAGCGCTGGTACACGGACAGCGCTGCGTCATTGCCCGCCGTCACTGTCAGTTGCACCAGGCGCAGGCCTTCATAATCGGCCGCCTCTGCCAGTAACCTCTGCACCAGTTGATAACCCAGGCCGCAGCTACGCTGCTCGCCCGTGACGTAGAGCCCGAAAAGGGTCGCCTTGTGCCGGGCTTTCTCGCGAAGTTCAAAGGCCAGGCCGACAATCCCCAGCAAACGCCCCTCGGAAAAGGCCCCCAGCAGCAAGTCCAGTTCGCCATCCAGGCGTGCGGCCCACCAGGCCAGTGGCAGCTTTTCCCGCTCCCTGACGCTGGAAGTGAACGCCTGGGGATGGCGCTCATAGGCTTCGAGCATCAAGGCCCGGTATTGCGCGGCATCGTCAGGAGTCAGGTGTTGGATCTGCAGGCTCATGCGAGATCGTCAGTCCGTCATGTTCAGTTGGTACGGCGTTGTTCGAACATCAAGCGCACCGCCAGCCCCGCCAGCACGAACCCCATGAAGTAACGCTGGACCGAAAGCCAGGTGGGGTTGCTGGCGAACCAGGAGGCAATGCCTGCGGCAAACAGGGCAATCAGCAGGTTCACCGAAAAGCTCACGCTGATCTGGGTCAGGCCGAGAATGAGGCTCTGGGAGAACACCGAACCGTGCTCGGGATGAATGAACTGCGGAAAGATCGACAGGTAGAACACCGCGATCTTAGGGTTCAGGGCGCTGGTCAGAAACCCCATGATCACCAGCTTGCGGGGCGAGTCCACCGGCAACTGCTGGGCTTCGAACGGCGATCGCGCGCCAGGCTTGAGCGCCTGCCAGGCCAGCCACAGCAGATACAGGGCACCGGCCCACTTGAGCACTTCATAGGCCATGGGCACCGCCATGAAGATCGCGGTCAGGCCCAGTGCAGCGGCAAAGAGGTGGACGAAAAAGCCCGCCACGACGCCCAGTAACGACGTCACCCCGGCCTTGCGCCCCTGGCAGATCGAACGGGAAATCAGGTAGATCATGTTCGGGCCTGGGGTCAGCACCATCAGCAACGAGGCCGCGGCGAAAATCAGGTAGTCGTGAAGTGGGATCATGGCAGTCCTTGGCAACGGGAGGTCAGGCGAGGCTCGCCTGGGCCTTGCGATAAAACGGCAAGATCAGATCCCGTGTCAACGGCGCCAGAAACAAATCACCATCGCTGGCCGGATCGATCCAGCGCACCTCCTCGATCTCCGCCGCCGGGGTCACCGCAGTGTCGATGCGAACAAGAAAGACCTCCGCCTGCACCACATGGCCGGGCTCGTTGGCGGCCGGTGCGCAAAACTGTTGCAGATAGCGGGCCTGGCTCGGATCGATGCGCAGGCCCAGTTCCTCTTCCAACTCTCGGGCCAGGGCCAGCACCGGCGGCTCGCCGGCTTCGATCTTGCCACCAGGCTGCATGAAGGCCTGGGTGCCGCGTTTGCGCACCAGCAGGGTCTGGCCATCGGCCCCCAGCAACAGGGCGGCGGCGATACGGATGACGGAGGGTGCAACGGCGGAGGGCAGCGACATGGGGACCTGGACACCTTGAGAACGAAGGCGCAAGGATCACATGCCCGGCAGCGGGTCGTCATCCGCCAGCGGTATATTTCCCGTCGTTCCAGGGTGTTTCTCAGGTGCCCGACTGCGGCTCTCGCGCCAGCTTGACGAACACGCTGTAACGGGCGCCTTCCATGGTTTCAAAGGCGATCAGTTTGTCCACCAGAGGCTGGCTCAGCACCTTGCCGGCGTTGAGCAGAAGCATGCCGTTGTCGGCATTCAGGTTGCGCGCCAGCAGCATGCCCGCCGCCAGCTCCCGGGTGCCCAGGACCTTGACCGAAGGGTCGCCCAGGGTCACATCGCTGAGGTACACAGAACACACTTGGATAAACCCCTCCACCAACTCGGGGTCGTACAGCCGGCCGGCGTATTTACGGATGAACACCAGGGCCTCGTCGCTGTTCATGTGCCGTTCGAGAATCAGCCCGCACTGCAGTTCGATAAAATCCACCGCCAGCTTGAGCAGCCGCGAGCCCAGGGGAATCGCCTCGCCCTTGAGGTGATCGGGAAAGCCGCTGCCATCCCAGTGTTCCTGGTGATGGCGGATCAGGCGCGCCGCATCCTGCACCGGTTCCAGGGTCATCAGCAGCGATTCGCTTTGCGCCGGATAAGCCCGATAGCGTTCACGCTCATGGTGGTGCAACCAATCGGCCGGGGTGATCATCATGCTGTCGCTCCAGCTCAGCTTGCCGATGTTGTGCAGGGCCGCGGCCATGGCCAGGTCGCGCTGCGCCACGGCGTCGATGCCGTGGATCTTGCAGTAGGCACGCACCAAATCGATGATCCGGCGGTTGGTCTGCTTGTCGCTCGGCAGACGTTGGTTCACCAGCAGCGAGAACAGCTCGGCGCCCGTGGCATAGCTGTGCTTGAGCTCCTCATAGGCCAGGTCCAGCATGTCGGCGGTTTGTTGCAGCTCCGCGGTGCGCGACGCGACGCGTTTTTCCAGCTCGGCATTGAGGGCCTTGAGCTGAGTGTTCTGCTCTTGCGCCAGAGCCTCCAGGCGCTGGCGCTCACGCACGGAATGCTGATGCTCCAGCGCCTGGCGCAAGGTCAGCAACAGTTCCTGATCATCCCAGGGCTTGCTCAGGTAACGGTAGATTTCCCCTTCATTGATCGCCTTGGCGATCAGTTTCAGGTCCGGGTCACCGGTCAGCAGGATGCGCGTAGTGTCCGGATAGTGCTGATGAATGCGCGCCAGCAGGGACGGGCCATCCATCTGCGGCAGATGGGCGGCGCTGATTATCAGGTCCACCTCCCGGGTGGCCATGACCTTCAGGGCTTCGCTGGCGTCGTGGGCAAGGTGCAGCACGTAGGAATGAGCACTGAGCAGTTGGTGCAGGCGTTGCAGGATCGCGTCCTGGCTGTCCACCAACAGAACCTCGGGCTGGCGTGTGACTGTGGCAACGTTCAGCTCACCCATGAGACACCTCGGGTCAACATCGATGCACATGTCCTTCATTCTTTTCACTGGCAACACTGATCCTTGTTGCCTGATTCAAGCGTAGAAGCATTTCCGAGGGGGATGATGGCTTTTTAACACCATCCGTCCGCTGAAAGAGCTCCAACGGACGGCGGCGAGAATGGAGGCCAATGACCTCACTTGGCAGCGGCTTTACCGCTGGAACCGAAGGAGGCAAAACGTTTGTTGAAGCCAGCGATACGGCCTTCGGACTGGGTCTTGCGTTGCTGGCCGGTGTACACCGGGTGCGAAGCGCTGGACACATCCAGGGTCACGTAGGGATAGGTCTGGCCATCACTGTGCTGGTAAGTGCGGTCGGTATCGACGGTAGAGCCAATGAGGAAAAACACGTCGGCGGCAGTATCGTGAAACAGCACGGGGCGGTAGTCAGGGTGGATGTTGGGTTTCATCGGAGTCTCCAGCGGCTGGGGGTGAAAAACAATGTTATACAGTAACAATAAAATCCTCTTTAAACGAGAACTTATCGCAATAAGCTTCTACAACAATGGTCTGACTCCTGCCTCGTTCCCCCGATTCAGGCTTGCCCGTAAGGCCCCAGCGGGCCAGTATGCTGGGCTGCAACGCTCTGACACAGCCGTGAATTCCTATAAGAAATGCCTGTGCAGCCCACCGTCCCAGCCGTTCGGTGTCGCTGTCGATTACCCGTTATCAAGGCACCCGGTGCCTGATTGACCTGATGAGTCCGAACCAAGGAAACCGTATGAGCCTGTCACTTCTGAGCCGCTACGCCTTCTTTGCTGCCTGCGTGATATTCACCCTCGCCAGCCTGCCCTTTCTCGAACACGACTGGCTCTGGCCATTCACCCTGGTCACTGGCCTGCTGAGCCTGCTGGGGATCTTCGATCTGCTGCAAAGTCCCCACGCGGTACGCCGCAACTACCCGATCCTGGGCAACATCCGTTACCTGGTGGAAGGCATCCGTCCGGAGATCCGCCAATACCTGCTGGAATCCGACAGCGACGCCCTGCCCTTTTCCCGCGCCCAGCGCTCCCTGGTGTACTCGCGGGCCAAGAATGAAAGCGCCGACAAACCCTTCGGCACCCTGATTGATGTCTACCAGTCGGGCTTCGAGTTCATCGGCCATTCCATGCGCCCGGCGCCCTTGAGCGACCCCAGCAGTTTTCGGGTCACCGTCGGCGGCCCGCAATGCACCCAGCCCTATTCGGCCTCGGTATTCAACATCTCGGCGATGAGCTTCGGCTCCCTGAGTGCCAACGCCATCCGTGCCCTGAACCAGGGTGCCAAGCTCGGCAACTTCGCCCACGACACCGGTGAAGGCAGCATCAGCCCCTATCACCGTGAACACGGCGGCGACCTGACCTGGGAACTGGGCAGTGGCTACTTTGGCTGCCGCACCGCCGACGGCCGCTTCGACCCCGAGCGCTTCGCCACCCAGGCGCAGAACCCGCAAGTGCGGATGATCGAGATCAAGATGAGCCAGGGCGCCAAGCCGGGTCATGGCGGCATCCTGCCCAAGCACAAGGTGACCCAGGAAATTGCCGACACACGCGGCATCCGCATGGGCGAGGACTGCATTTCGCCGTCGAGCCACAGTGCATTTTCCACCCCGATCGAAATGATGCATTTCATCCAGCAACTGCGTGAGCTGTCCGGCGGCAAGCCGGTGGGCTTCAAGTTCTGCCTGGGCCACCCGTGGGAATTCATGGGCATTGCCAAGGCCATGCTGGAAACCGGCATCCTCCCGGATTTCATCGTGGTCGACGGCAAGGAAGGCGGCACCGGCGCAGCCCCCGTGGAGTTCACCGACCACATCGGCGCGCCCATGCGCGAAGGCCTGCTGTTCGTCCACAACACCCTGGTGGGCCTGAACCTGCGGGACAAGATCAAGCTCGGTGCCAGCGGCAAGATCGTCAGTGCCTTCGACATCGCCAGCGTCCTGGCCATCGGCGCCGACTGGGCCAACTCGGCCCGGGGCTTCATGTTCGCCATCGGCTGCATCCAGTCACAAAGCTGCCACACCAACAAATGTCCCACCGGTGTCGCCACCCAGGACAACCTGCGCCAGCGTGCCCTGGTGGTGCCGGACAAGGCCCAGCGGGTGTACAGCTTCCACCGCAACACCCTCAAGGCCCTGGCCGAGATGCTGGCCGCCGCCGGCCTGCAGCACCCGTCGCAACTGGAAGCCAAGCACCTGGTGCGACGCATGTCGGCCACCGAGATCAAGCTGTTCTCCCAACTGCATGTGTTCCTCAAGCCCGGCGAATTGCTCACCGGCGAAGTCAACGGCGAGTTCTACTCGCGCATGTGGCAATTGGCCCGGGCCGACAGCTTCGAACCCAATACCCAAGCCGCCGCTTAAGCACGTCTGTCCAGGCCTCCCCGGCTACCTGGGGAGCCTGACGACTCACAAGGAAGATTGGAATGCTCAAGGTTATCGCTGAAGACTTCATCAAACCCGAACACCTGGAAACCGTGCGCCCGTGGTACGCCGAACTGGTGGAAAAAACCCGCCAGGAACCGCTGTGCATCGCCTACGATCTGTTCGTCGATCAGAAAGACCCCGGCCACTTCATCTTCGTCGAACAGTGGCCGGACCGCGCCGCCCTCGACGCTCATTGCAAAACCGAACACTTCACCCGCCTGGTACCACAGATCAACGCCTTTCAAGCCCGCGAATGCCGCGTGCTGCTGATGGACGAATTCTAGAAGCCGACATCCTCCCGATGCTTGACCGGACCACCGAAAGCAGACCGAACCACCACTGACCTTTCGCAGTTCCAGCATGCCCTTGCTGTCTTTCGAGCAACTGTCCCAGCAACTGCCCGGCAGCCACGGCACCCTGGTGATCATCGACGTCTAGCCTCACTCGGCACTCGACAAGGGTTCACAACCCGGACCGGGGCCGACTGTGGACGCCCCCTTTATCAGGGACATTCACGCTCGCCACAATGCACAAACGCATAATTAAATTGCATTGACGCATACCTCATCTAAGGTTGCTTGCAGACCCGGCCAGCGCACGCCATCGAGGCTGGCGCCGCGCAGCACCCAGCGCCGGGTCCGGCAACTTGCTGTAGCCCAGATGCCACAGCGACACCAGCCGGAGGCTGGTTTTCACTCATGGAGGATGAACATGTTAAGCACCACCTTGACCCCCACCGGCAACCCGCAGGCCCTGCCCCAATGCCTGGCCGGTACGCTGATCGATCCGCAACTGGCTGAAATCGACCCACGCGCCGAGGCTGCACCCCAGGCCGGCGCCCGACTCAATTTCAGCGTGCAGCCGCAAACCCAGAGCAACTGGTGCTGGGCGGCACTGTCGGCATCGGTCGGCAACTACTACGGCACCGGCTCCTGGACCCAGTGCGGGGTGGCCAATGCCGAATTGGGCCGCAACTCCTGCTGCAGCCAGCCCGGACCGTGCAACGTCTACGGCTACCTGGACTCGGCCCTCAGAACCACCCGCAGTTATGGCGGCATGCGGGAAAACCGGATGCAGATGCCGGCCATCGAGAACCAGCTCGGCATGGGCCGTCCCGTCGGCCTGCGTTGCGCCTGGTATGGCGGCGGCGCGCATTTCCTGACGATCTACGGCACCGATGGCAGCTACATCCTGGTCGCCGACTCCATCTTCGGTTACTCGACCCGTGCCCTTAACAGCTTCCCCGGTTCCTACAACGGCGGCGGCAATTGGACCCACACCTACTTCACCCGGAAAAACTAGGAGGCGTCATGCAACTGACTTACCCCAAGGCGCCCACCCACGGCGTCCAGACCTTGCACCCGGCACTGCAGGCAGCCCTGCGCACCCAGGGTTTCGGCGTCAACCGCGCCTTTGCCAATGCCGGCACCCTGAGCCTGTCCCAGGCATTTCGCGGCTACGCCCTCAGCCTGGAGGACCTGGCCAACGGCAAGGGCCTGGACCAAGCCACGACGGGGGACTGGCATTACCTGGTGTTCGCCGGCGGTGTATCCATCGCCGACGCGCAACTGACGGAAGTGGCCGGCAAGGTCGAGTTCGCGGCGCTCAATCACGGCGCTCTGGCGGCGTCCACCATCAGTGCCCTGAACCTGGCGGAACAGGCCCCCCTGCTGCAGGGGAAATCCTGCGAGTTGAGGTTGCTGTTCATCCCGGCGTTGCAGGTGACGGCGATCTGGCTGCACGCAGCCGATGCCGAAGTGCTGATTCCCATCGACCCCACCCCGGCGAACCTGGCGGCCCACCAGCTCTATGACGAAGCGACGCTGTTGAGCCTGCTGACCCCCTTGGCCCGACAAGCCAAGGCGGTTTTCGATGCCGATACCAGCGGCACCCTGGGAGGCTGAACCGAGGCAAAAAAAATCCGGCGGCCCTGGCGGGACGCCGGATTCTTCTGTTCAGGCCGTTGGCCCGGGATGCTCAAGACAAGAGCTTGCCGAGCGAGGGATCACGACGCCGAACGCACCGCACCCTGTTGGGCGTTGGTGGGCTGCAGCTTGAACAGGTAGAACAGCACAGTCAGCAGCACCAGGAACGCCGGGCCGACATACAGCGCCACGCGGGTGTCCGGGAAGTAGGCCATCAGCCCCACCACCAGTACCAGGAACGCCAGGGCGAAGTAGGAACTGACCGGGTACAGCCACATGCGGTATTTCAGCGCAGCCCGCTCGCTCGGGCTCAGGCCTTTGCGGAACTTGAGCTGGGCCAGCAGGATCATCACCCAGGTCCAGATCGCCCCGAAGGTGGCGATCGAGGTCACCCAGACGAACACTTTCTCCGGCACCAGATAGTTCATCAGAACGCCCAGCAGCAAGGCGAAGATCGACAGCAGCAGCGCGCGACGCGGCACGCCGTTGCTCGAGGTCTTGGCGAAGCCGGCCGGGGCCTGGCCGTTCTGCGCCAGGCTGTAGAGCATGCGCCCGGTGCTGAAGATGCCGCCGTTGCAGGACGACAGCGCGGCAGTGATCACCACGAAGTTGATGATGCCGGCGGCAGTCTTGATGCCCAGACGCTCGAAGGTCATCACGAACGGACTGCCCTGGGTGCCGATCTCATTCCACGGGTAGATCGACAGGATCACGAACAGCGCGCCCACGTAGAACAGCAGGATGCGCCAGAACACCGAGCCGATGGCGTTGGGAATGGTCTTCTGCGGGTTGCGCGCTTCACCGGCGGTGAGGCCGATCATCTCTACGCCCAGGTAGGCGAACATCACCATCTGCAGCGACATCAGCACGCCGGTCACGCCATTGGGCATGAAGCCACCGTGGGCCCAAAGGTTGGAAATCCCCAGCGCCACGCCGTCGTTGCCGAAGCCGAAGGCAATGATGCCGACGCCGCCGATCACCATGGCGATGATGGTGACGATCTTGATCAGGGCGAACCAGAACTCGAACTCACCGAAGGCCTTGACCGCGATCAGGTTGATCGAGCCCATGCTCACCAGGGCCGCCAGGGCCCAGATCCAGCGCGGCACATCGGGGAACCAGATGCCCATGTACACCGCCACCGCCGTGATCTCCGCGACACAGGTCACCAGCCACAGGAACCAGTAGTTCCAGCCGGTCAGAAAACCCGCCAACGGGCCCAGGTAGTCTTGTGCGTAACGGCTGAAGGAACCGGCGACCGGGTTATGCACCGCCATCTCGCCGAGGGCGCGCATGATCACCAGGATCGCCAGGCCGCCGATGATGTAGGACAGCATGATGGCCGGACCGGCCATTTCGATGGCCTTGGCCGAGCCCAGGAACAGGCCGACGCCGATACAGGCGCCCAGGGCCATCAAGCGAATATGCCGTTCGCCCAGTTCGCGTTTCAGCGGGCCGCCCTGAGCGGTCTCGCCGTGGGGCAGTTGGTTGCCAACTGACATAGAGATACAACCTCATTTTGTTATTGGATATGAACCACCGAGTCTGCGAAGCCATGGCGGATAGCCGCAGCTTGCTCAACCGTACCGGCCTTGTGGGGCGGCGCGTCTGTAGGACAAGACCTGCCAGATCAGCGGGGTGCGCAGTATAAAAAGCTCCCGACAGGGCTTTTCACTCTATAAGTAGCTAAATTCAGAGAGAAATCTCGGCAAATACCGCTTTCGCGGAGAAGCATTACCTGCTTTTTGCCCTTAAACCTCACTCGGAAAGGGCCCGGAGTATTGCACAGCCCTGGTGCATCGTCATGCCCCTACCTAGGGCGTATTTACCTGGAAGAAGGCTCTATCACAGCCCTTTCCCACCGGTTCCTGATCAGCCCTGCGGCCGCGACCCGGTTCCAGGCCCCATTGCTTTCACAATTTCTTCTGCCGCGGCTACCACCGACTAAGCTTCAGACAAGTCCGATCAATCTGCGTGAATGGATCAATCGACTATGGGCGCTCTGTGGCAGACCGATTCGCGTAAAAACGCAGTGCCAAACCACAGCGAGGACGAAGCGCCTTTACCCAAAAAACCCAGGGCCTACCGTTATGCCTGGCGCCTGTTCTGGCTGCTACTGCTGATCACGCTGATCGCCCTGGGTGTCGCCGCCACCCGGGAAATGCGTACCTCCAAGCTCCAGGCCCGGGAATTCAGCAAGCTGGCTCAAGACTTGAGCTATTCCCTGCAACCAGGCCCCAGCGACGCCATGCTCTATCCCGGCGCCGGCCCCTTCGACCGGCGTCTGGGCTATAGCGCCCTGGGCGAGTTCCTGCCGCGTCTGCTCAAACGCGGCTACCTGATCGACGCTCAGACACGGTTTTCCCCGGCATTGATGGACTACAGCAAAAACGGTTTTTTCGTGCCCTATACCGAGAAAATCCAGGCCGGCCTGTCCATCACCGATTGCCGCGCCGCGCCCCTGTATCAATTCAATTACCCACAACAGCTGTATGCCAGCTTCAACCATATTCCGCCCCTGATGGTGCACAGCCTGCTGTTCATCGAGAACCGCGATCTGCTGGACCCCAAGCTGGCCCAGGCCAACCCGGCGGTGGACTGGCCGCGCTTCGCCAAGGCCGCCTGGTCCCAGGTGGCCAAGCTTCTGCACCTGCCCGGGCAGACCGCCGGCGGCAGCACCCTGGCCACCCAGCTGGAAAAATACCGCCACTCCCCCGATGGCTTGACGGTGTCCGGCGGCGAAAAGATCCGCCAGATGATTTCCGCCAGCGTGCGCGCCTATCAGGATGGCCCGCAAACTCTGGAGGCCCGACGCCGGATCGTCCGCGATTACCTCAACAGCGTGCCGCTGTCGGCGGTTCCGGGCCACGGCGAGGTACATGGCATGGCCGAGGGCCTGCGGGTCTGGTACGGCGCCGATTTCGATCAGGTCAACCAGGCCCTGTCCAGCAACGCCACCGATGCCAGGAGCCTGGCCCAGCGCGGCCTGGCCCTGCGCCAGGTGCTGTCGCTGATGATCGCGCAACGCCGCCCTTCCTATTATCTGGTCAAGGGGCACGCCGAGCTGGCGGACCTCACCGACAGCCATATCCGCCTGCTGGCGCAGAACAATGTCATCGATCCCGCCCTGACCGCCGCGGCCCTGGCCAGCAAGGTCAGCTACCGCGACTGGCAGCAGCAACCGACGATCCAGCCGATCGAAACCAACAAGGGCATCAGCGTGGCCCGCCGCCGTTTGGCAGCGCTGCTCAACCGCCCCTTGTACGACCTGGACCGCCTTGACCTGTCGGCCACCAGCACCTTGCAGAGCGACCTGCAGCGCCAGGCCACCGAGTACCTCAAGCAGCTCGCCGACCCGGCTTTCGCCGCGCAGATCGGTGTGCTCGGCGAGCGCCTGCTGACCCCCACCAGCACCACGCAAGTGCGCTACAGCTTCACCCTGTTCGAACTCACCCCCGACGGCTCGCGGGTGCGGGTGCAGACCGACAGCACCGACCAGCCTTTCGACATCAACGAAGGCAGCAAGCTGGAATTGGGCTCCACCGCCAAGCTGCGGGTGCTGACCACCTACCTGCAGATCATTGCCGAGTTGCACGACAAGCACGCTGGGAAAACCCCGGCCGAGCTGAAGAAGTTTGTGGTCAACGACCAGGACCGACTGAGCCGCTGGGCCCTCGACTACCTGATGCAGAACAGCGACCGCAGCTTGCCGAAGATGCTCGACGCGGCCCTGGACCGCACCTACTCCGCCAGCCCCGGCGAAGCCTTCTTCACCGGCGGCGGGTTGCATCACTTCAACAACTTCCGCAAAGAGGACAACGGCCGCAGCCCGACCCTGCGCGATGCCCTGCGCGAATCCATCAACCTGCCGTTCATTCGCCTGATGCGTGACCTGGTGCGCTACAGCACCTACGGCGGCGACAGCAGCAGTGCCGAGTTGCTCAAGGACGACGCCAACCCGCGGCGCCAGGAATACCTGGCACGCTTCGCCGACCACGAAGGCACCTCGTTCCTGCTGCGGTTCTGGAAGAAGTACCGCAACAAGGACACCCAGGCACGCCTGGACACCTTTCTCGACGGCATGCACCCCACGGCGATCCGCCTGGCTGCCGTGCACCGCTACCTGCTGCCGGACGCCAGCCAGGACAGTTTCAATCGCTTTGTCCGGGCCCATATGAAAAACGCCAAGACCGCCGAAAAACTCACCGACGAGCGCCTGGACAAGCTCTATGCCGGCTATGGCCCGGGAGCCTATGACCTGCCGGACCAGGGCTACATCGCCAAGGTCCATCCCCTGGACCTGTGGCTGCTGGGCTACCTGATGAACAACCCCGACGCGACCTTCAGCCAGATCGTCAAGGCCAGTGAGTTCGAACGCCAGGAGGTCTACAGCTGGCTGTTCAAGAGTCGCCATCGCAGCGCCCGGGACAGCCGCATCCGTACCATGCTGGAAGTCGAAGCGTTCCTGGATATTCACCAGCGCTGGCAGAGCGTCGGTTACCCGTTCGACCACCTGGTGCCCTCCCTGGCCACCGCCATTGGCAGCTCCGGCGATCGTCCGGCGGCGCTCGCCGAACTGGTGGGCACCATCCTCAACGACGGCGTGCGCCTGCCGTCCCTGCGCATCGACAGCCTGCACTTTGCCGCCGGCACGCCTTACGAAACCCGCCTGAGCAACGACCCTGGCAAGGGCAAGCGCGTGATGCCTTCGGAGGTCGCCACGGCGCTGCGCGGGGCCCTGTCACAGGTGGTGGATGCCGGTACCGCGAAACGGGTATCCGGCAGTTTCAAACTGGCGGACGGCACGCCACTGGCCATGGGCGGCAAGACCGGTACTGGCGACAACCGCATCGAGGCCACTGGTGCCGGCGGCCGGGTGCTGAGCTCCAAGTCCATCAACCGCACCGCAACCTTCGTGTTCTACATCGGCGATCACCACTTCGGCACCCTCACAGCCTACGTGCCGGGGGCTTCGGCCCAGGGCTTCAAGTTCACCTCGGCCTTGCCGGTGCAGGTGCTCAAGGGCATGGCGCCGATTCTCATGCCCTACCTGCAGCCTGGCAGCAGCACCCAGTGCCTGGGCAGCCTCGCCCAACGCTGAATCCCTGCGGTGCCCCGCCCCTCCACGCCACTCCATGGCGTGGATCGCCCGCCCATTGTGATTTTCCATCTCAGACCAACGGCAGCTTTGGATGGCGTAGAAGTGCTTGCGCAATCGTTAAGATATATCTTAAGTTATATCTGAACCGAACAGGAGAAAGAGAAAATGAGAGAGCCCCCTCACCACCGCGAACAGGGTGACGGCCACGACAGTTTCGAGCGCCGTCCCGCTCGCGAACGCGGCGGCCGCGGCCCCCGGGTGTTTGCCCCCGGCGACTTGAAGTTGCTGCTGCTGGCGTTGATCGCCGAGCAGCCCTGCCACGGCTACGACCTGATCCGCCAGATCGAAGGCATGTTCGACGGCGCCTACAGCCCGAGCCCCGGTGTGATCTACCCGACCCTGACCTTTCTGGAAGAAAGCGAAATGATCCAGGGCGACGCCGAAGGCGGAAAAAAGCGCTACAGCGTCACCGACGCCGGTCGTCTTTCCCTTCAGGAGCAGGCCATTGCCCTGGACGGTGTGCACATGCGCATCGAGGTCAGCAAGCGTTCCCTGCGCGGCCACGACCGCCCTGCAGAAATCCATGAGGCGGTGCACAACCTGCGCCACGCCCTGCAAATGCACCATGGGCGCTGGAGCCCGGAAGAAATCCTCCGGGTGCGTGACCTGCTGAACAACACCGCCAAGGCCATTGTCGATGGTCCTGTCAGCCACACTGCCCAGGAGAAATCCGAATGACTGCAACCCCAGAGCCATCCATTCACCGGGTCATGCACGAGATCAAGCGCCGGCGCCTGGAAGTCTTGCGCGTCGTCGACCTGACCCCGCGCATGCGCCGCATCACCCTCGGCGGGCCTGAGCTGGCCGGTTTCATCAGCCTGGGCAGCGACGACCATGTAAAGCTGCTGTTCCCGCAGAACGCCGAACAGCAAGCCGCCCTGGAAACCCTGGTGCTGGGCCCGGGCAAGGACAGCGGACCGATGCCCGCCATGCGCGACTACACCCCGCGCCGCTACGACCTGGAACAGGGCGAACTGGACATCGACTTCGTGCTCCATGGCGACGGCCCCGCTTCGACCTGGGCCGAGCAGGCCAAGCCGGGACAGTACCTGCACATCGGCGGGCCGCGGGGGTCGATGATCGTGCCGGACATCTTCGACAGCTACTTGTTGATCGGCGATGAAACGGCCCTGCCCGCCATAGCCCGACGCCTGGAAGAACTGCCGGCCGGACGCCGGGTATTGGCGGTGATCGAGGTTCAGGATCGAGCGGAGCGCCAGGCACTGCATAGCGCCGCCGAGGTCGAGGTGATCTGGGTGGAGCGTGATGGCGGCGCGCAGGACCTGATCAGCACTGTGCGTCAGTTGCAGGTCCCGCAAGGCAAGCTGTATGCCTGGGTGGCCACCGAGAGCAAGGTTTCGCGCCAGGTGCGTCGGGTGTTGCTGGATGAGCACCGGCTCGACGACGAATTCGTCAAGGCTGCCGGTTACTGGCGCCTGGACGGCAGCGAAGCAGAATAACCCCGCCTCACGGTAGGAACTGGCACGCTAGCGAAGGCGATCTCAAGGCCCCCTTCGCCGGCAAGCCGGCTCCTACGGAGTGACCGGGAATGCATTTCCCTTGTAGGAGCGGGCTTGCCAGCGAAAGCGGTCTCAAGGACCCCGTCGCCGGCAAGCCGGGGCCTACCGGGGTGGCGCCGGGCGCTTGCCCAGCCAGCGATCCAGGCCCAGCAACAACAACGACACCAGGACGAATCCCGCCAATATGCCCAGGGCATTGAGCAGCACTTGGGGATAGCCGAGCTTGTCCACGGCGATAAAAGGATAGGGGTACAGCCCCAGCACATTCCCGCGCAACAGCAGATAGGCGAAATACAGTATCGGATAAAGCATCCATAAGCCGACGTGCCTCAGCCGCAGCCCACCCTTGGGCACACAGCACCACCAGTAGATCAGGAACAGCACCGGCATCACGTCGTGCAGCAACTCATCCGCCAGCCATTGCCAGCCCTGGGGATGCCACAGATGACGCAACAGCAGGCTGTAAGCCAACCCCACCAGGACAATGCTCGCCGCTACCGCGCCACTGACCGCCGGATGCAGCATGAACGCCTGCCCCCGGGAAATCCGCAGATTCAGGGCACAGGTCAGCACACTGGCCACCAAGGTATTGCTGAGTACGGTGAAGAAGCTGAAGAAGTTCACCAGCCCACCCAGCAGGCTGGCCCCGGCCTCCCAGCGCAACAACAGAATCAGGTACAGCTGAACCGTCAGCCCCAGCCAACCCAGCACTGCGGCAATGGCAATCAGCCCGCGTCGGCTGAGCAGCCCCTGCAGCGATACACCGGCCATGGAATTCCTCAGAGCGGACGCTTGGTGCGCTGCAACTTCACGTAGAGCTTCTCGACCTTTTCTCGTGCCCAGGGCGTCTTGCGCAGGAAGGTCAGGCTCGACTTGATGCTCGGGTCACTTTTGAAGCAACGGATATCGATGCGCTCGGCCAACCCCGACCATTCGTAGTGTTCCACCAGCGCCTTGAGGATCTGTTCCAGGGTTACGCCATGCAGCGGGTCGGTGTGGGTGTCGGTCATGCCAGGCCTTTGCGGGAAGAAAATAGGGAAAGCCGCGCACCTTAGCCGAGGGCATGCGCCCGCGCCAGAGCGCTGTTTTAACTGTAGCCGCCGTAGACAACCACGGCGATTGAGCATGAGAAGCAAAAAGTTCCTGGCTTTTCGCGATAAAAGAGATGTTATATTGTATCAATCAATAACAACTCACCCGCATCCTGGGCACCCCCGTGTCCTGCCTGTTTTCTGACTCAAAGCGCGCTGCGCAACGCTTGCCAAGGAATGACCGATGTCCCTTTCAGTCCCTCGCCCTTCCCGCTCTTTACTGTGGCGCCTGTCGCCGCTGTCCGCCGCCTTGCTGATTGCCTCCCAGGCCCAGGCCCTGGATTTGCCCCAGCAAGTCATCACCGCCAATCCTCTGGGCAGCACTGAGCTGGCCGCCCCCACCACCGTGCTGGAAGGCGATCAACTGACCCTGCAACAGAAAGGCAGCCTCGGTGAAACCCTGAACAAGCAGCCGGGTGTGTCTTCGTCCTACTTCGGTCCCGGTGCCAGCCGCCCGGTGATTCGTGGCCTGGACGGTGACCGCATCCGCATCCTGCAAAATGGCGTCGGTGCCCTGGATGCCTCGTCGCTGTCCTACGACCACGCCGTGCCTCTGGACCCGGTCAACGTTGAACGCATCGAAATCGTTCGTGGCCCGGCAGCCTTGCTGTACGGCGGCAACGCCATTGGCGGGGTCATCAACAGCTTCGACAACCGCATTCCCATCGAAGCCATCGAGGGTATTCACGGGGCCGGTGAACTGCGCTACGGCGGCGCCGACACCACCCGCAGCAGCGCCGGCAAACTGGAAGCCGGCGACGGCACCTTCGCCCTGCACCTGGACGCCAACTCCCGGCAGTTCAATGACCTGAAGATTCCTGGCTACGCCCGCAGCCGCCACGCGCCAGCGAGCGAAGATGGCGACGGCAAGAAAGGCCGCCTGGGCAACAGCGACGGTCGCCAGGACGGCGGCGCCATCGGCGGTTCCTATACCTGGGACGACGGTTATGCCGGCCTGTCCTACAGCAACTACGACGCCAACTACGGCTCCCCCGCCGAAGACGACGTGCGTATCCGCATGAAGCAGGATCATTACGCCTTTGCCTCAGAGCTGCGCAACCTGCAGGGCCCGTTCAGCTCGCTCAAGTTCAACGCCGGCTACACCGACTATGAACACCGGGAGATCGAAGGCGGTGAAACCGGCACCACCTTCAAGAACAAGGGCTACGAGGCGCGGGTCGAGGCTCGGCACCTGCCCATCGGCCCGCTGGAAGGGGTGATCGGTGCCCAGGTCAATCGCAACGAGTTTTCCGCCCTGGGTGAAGAAGCCTTCGTGCCGAAGACCGATACCAACAGCGGCGCCCTGTTCATTCTTGAAGAACTGCAAGCCACCGAGCGCCTGAAACTCAGCCTCGGCGGGCGCCTGGAACACACCACCGTGGACCCGGACGGCAAAGGCAACGAGCGTTTTGCCCAGGCCGACAAGTCCAGCAGCTTCACTGCCGGCAGCCTGTCCTCCGGCGCGGTCTATACCCTGACGCCGGTCTGGTCCCTGGCCGCGACCCTGGGCTACACCGAACGCGCCCCGACCTTCTATGAGCTGTATGCCAACGGCGCCCACGTCGCCACTGGCACCTATGAGCTGGGCAACGCCAAGCTGTCCAAGGAAAAGGCCGTGTCCAGCGACCTGGCCCTGCGCTTTGACAACGGCACCCACAAAGGCAGCGTCGGGGTGTTCTACAGCCACTTCTCCAACTACATCGGCCTGCTGGGCACGGGGCGCACCCTCAACGATGAAGGCGAAGAAGAGGCAGGCGGAATTCCGGAATACGCCTACAGCGGAGTACGAGCACGCTTCACCGGGATCGAAGCCCAGGATCGCTGGAGCCTGGGAGAAAGCGCCTACGGCAAGTTCGCCCTGGATCTGTCCGGCGACTACACACGGGCCAAGAACCTCGACAATGGCCAGTACCTGCCACGCATTGCCCCGCTGCGCCTGAACAGCGGCCTGCTCTGGGAACTGGATCGCTGGCAGGCGCGCCTGGATGTGCAGCATGCCGCCGGCCAGGGCCGAGTGCCGGACCACGAAAGCAGCACCGATGGCTACACCACCTTTGGCGCCAGTGCCGGTTATCGCTTCGATATTGGCCGTAGCCAGTGGCTGGCCTTCGTCAAGGGCGAGAACCTGACCAACCAGACCGTGCGCTACGCCAGCTCGATTCTGCGGGACATCGCCCCGGCCGCCGGGCGCAGTGTGGAAGTGGGGTTGCGTACCACCTTTTAAACCGTTCGCCGGCAAGCCGGCTCCTACAGATCTGTGTAGGAGCCGGCTTGCCGGCGAAAGCGGTTCTCAGCAATAACGTCGCGGGTCCGCCTCGATCAAGCTGGCCAACTGAGTCAGGGCAAAACGCAACTCGTCCTGGGTCGTCGGCGACATCAGCACCACCCTCACACAACGGGAGCTGGCACCGCGTTCCACCTGGAACTGGCTGCCGCTCATCACCAGCACGCCATTGGCTCGGGCCAGGGTGGCGAACTCATCGCCAGTCCAGGGCTCCGGCAAGGTCAGCCACAGGTGATAGCTGTGGGGCTGAGTCTGAATCTCCAAGCCGGCAAACACTTCCCGGGCAATCGCCTGACGCGCCGCCGCTTCGTTGCGCTGGGTCTGCACCAGCTTGCGGTCCAATCCCTCGACAATCACGTTGCTGGCCAATTGCGCGGTCAGGGGCGACGGCATCCACACACTGCTGCGGACCATCGAGCTCAGGCGCGACAGCAACTTCGGCGGGCTGTAGAGATAGCCCACGCGCAACGCCGGCATGATCGCCTTGGACAGGCTGGTGAGGTACACCGAACGCTGCGGCGCATAGCTGGAAAGCGGTTTGATCGACGGATCGGTGGCGAGAAAGCCGTAGATATCGTCGTCGATGATCAAAAAGTCGAACTCTTCGGCAATCGCCGCAATCTGCGCCCGGCGCTGGGGTGACATGATCGCCGTGGTGGGGTTCTGGCAGCTGGCGACGCACACCAGCAGCGCCGGTTTTTCCCGCAGGCACTGCTCGCGCAAGGCCTCGGGAATCATCCCCTGCTCGTCCATCGCCACGCCCCGCAGGCGCCGCTCCAGGCCGTGGGCCACGGAGATGATGCCCGGGTAGGTCAAGGATTCGCAGAGCAGCAGATCGCCGGCATTGCTCAAGGCGCTGATGGCCACCATCAACCCGTGCTGGGCACCGGCAGTCATCACCACCTGCTGCCAATGGGCTTCGGGCAGGGAATGGCGCAGCCACTGGGCACCGGCTTCACGATGGGCCGGATGACCACCGTCGGGGGCGTAGTCCAGGGCACGACCGAAATCGCTGCTGCGGGCCATGCCCACCAACGCGCCGCGCAACCAGTACTCCAGGGTTTCGCTGTAAGGCTTGATGATCGACAGATCCAGGGCTTCGGACTGCCCCAGGGACAGCGACGGTGCGCTGGAACCTTCCGGCAACACCAGCGGCGGCTGCGCCAGCACATAAGTGCCTCGCCCCACCTCACCCTGCACCAGGCCACGACGCTGAGCTTCGCTGTAGGCGCGGCTGATGGTGCCGGGGGTGACATTGAGGGTCACCGCCAGCTCGCGCAAGGTCGGCAAGCGGTCACCGTCGTTCAACAGGCCGCTGCTGATATCCCGCGCCAAGGCGTCGGCAATGGACAGGTAGACCGGCTGATTGAACTCGCTTAACTGGGGAACCCACATGGAGGCTGATCACCATCGGCTGCATTGAAGTGGGCCGGAGCATATCACAGGCCAGCATGGCCCCTTAACATCGACTCAATCGACCTATTGATTCGATCATCAGGCAAATGAAATAACCGCAAGCAACTCGAACACTTTATTCATGATCAAGATAAATACTTATAAATTAATAAGTTACACATAAACCCAAAAGACCTCTGGCAAATCCTTCTTGAGAAACAATTGAATCGATTCAATTCATTGAAATACACTCAACCATCGCCAACCCAATCGACTCAATTTTTCTCTCACCCACGCCACTCGAGATGCCATGCACAGTCTCAGCAAGGACCTGTCCCTCTCCGCCGTGATCGCCGGCCTGATCGCCGTGATCATTTCCTACGCCGGCCCCTTGATCATCGTGTTCCAGGCTGCCCGCGAAGCCCACTTGCCCAGTGACCAGGTGTCGTCCTGGATCTGGGCCATCTCCATCGGCAGCGGCCTCACCGGCCTGCTGCTGAGCTGGCGCCTGAAGGTGCCGGTGATCACCGCCTGGTCAACGCCCGGCGCAGCGCTGCTGGTGTCGATGCTGCCCACGGTGTCGCTGCCCCAAGCCATAGGCGCCTATATAGTCGCCTCGCTGATCATTGCCGTGGTCGGGCTGTCCGGGGCCTTCGACAAGCTCATGAGCCGCCTGCCCAAGGCCATTGCCGCGGCCATGCTGGCGGGCATCCTGTTCCGCTTTGGCGCCGAGCTGTTCACTTCGGTCACCCTGCAACCGGCCCTGGTGCTGGCGATGATCGCGGCCTATCTGCTGGGCAAACGTTTCTCGCCACGCTACGCGATCCTGGCAGTGCTGCTGGTGGGCTGCGCCGTGGCCGCCGGCCTCGGCAATTTCAATGGCGGCTCCATCACCCTGGCACTGGCCAAACCGATCTTCACCGCCCCCGAGTGGAGCTGGCACGCCATCGTCAACATCGGCCTGCCCCTGGCCCTGGTGACCCTGACCGGGCAATACGTGCCGGGCATGGCGGTGATGCGCAGCGCCGGCTACACCACCCCGGCGCGCTCGATCGTGTCCTGGACCGCTATCACTTCGGCGCTGCTGGCCCCCTTCGGTTCCCATGGCATCAACCTTGCCGCCATCACCGCCGCCATCTGCACCGGTCGCGAAGCCCACGAAGACAAGGACAAACGCTACATCGCCGGGATCGCCTGCGGCCTGTTCTACATCCTCATGGGGATATTCGGCGCGACCCTGGCCTCGGTGTTCGCCGCCCTGCCCAAGGAGCTGATCGCGGCCCTGGCCGGCCTCGCCCTGTTCGGCGCCATCAGCGCCGGGCTCAGCGGCGCCATGGCCGATGAGAAACAGCGTGAAGCCGCGCTGATCACCTTCCTGGTCACCGCCTCGGGCATGAGTTTTCTCGGCCTGGCCGCCGCGTTCTGGGGGTTGATCTTCGGCCTGGTGGCGCACTTCGCACTGAGCTACACCCGGCAGAAACGATCCCTCGCCGGGGCCACCGCCCCGCGCTGAACCTGCCCGGGCCCGGTGACTGTTACCGAATCCGAAACGGTTCATGTCAATAAAAGCGCTTTCTCTTGATGAGACGGCGCTTTATCCTTAGCCCCCTAATAAAGCTGAACCGTTTCATCTTTCCCTTTGAAATCAGTGGCCTGCCGTCCTCGATCAACCTGTATCGATGCCACGTGCCGCGCCCTTGCTTCTGCCTATTCCTAGAAAAAGACCTGACTCGAATGCCTATGCCTACTTTTCAGCGCCTAAAAGACAGCGCTGTCCTGACTCCCGTTGCCCTGCCCAAGACCCTGAGCCTGCTCGGCGCCCTGGGGTTTGCCGCCTGCGCCCAGGCCGCCCCGGCCTTCGACAGCGACTCGCCCTGGATGCTCGGCGACTGGAACGGCACGCGCACGGAACTGGCGAACAAGGGCTACGACTTCAAGGTCGACTACGTCGGCGAAATGGGTTCGAACCTGCATGGTGGCTACGACCACGACCGCACCGCACGCTACAGCGACCAGTTCGCCTTCGGCAGCCACCTGGACCTGCAGAAGATCCTTGGCTGGGATGACGCCGAGTTCCAACTGACCGTGACCAAGCGCGACGGCGACAACATCAGCAACGACCGGATCAACGATCCACGGGTCGGCGGCTTCACCTCGGCCCAGGAAGTCTGGGGCCGTGGCCAGACCTGGCGCCTGACGCAGATGTGGTACCAGCAGAAATTCTTCGACCAGAAGCTCGACATCAAGGCCGGCCGCTTCGGCCAGGGCGAAGATTTCAACAGCTTCCCCTGCGACTTCCAGAACCTGGCGTTCTGCGGTTCCCAGGTGGGCAACTGGGCTGGCAGCGTCTGGTACAACTGGCCAGTCAGCCAGTGGGCGCTGCGGGTCAAATACCACCTGACGCCAGAGGTCTACGCGCAGATCGGCGCCTATGAGCAGAACCCGTCGAACCTGGACCGCGACAACGGCTTCAAGCTCAGCGGCAGTGGCACCCAGGGCACCCTGTTGCCGGTGGAACTGGTGTGGACGCCCAAGCTCAACGGCCTGGCCGGTGAGTACCGCGCCGGCTACTACTACAGCAGCGCCAAGGCCAGCGACGTGTACAAGGACAGCAACGGCCAGAGCGCGGCCCTGAGTGGCGAAGCCTACCGCAGCAGCTCGAGCAAGCACGGCCTGTGGTTCGGCGCGCAACAGCAAGTCACCAGCTTGGCCGGCGACCATTCCCGCGGCCTGAGCCTGTTCGCCAACGTCACCGCCCATGACAAGAAGACCAACGCCATCGACAACTACGTCCAGGCCGGCCTGGTCTACAAGGGCCTGTTCGATGCCCGCGCCAAGGACGACATCGGCTTTGCCCTGGCCCGGGTCCACGTCAACCCGGCGTACCGCAAGAACGCCCAGGCCCGCAACCAGGCCCGCGCGATCTACGACTACGACAACCCCGGCTACCTGCCGCCCCAGGGCACTGAATACAGCGCCGAGCTGTACTACGGCGTGCACCTGGCCAACTGGCTGACCGTGCGCCCCAACCTGCAATACATCCGTCATCCCGGTGGTGTCAGCCAGGTGGACGACGCGCTGATCGGCGGGATCAAGATCCAGAGTTCGTTCTAAAGCCGCGAGGCAAAAAACGACGCCATTCACAGTTTTCAGCTGAACCAAGCCCGCGCCTGATCGTCATCTACAGTGAAAAAGCGCGGGAACACTCTTAACGTCACGGAGAACCACACTATGAGCACTGAGGGTGCTTCAAGTCCGAGCCGCCGGCTGCCAAGCCTGCTCGGAATCTTGCTGCTGCTAATGGGCCTGGCCTTGCTGGCCGGGGGGATCAAGCTGAGCATGCTCGGCGGCTCGCTGTACTACGTCCTGGCCGGTATCGGCCTGACGCTGACCGGCCTTCTGCTGCTGGCCGGCAAACGCGCCGCGCTGGGCCTTTATGCTTTGGTACTGTTCGCCAGTACCCTCTGGTCGCTGTGGGAAATCGGCCTGGACTGGTGGCAACTGGTGCCACGTCTGTCCCTGTGGTTCGCCCTGGGCGTGGTCCTGCTGCTGCCCTGGTTCCGTCGTCCGCTGCTGCGCGATGGCCCGGCTCCGATCGGCACCGCGGCCTTGAGCGTGGCCGTGGTCCTGGCCGGTGGCGCCGCCATTGGCAGCCAGTTCACCAACCCTGGGGAAATCTCCGGCGACCTGGGCCGCGACAGCACCGACATGGCCAGCACTGCACCGGCCATGCCTGATGGTGACTGGCAGGCCTACGGTCGCACCGAGTTCGGCGACCGCTACTCGCCGCTGAAACAGATCACCCCGGCCAACATCGGCAAGCTGCAGGAAGCCTGGCGCATCCGCACTGGCGACATGCCGACCGCCAAGGACCCGGTGGAGATCACCAACCAGAACACCCCGCTGAAGGTCAACGGCAAGCTCTATGCCTGCACCGCCCACAGCCAGGTGCTGGCACTGGACCCGGATACCGGCAAGGAAATCTGGCGCTTCGACCCGCAGATCCAGGGCCCCAACGGCGACGACTTCCGTGGCTGGGCGCACATGACCTGCCGTGGCGTGTCGTACTACGACGAAGCCAACTTCAAGAACGCCGACGCCATCAGCCAGCCGGCCACCCTGTCCCCAGCGGGCCAGGCCATCGCCGCCAGCTGCCCGCGCCGCCTGTTCCTGCCCACCGCCGATGCGCGCCTGATCGCCATCAACGCCGACACCGGCAAAGTCTGTGAAGACTTCGGCAACAAAGGCGCCGTGGACCTCAAGGCCGGTATCGGCCCGTTCACTCCGGGTGGCTACTACTCCACCTCGCCGGCGGCCATCACCCGCAACCTGGTGATCATCGGCGGTCACGTCACCGACAACGAATCGACCAACGAACCGTCCGGCGTGATCCGCGCTTTCGACGCGCACGACGGTCACCTGGTGTGGAACTGGGATTCGGGCAACCCCGACGAAACCGCTCCCCTGCCAGAAGGCCAGACCTACACCCGCAACTCGCCGAACATGTGGTCCCTGGCCAGCGTCGACGAGAAACTGGGCATGGTCTACCTGCCACTGGGCAACCAGATGCCTGACCAGTGGGGCGGCAACCGCACCGCAGGCGCCGAGAAATTCAGCGCCGGCACCGTGGCCCTGGACATCGACACCGGCAAGCTGCGCTGGAACTACCAGTTCACCCACCACGACCTGTGGGACATGGACGTGGGCAGCCAGCCGACCCTGCTCGACATGAAGACCGCGGACGGCGTCAAGCCGGCGCTGATCCAGCCGACCAAGCAAGGCAGCCTGTACGTACTGGACCGTCGCGACGGCACCCCGATCGTGCCGATCCGTGAAGTACCGGCCCCGACCGGCGCAGTCGAAGGCGACCACACCGCCCCGACCCAGGCCCGTTCGGACCTGAACCTGCTGCCGCCGCCACTGGACGAAAAAGCCATGTGGGGCGCCACGCCGTTCGACCAGATGCTGTGCCGCATCCAGTTCAAGGAACTGCGCTATGAAGGTCAGTACACCCCGCCGTCGGTACAGGGCAGCCTGATCTACCCGGGTAACGTCGGCGTGTTCAACTGGGGCAGCGTCTCGCTGGACCCGGTGCGCCAGTTGCTGTTCACCAGCCCGAACTACATGGCCTTCGTTTCCAAGCTGGTGCCGCGTGCCGAAGTCGCCGCCGACAGCAAGCGCGAAAGCGAAACCTCGGGCGTGCAACCCAACACGGGCGCGCCTTACGCGGTGATCATGCATCCGTTCATGTCGCCTCTGGGCGTGCCCTGCCAGGCACCGGCCTGGGGCTACGTGGCCGGTATCGACCTGACCACCAACAAAGTGGTGTGGAAGCACAAGAACGGCACCAGCCGCGACAGCTCGCCGATCCCGATCGGCCTGCCAATCGGCGTACCGAGCATGGGCGGCTCCATGGTCACCGGCGGTGGCGTGGGCTTCCTCAGCGGCACCCTGGACCAGTACATCCGCGCCTATGACGTGAAAAACGGCAAGGAACTGTGGAAATCCCGCCTGCCAGCGGGCGGCCAGGCCACGCCGATGAGCTACACCGGCAAGGACGGCCAGCAGTACGTCCTGGTGGTCGTGGGCGGCCATGGCTCCCTGGGCACCAAGATGGGCGACTACATCATTGCCTACAAACTGGCGGAATAAGCTTTACCGGCAGGCATGAAAAAGGCGGCTACCTGGGGGTAGCCGCCTTTTTTTGTGTTCTGGGTAGAGATGGACGGTGTACATATCCATTGCTGCGGGTGTGGCTACTGGCGGTTCCGCTCTTACAGCCATCCCTTTCAAGGTCTTCTCGTTTTAGCTGCCTTGATGACCCGATCGGTTGAAACATGTGCATTTATTGCCGTC